>JANQPJ010000227.1 GCA_028289525.1 Pirellulales bacterium
CCGTCCGCTGTTTTTATAAGCCAAGTTCGTGGCCCTTCCAGCATATCCAGAATAATCGTTAAGCATTCACTGCTTGGCCGATCCAAATAGGGAGGAAGCTCGCCATCGCTGATGGAAACCCGAACTATATTTCTCTAGAACGTGCGCCGCATGTTACACACGCGACCTCACTGGCTTAGAGATGACAACAATCAAACGCAAGCAACGATTTGTCGATTCCTCGGTCCAAGGCGCTCTGCTCTACCAGGCGGTTCGGCATTGGGTATTCTTCTCCGTGGTTTCTTTTTTACTTGTGTTCACGATGCAAGTGTTCACAGGCGGTTTCGAGCGTCCGCTGACTGCCCATCTTGATGAAATCTGGAGCCGTTACGCCCCGCTCACGATCGTGTTTCTGGTGATGTTGCCGGCCTTTATTTTTGATCTGCTCAAACTGAGCCATCGATTTACCGGCCCGGTGGCCAAGCTGCGGCGTGCGCTCGACGAGTTGGCGGCAGGCAAGCCGGTTGCTCCGATCCGCTTTCGCCAGCACGATTTTTGGCAAGACGCGGCGACGAATTTCAACACCATTGCAGCCCGCCTTGAAGCGAATCGCGATCCTGGTGGTCAAGCAGACCCTCCGCACGACGCACCGCTGGAATTGGTCGACGCCTAGTCGTTGTCTGCTAGGATTAAGGATCGTCATGAGCTTGCATGCCACCAAATTGGTTCCCGTGAAGCACCGTCGCGGAGCGGCCGTGACCGAGTTGGCAATTTGTTTGCCGGTGTTGTTGCTGTTGTTTCTCGGGTCGCTCGAGTGTTCGAACATGGTGTTTTTGAACCAAACCTTGGCGGTTTCCAGCTATGAAGGGGCTCGGCTAGCGATTCAGAATGGTGCCACTTCGTCCGAAGCGATTGCCCGAGCAGAGCGGCTACTCACAGCCCGAAACGCGATGGGCGGCTCGGTTACGATCAACCCGACCAACATCGCCCGACTTCCGTCAGGAACTCCGATTCGCGTTACCGTCACCGCGCCCTGTGACGCGAATGCGATTCTTCCCCAGCAATTTTTCAATGGGCGAACCTTGTCTGCTACCACCACGATGATTCGAGAATAATGCATCATGCGAATGACCACGCTTGAAACACGAAAGGCTCGGCCACGCTACCATCACCGTCGCGGTGCGATTGTGGTGTTGGTGGCCGTGATGATGGGCATCTTTATTCTCGCAGCCGCATTTTCGGTCGATGTTGGTTATATGCAACTTACTCGAAGCCAGCTACGCATTGCCACGGACGCTGCCGCCCGAGCTGGCGGAGAAGCCCTGGCGCGAGAACAAAACCCGGCTGCGGCCGTCCGCGCGGCCAAGGCGGTCGCTGCCCAAAACATGGTGGCCCAACAGCCACTGTTGCTAGAAGATAGCGACATCACGTTGGGCAGCTCGCAGCGTCAGCCAAACGGTACCTGGCTCTTTATCCCCGGCGGCACCCCGACCAACAGTCTTCAGGTAACCGGGCGGCGCACGCGAGACGCACCGTCAGGCAGCATTCCGTTGTTCTTGGGGCGGTTCGCCGGAGTGGCCGACTTTCAGCCAATTCAAGATGCCACGGTCGTTCGTTTGGATCGCGACATTTGCATCGTTGTCGACCGGTCGACCTCGATGAAAAGAGATGTCGATTCGACGGTGCACTACATGCACGTAAGCGATCCCGCGTTCTGTTTGCCGCCTAGCCCGACGAGCCGCTGGATCGCCTTGGAAGCGGCTCTACTGGAATTCACTCGGATTCTAGGCACCACGCGACAACCGGAACACGTTGGCCTGGTTTCCTACGCGAGCAACTTCAATGGACATTGTGACCATAACAACCTGGCCTCCGAGATCAACCAATTCTTGACCCCGAATCTGTCCAGCGTCGATCAGGCAGTCCAGGCGATCACGGCCAGCCCATTTAACGGCAACACCCAAATTGCCGATGGAATTTTAAAGGGGATCGACGTTTTGACCGATTCGGCCACTTCGCGACCGTTGGCTGTCAAGACCATGATCGTGATGACCGATGGCCGCAACACGTCTGGCAATCCGGTCGCTGCCGCCCGACAGGCTGCCAACCAGGATATTATTGTGCATTCAATCACGTTTGCTTCTGGCGCCGACCAGCAACAAATGATCGACGTGTCCAGCGCCGGGGGAGGAAACCATTACCACGCGCCGGATGCCGTTGCCTTGGAGCAAATTTTTCGCGAAATCGCCCTGAGTATGTTAGTCACGTTGACCGAGTGAATTCGCGTATTTTTCGACCCTTGCTAGCGCTGCGGGCTTGTATTTCCATGAATAACACGGTTTTGAAATACGCTCTAGAGCAGATTACCAAAATACGTATCGTTGTTTCGTCGGAAAATCTCGGCAAAAACTAGGTCGCGTCCGCTACGGTAAAAAGCAACTTGCTTTAGTCAACATCCAATAGGAACCAGCCACCGATGAGCCTACAGACGTCAGAACGTTCCGGGAAGCGCCCGCGTTCAGCACGGCGTCGACATCGTCGCGGCGCGATGCTAGTCGAGTTTGCGCTGACCGCCCCGGTGCTGTTTCTGGTCTTTTTCGCGATGGTCGAATTCTCACGCGTCCATCTGATTCGCAACACGATGCAGAACGCGGCCTATGAAGGTGCCCGAGCTGGCATCGTGCCTGGGGCGACCGTTGCCGATGTTAAAGCCGAAGTCAACTCGCTGCTACGAGCGGTTTCGGTCGTCAATGCCACGGTCGACGTTCAGCCGACGGTGATCAGATTCGACACGCCGGAGATTACCGTGACGATCGACGTGCCGATGGACTCGAACGACTGGGGCCTTACCCATTATTTCAGCGGTCGGAATCTACAGACGACCTTTACACTGGCTCGCGAATTTCCAGATCTCTTTGGACAGTAGCCTGCTGACTTGGCTCATTGGGCGTAGGTCAAAATCATCAACAGTGCGTCGACCAGTTGTTCAGGCGATTCGATCTTCGCGCTGAAATTCATGCCTGCCTGGGGGAACGAGACGATCAACCACTCGTCGTTGCGCATTGCCAGATGCACCCTCTGGCCTTGCACGGTTTGTTCGCGATACCACAGGCGTTTGGCCTTGGGCATGTGTTTGGCTCCATCGCGAAACATGCCGCCGACCTCTGGCTGGCCGGGTTTGGGAAGCATGCCTTGCTCGTAGCTGATTCTCAGGCCATCCGGTTTCACGATCTCGCCAACGATGCTGTCGATGCCTTGTAGGCGAACGTGCTGGTAGCCAGGCAGCAGTTGCAAACGGCCAGGTTCGGCGCTAGCGCTGGTTGGAAAGCTAATGGCTGCTAGGCAGCCTGCCGCAACCGCCAAACACAATTGGGCCTTGCGACTGGTCATGGCAACCCTCCTCTTCTCGGCTTCTTCAATGAATTCGTAGCGATCTGCCTCTCTATCGTACGTGAACGCAGGGCTTGAGTCGAGTAATCACGTTCATTGGCCAGGCAGTCTGTAGAGCGCATTTGCGAGAAAGTCTGGCGCCGCCAGCAAGACGTGCAATGGCGAGGTTTTCTCTGTTTCGCGAGCGGTCACCGACCGCTGCTTTGACATCCCATGGCAACATCGCAATTCTACTGTCTCATTGACAGAAGGATTGCAAATCGCCTGTTTTACAAAGAACAGCGGTCGGTGACCGCTCGCGAAACAGAGAAAGTGTCACCTTGATGTGTTTGCGATCACCACGATTTGTGACCAGCATGGCTCCCGGCTATATTGTTGTTTTGCCGTTTGTGGATGTCGTTTGGCTCTAGAGATTTGTCTCAAGACCAGTTGCGTGACAAAATTTGAAGCCTGAAGCGCAAGTTCAAAAAGCGCAAGCGAAGGAATTTCTGCCAAACGATTCCTTCGCTTGCGCTTCAGGCTTTCAGACGGTTTTGAGACAAAGCGCTAATGCACTCTTGCCCCCTAGCATTCGCCATGCTCCGATGCTTCAAACCGATTTGGGTGATGCTGCTTGGCGCGCTTCTGCTCCACGGCCGGCAAACGTCGGCCCAGGCGGAACCGTCTGCCGTAGATGATCGGCCGTTTTCGGTCGTGTTGCTCCCAGACACTCAGTATTACAGCCTGCGGTTTCCCGAACGCTACGACGCCCAAACCGAATGGGTCCGAGCCCAGGCGGCCGAACGCAACATTCGCTTCGTGATTCACCTGGGCGACATCGTCCATCTGAACACCAATCGAGAGTGGAAAAACGCCAATCGGGCGATGAGTATTCTCGACGGCCACGTGCCTTATAGCATGGTGCCAGGCAACCATGACATGCCGTTTCGGGCAGGCCGTCTGTTTCGCAACACAGGACGGTTTAACCGCCTTTTTGGTAGTTGGCGTTACGAGGACGAACCGTGGTATGGCGGCAATCTCGATGGCCGCAACGACAACAATTTTTGTTTTTTCTCAGGCGGTCGCCACCAGTATCTGGTGCTCAGCCTGGAATTCGCCCCTTCGGATTTCGCCTTAAATTGGGCGAATCGAACCATTGCGGCCCACCCGAACCATCGCGTGATCGTGGCTACCCATGCCTACCTGCGCCGCAACGGCGAACGCTACACCAGCCTCGACAAACAATACGGCGTGTCAGGCAACTCTGGTGAGGCGATGTGGCACAAGCTGCTTTGTCATCACCGCAACATTTTCATGGTCGTGTGTGGCCATGCGGCTGGAGTGGCCTATCGACAGAGCGAAGGCCTTCGCGGCAACCTGGTGCACGAGTTGTTGACGAACTACCAGCAGCTCGAAAACGGAGGCAACGGCTGGCTGCGGATTTTGGAGTTCGCGCCGCGCGAAAACATCATTCGCGTCACGGCCCATTCGCCAGTGCTTGGCCAAACCAATCTCCATCCTCGCCAGACGTTTAGCATCCCGCATCGCATGGTCTGGCAAAGCGGCCGCCCGCCGGAACCAGTGCTTACGCCCTGACCAGCTTGTCGCGCGCGATTTCCTCCGAATTTGGGGGTTGCAAGCTTCTGTTTGCTCCCTAGCCGCGACGCGACGCGTCGTCGGGCACACAAAAACGCGCTTCACTAATCGGAATAAGCGGTACGACCGGACCTTGCTAGCAGGGCGTTTGCCCCTAAAGGTGGCAAAATCCCTACTGCTGTTACCCTACGAATAGCCGATTGGTTTACACAGCCACTCGTATGGAGGACAAATTCCCAGCGATGGATTGCTGGAAATTCGTCCACCTAATTCTTTGCCTTAAAGGATCTTTCAATGCCAAGTCATGGACGACGTTTGCTGCTTGTTTCGATGCTCCTCTGCTGCCTGGGCGGTGGCTGTCAGCATCGCCACCTGGCCCCGAATGCCGGGCATGGCGATCTACGCGATGCGGTGTTTGGGCGTCGCCACCCCGATCGGCACGCCGACTATGAAAATGATGCCGTGATGGAGCTCGCCCGTGAGGTCACGGCGATCGAAGACGATCTGCGGCGCGACGGCACGATCACGGTCAAAACCCCCGATGTTTGGGGCGACGGCAATTTAATGCACTCGTTGCAAGAGTTCGATCAGATTCTGGCCGAGCGCACCACCAAATTTGACGAAACCTTGCAAGCATACATTGCCCGTAGTGACCAGATGGACCTGCAGGCTCAGGCAAGCCTGGCCGCTGCCCTCGACGAAGGCACTGACACCCCCGCGGCTCCCGATGTTAACTTGATTGACATCGAAAACGTCGAATCGTTTGGCTTGATTAGCCGGGCAAAGGCCGCGGCCGCGCCTAGCAAGGCGACCATCGGTTTGGAGCCTACGGAACTAGCCCGCCAACACGCCACCTACGTGGATGTTTGCCAGGCGCTGCGCCGCCGACACATGGGCGACGACAACAGCCGTGCCGCCGGGTATGGCTTGTACAAATTCCGCATTCCGGTCTCGGTGTTGCCTGGCCGCGAAACCAGCGAAGGCTACGCCGCGATCGCCAACCTGCGAGCCCAACTCGAGGTCGATGCGGCGCACTTAAAGTATACGTTTCCTAAGCTGATGATTGCCGATGCGGTCGAAGAGATGGCAATCTATCTACTCGCCGACTGGGGGAAGCCTGAGGTTTCAGAGAAAGAGTTGAAAGATGCTATCAAGTATCGAGATGCGCTCCGCAACGCAAGTGCTTTCAAGCCGGATGAGCATGAAGATCTCTCAACGCATGCGGCCATCGCAGCCATGAAGTGTTCTGTGCCGCCAAAATTTCGCAAACAACTAGAAGAGGCTCGCAAGGCTTTTGACCAGACAAAAAAGAAATCCAATATCCTGTGGATCGAGCAGGCTCTCCAGGCTCAGTACGATTTGCAGCAAAGAACGTTTACCAAGGCGATACCGCTTACCTTGCCCACGCCGGGCCCCTCGAATTCGCCGTCAAAAATGTCTCAACACGCGTTGACCTATGGCCAGTCGACGGTTGCTTTGCGGATCGCAGCGCAAGAAATTCTAGGCAAAGAAAAACCAACCTTACACGATCTCCGCGAGTGGCTGTTCGGTTATCTCGGATACGTGCACAATGTGGTTGAACAGAAAGATCTTTATCGTTTGCACGAAGCAACGCTGAATTCGGCCGTGAATTACTTTGGTCGAGGCGAGTACGACTCTCTCAAGCATTGTCGAGAGGCCTGGTTCGAATCGTGGCAATTCTGTGACATCAAAGATCCGGCCGAACAGCAGGAACGCTGGCGAATCGGCAAGGTGAGTTGGTTGCTGGGACTCCGTGCAGGAATGCTCAATTACAACCTTACGAAGATCGTGGAAGAACTGCGTTTGAAAGGCAAGGTTTCCAACGAGGACTACCTGCTTGCCAAGTCAGGTGTGGCCAGTCTGTTTATTGCCCCGACGCCGGAAGATCCTCGTGATCAGGCAGTCCACCTTTGGCAAACCATCATTCGCGAGGCATTTCCGCTCCATGTCTTTACGCTCGACCCTCAGGTTGAAGAGCAAAATGCGTATGACGCCTTCAGCCGTCGCCGCGAGTTGCAACTGGCCTTGGCCTATGGGGTCGCCAAAGGACGCATCAATACTCAGGGCCGCGTCGCCCTGAGCCGCCAATTAGCGTTGGACGAAGCCACGATCGCCCTGAACCGAACCGTGGTTGGGTTCTCGCATGGCGATGACACGTTTGGTTGGTATTTCTATCCCCGTATTCAAACCCCGCCCACCGAGTCGACCAATATCGGGGCTCTGGCGCGGATGATCTGGTCGACTGGTCCGACCGAACGCTACGACCAGAAACATCGCAACCTGGAGCCAGGCGTTCGCGAGTGCGAAGTGTTGGTCGCCATGCCTAGCTTTGTCACCAAGGTGTCGTTTGACGTCACGACGAATTGGGAAAAACTGACTCGACCTGGAGTCACCAAACGCAGCTATGAGGAAATGCTCGCGCAAGGCGGCCGTGTACACCAACTCAAAATGTGTCTTGGCGAAGCGCGCAACCAACACTGCTACCGGCCTGGCGACTACCAGCGCATGATTAGTCGGGTTGAGCAGCTTGAGCAGATGCTTGGCATGCAAACCCATCTGGTAAACATCCCGTACGAATATGAGCAAAGCGGCAAGGGCTTATTCGATCGGGGGGATCGCGAATTGCGACCACGCATCACCGGACACTATGGGCTGGAGTATTTGGAAGCTGGCACTGGCGCTGACGCGAAGGCCTATTTCTTCCTGACCGGCAAGAATTTCCACCCCACGCTCACGCACGTGATTGTTGGAGGCTATGAAGCCCACAGTATTGCGGAGAAAGACGCTATTGCGGGGAAAGACGCTTCAGCGGCGGTTGAGGTCATCAATCGAGAGTTGATTCGTGTGGAGGTGGGGAACCTGAATGCCAAACTGTCCGATGGCAAGTTCCAGGTGCGTGTGGGCACGCCAGCCGGGTTGTCCAACATGCCCCCCATAGCTCCTGCCGCACCGGCGCCAGCGGCCACCGGCTTTTCTTTCAAAGCGACCCCGACGCTCGACGGCTATTGGTGCAATCAAGGTCA
>JANQPJ010000020.1 GCA_028289525.1 Pirellulales bacterium
GGCAGTAGACAGCCGAGCGAAGCAAGCAAACTGGCAGTGAGAGTGAAACACGTGCGTTTCATGCGAGGTTTCCTCCAGGATATGTTGAACCAGAACTGCACCCGTCGTGGTGCGCTTGTAAGCAGTGTGACGAATTACCACGCTTCAAACGGTCAGACGACGAGGCAAGCGGTGTAGCGGCGGGAACGCGTGTTGTGGGTCTGCTTTTCGATATCGGAGGCTGACACCTGGGCCCCTTAGGTAATTGGGGTTTTGTGGAAAAACAGCGCAAACTTAAAGGCCATCTCGCACGGCAAGCGAATCTTGGAAAACATTGGTGAAAAACACGCCAATACCGCTCGTACCGGCTGGTGCACAATGGACCTATTGTAGTGCCAAGGCGGTTCCTTGAAGGTTCACGAATCCCGGCGACGTGCCCGGTCGCGGCTATTTTCCAATGAATAGCAAATCGTCAGCAGGGGTTCACTTTGACAGAAGTGGTGTGTGGCAGATATTTCTGGTGTTTTGAAAACCACTCAAATACAAGAATTCACAACAAAGTGACACAGGCCAACTAGGAATGCGCAACTTCAAAGCTTGCGCTTCGTGCTTGTACTCTGTGCTGAAACCAAGAGGGATTGGCAGCTGCCAGCAAATCTGGCCAGACACGCGCGGCGACTGAAGTATCTGAAACGCCCGAGATTCGCTATATTCTTTAGAAGTCGTATGGTTATTTTGTCTCTTGGCACCCCAGATCAGGGGGTCGGCAGACACGGTTTGTGATAAAAGTGGTTAGACGCGAGATTAATGGCCAAGAAAAAATCTTCCAAGTCACCAGGGCGGTCCAAGCCAGGCAAGCGTTCATCGTCGGCCGACGTTGTGGCCCAGCGGTCGCGGAATGTTCGCGAAACGATCGAGTCGATTGCCATCGCGTTTATTCTGGCGTTTTTGTTTCGGACGTTTGAGGCCGAGGCGTTTGTCATTCCCACCGGTTCGATGGCCCCCACGCTGCAGGGACGTCATAAAGATGTCCACTGCCCCCAGTGTGGGTTTCGTTATCAGTCGAGTGCTAGCGCCGAGGTCGATGCTCGAGCGCGTCAGAACCAAAATCAACGCCAGGTGGTTCGGGTAGTTTGCCCGATGTGTCGCTATCCGATGACCGTCGACCCTCATCTCGACCAGCGTGCTGCTCAGGACGCGGAGCGTGTAGCCGGGGCGCACAGCAAGTCGTACAACGGCGACCGCATTTTGGTGGGAAAATTTGTCTATGAGTTTTCCGAACCGCGCCGTTGGGACGTGATCGTGTTTAAGTATCCTGGCGACACCAAAATGAACTACATCAAACGCCTGGTCGGTTTGCCGAATGAGGATTTGATGATTCGTCAAGGCGACGTCTACACGCGCTCGCTGGCCGAAGCCAAGGCAGGCCGCCCGCGCCAAATTGCCCGCAAACCGCCTGACAAGGTGTGGGCCATGAAGCAAGCGGTCGCCGATACACATTACCTTCCCAAAATTCTCTACGAGCGGAATTGGCCGTTGCGTTGGCAAGCAGTCGATGCCAACGGCGGCTGGCAGGCCGCGGTTCAAGTAACCGATCAGGCAACTGCCAGGCAGACGTTTTCAATCGCGCAGGCTCCCGGCGGCGCTCGTTGGTTGCGTTATCATCACTTGCCGCCTAGCGAACAAGACTGGCAGCTCGTGCGACAAGGGCCCTTGCCTGCGGATCACGAGGTGCGCCCGCAATTGATCACGGATTTCTATGCCTACAACACGTTTGTCACTCGAGAAGAAGCTCGTAATGGCTCCGAGTACAACAAGGCCGGGAAGCTAGGGCTCCATTGGGTGGGCGATTTGATTCTTCAGGCTGATGTTCAGGTGCAAAGCGACTCGGGCCGCCTGTTGCTCGACTTGATCGAAGGGGGCATTCACTTTCAATGTGCGATCAATGTGGCTAGCGGAGACATCGAATTCACCCAGGACGGCCAGCCGCTGGGCGCGGCCAAATCGGGCTTGCAGGGACCGGGAACGTATCGGCTCGCGTATGCCAACGTTGACAACCAACTCCTGCTTTGGAGCGACGGAGAAGTGCTGGCCCAGATACCTTATGAAGCAGACAATGGCCGGCGGCCTAAGGCTTCGCCCGACGACCCTGGCGATCTGGCTCCGGTCGGTGTGGGCAGCGCTGGAGTGGCCTTGCAAGTCGACCGGCTTCAGGTGTTTCGCGACATCTACTACATTGCCGACGAGGCCGGTGCCCGTGGCCGGCCGATCACCGATTACGATGTGAGCGAGCCGCCGCTTGCCAAGCTGAGTCGTGAACGGCTGCGTTATTTCCTGTCCGATCCGAGTCAGTGGGACGTGTTTGAAAATCGCCGCACGGTGCGGTTCGAGATGCTTGCCGACGAATTTTTTGTACTGGGCGACAACAGCCCCTTTAGCAAAGACAGCCGTCTTTGGGGACAAGATGGCGGGATTTCCCATTTTGTACCCCGGAAACTGCTCATCGGGAAAGCGATTTGTATCTATTGGCCCCATTCCTGGGATCGGCTACCTTACGTCAACGTGCCGTTCCCGCTTTTTCCGAACTTTGCCGATATGGGGCTGGTGCGTTAAGCCGCCTTGCCATGGGTGTTTGATTCCTGACGCCTTGTGGAATCCTGATCTGCCTGATCGAAAGTCAGACCCGATGTCCAATCTGATTTTGAACGTCCAAGGTTTGGTCAAGTCGTACGGCCGACGTCGAGTCGTCGATGGCGTCGAGTTTCAAGTGCGCGAAGGTGAGATCGTCGGCTTGCTGGGCCCCAATGGAGCTGGCAAAACCACTTCCTTTCGCATGACCTGTGGCATGGTCGAACCGGAGAGCGGCAAGGTCGAACTGAGTGGCGTGGACGTTACCCGATGGCCGATGTACCGCCGGGCACGCGACGGTGGGATGGGCTATCTGGCCCAAGAGTCGAGTGTGTTTCGTAAACTCTCGGTCGAGCAAAATCTGTTGGCCGTGATGGAAATGCTAGGCATGGATCGTAAGACCCGTCGCGCCAGGACAGACGACCTGATGCAACAGTTTGGCATTACTCGACTGCGAAAAAGCAAAGCCATGTCGCTCTCTGGCGGCGAGCGGCGCCGGTTGGAGATTGCCCGCTGTCTGGTTTCCGATCCTAGGATCATTCTGTTGGACGAGCCGTTCACCGGCATCGATCCAGTCACAATCGACAGCATTCAGGGAATCATTCGCGACCTGCGCGCCAAAGGCATCTCGATTCTCATTACCGATCACCAAGTGCGCGAAACGCTCGAGATCACCGATCGCAGCTATGTGATTCGGGCTGGTCAAGTGTTGTGCCATGGCCATCCGAGCGAGGTGCTGCAAAATCCCGAGGCGCGAAAATATTATTTTGGCGAGTCGATGGACCATGTGGCCTCAGGCCCGCCGGGACCGCACCTGCCGGCTCGCCACCACCGGAGCACAGCCGACACGGTTCGCGATTGAGGTCGATCCTGAGGGGCCGGGTGTGGGAGCTCGATTCTGACCAGAAATCAGCGAAAATCGTCGGTTTAATCGCCGGAAAGACTGCAAAGCCGTCGATTCCACTCCACCAAAGCAGCGGCCGGCGGCCAAAGCGCGAAACAGAAAAATTCAGCCGTTTCGCGAGCGGTCACCGACCGCTGTTTTTTCAAAAAAACGACTTTGCA
>JANQPJ010000022.1 GCA_028289525.1 Pirellulales bacterium
AGCCTAGAGCGAGTCGCTCTTTACCGTAGCGGACGACACCTAGTTTTCGCCGAGGTTTTCGGACGAAATACGACTACGAATGATCCGAAATTGCTCTAGTGCTTTGTTCCAATTAGATTTTAGATTGTAGGGTAGACGCTTTTTTCTCGCTCCCAAGCAGAGCTTGGGAACGAGACTGAAGAAGTGATTTTTCCTTAAAGCCTGAAGCGCTAGCGAAGGAATTGTACAACGATACCGCGAGTTCTTTCGCTGGCGCTTCAGGCTTTAAAAATACGCTTTGGCGCAATACCAACCTTGCACACAGCCTAGCTGATCTATTTACGAAGCGCAGATGGCCAGCTTACAGCGGGCGGGATTATCTCGACCAACGGCCCTGGTGTCAATGTCCGTCTTGGCGACCACGAGACACTTATGCGCGCCGGCATTGCTAGCAGATCGGCCTTGGTGCGATGGCGCGCAAATCGCTATAATCGTGGCCGCTGCACGCTGTATTGTTGGCCGGATTGCCACGGGTTGTGCAGCGTTTGCACGGAGGCCTAGATTCCATGAGCCCATTCACGACACCAGCAGGCCTGTTGCTCCGTTCGGCTGCGGTGTTGGCCGGTTGTATCGCGGTCGCCCGACTGTCGGCAGGGAGCGACCCAGCGCCTGCGGAGGACGCGACGTCGCCACCACCTGTGGTCCAAGCGGCCGACGGGGCCGGGCAAATCGAAGAGATCATGCGCTTGCGTCGCCTGCTCAATGGCCGTGCCCAAATGCAATCGCCTCAGTTTCAACAGGCACTTCAACGGCTCATGCAGCCCAATGCCCCGTTGCCCCAGGCCGAAGCTGCTTCGCCGGTGAGCGTCTTGCGCGAGGCGGCCGGCACTTTGCAGCAAACGGCCAAGCGACTACGGGCTCAGCAACTGAACGATCGGGCTGACGATGTTCGTTGGCTGGCCGACCGGTTGTTGAGCGATGCACGCCAACTCGAACGCGAAGACAACTATCCGCCTGCAGATCGTTAACCGCCTGTCGAGTCTTCGTCACAGTGGGCTAGCAGATCGTCGGTCCCCTTGCGGTGGCAAAAGTCGCCAAACGATTCGCCTGACTCTCGCGCTGCTTTGAAGTATTCGAGCACCGCGACCAAGGTTGGCACCACTTGGTCACTGGGCACCAAGTCTTTGTAGAGCGTGTTGAGTCGATGGCCGAGCACGCTGCCGCCGAGAAAGACAGTGTATTTGCCGGCCGTTTTGCCGACCAGGCCGACGTCGGAATTATAAGGCCGGGCACAGCCGTTCGGGCACCCAGTCATCCGGATTGTAAATTGTTCGTCGGCCAACCCCAGACGGTCCAGTTCGCCCTCCAGTTGGTCGATCACCCCTGGCAGTGCCCGTTCGCTTTCGGTCACCGCCAGCCCACAGGTAGGCATCGCCGGGCAGGCCATCGACCACCGTCGGGCATTTGAAATCTCTTCGGTCAGCTTGACCCCATGGCGACGCAGAATCTCTTCGAGCCGCGATTTGTCCGCTTCGGCCACGTCGGCAAAGAGGATGCTCTGATGGGCAGTCAGGCGAATTTCAGGGGCCAGCGTCGAACAAATCTCACGCAACGCCGTTTTGAGCTGCATCGAGCCGGTATCCTGAATACGCCCGTTTTCAACGTTCAGGCCATAAAACCATCGCCCGTCGCCTTGGGCATGCCAGCCCATGCCATCGTCGTGTCCAAAGACCGACACCGCTCGCGGTTCAGGCAAACTGGCTCCATAATATTCTTCCACTTTGGCTCGAAACGTTTCCCAGCCCATCGTGGCAATCGTATACTTGAGCCGAGCTACCTTGCGGTCGGACCGATTGCCGTGGTCACGCTGGACGCCAATGACCGCAGTCGCCACGTCGAGCACTTGGTCTGGCGTAACAAACGCCAACGGTCGGGCCACCGCCGGGTAGGTTTTTTTCGCGCTTGGCGTGACTCCAAACCCGCCGCCGACCAGCACGTTGTAGCCAACAATCTGGAAATCGTCGCAAATCGCCATCAGGCCGAGGTCGTTGGCATACAGATCGACACTGTTGTCGCCAGGCAACCCGATCGCCACTTTGAACTTTCTCGGCAGATAGGTTTTGCCATACAGCGGTTCAATCTCGTGTCCGTTGGCACCGCCGCCGACTAACTCTTTTTCGCCAGTCTCCGGATCGCTCAGCCAAATTTCGTGATAGGCCGTCGTTCGCGGACACAGGTGTTCGGCGAACTTGTCGGCCAACGCCTGCATTTCGCGATGGACCGGATCGAGCTTGTAGGGCGCCGGCGTACACATCACGTTGCGGCCCACGTCGCCACAAGCGGCCAACGTCGAGAGCTGCACTTCATTGATCCGCCGAATCGTCCGCTGCAGGTTTTGCTTCAGCACGCCATGCAACTGGAGCCCTTGCCGGGTTGTGATCCGTAGCGTGGTGTTGCCGACCTCATCGCACAGATCCATTTCGGCCAGCAGCTGTTCGCTCGTCAGACGACCGCCGGGAATTTTGGTTCGCACCATCAAACTATATGCCTTGCCGGCGCCGCTCTTTTTGGCCTTGCTCCGGGCATCCCGATTATCCTGCTGATAGGTTCCATGATGCTTTAGCAACTGGATGTTGGCTTTGCCAAAGAAATCGTTCCCATCAACCAGCTCGTCGCTGATGTCGCCGCGCAAGTAGTTGCTGTCGATTTTCGCTTTCTCGACCGCGCTGAGGGCATTCTTTGTCTTGGCCGGTGGTTTGGCGCCGCTGGCTCCGGCCTTGTTAAGTTTGGCCAATAGGGCTGCCTTGGCATCGTCTTGCGTCGACATAAAAAAGCCTGTCTAGCTAAAAGCAGGGGGATCGGGAGAGTTCGGGGTTTCGCGAATTCTTGCCAGGCAGCCATCATGGGGCACAATGGTGCATGATGGTGCAGTTTCAAGGCGCCAATCCAGGCGAAATCGGTACAAGAATCATAGCCTCTCGGCCATTTGACCGCTATTGGGGTCTTGGGAAGGTCGGCTTGATGTCCACTCTTTCGGGTGGTAATTTAAGCGCCTTCCGAGCAGAAATCGCTTTTTTCCATGCTTGAAAAGAGGTTTCTCTTTGAAGCCTGAAGCGCCACTTCGGCATAGAACACGAAAATATGCTTTGACGCAATACTAGAGCAATTCCGGATCATTCGTAGTCGTGTTTCGTCGGAAGATCCTGGCCAAAACATAGGTTGCGTCCGCTCTGGTAAAGGGCTTTGTTGGTCTAAAACAAAGCCTAGGCTTTGTCGACCTTGCCCTCAGGGGCGGCGATGAGTTCATGCAAAAAGAGTTCACCAAGCACTTCCCAACTCAACTCATCCGTGAATTGGCAACCAATGAGCCAACCAAGCGGCTCAGCAGGCTTTTGCCAACGCACGGTTGCCTGTTGCTGAATGAGCGTCGCGCCGGTTGGATCGTGCAGTTCAACTACCAAACGATCGCCTTCGGAAACCAAAACTGCCGCTTGCACCTGGAGACCTTGTCGCGATAGGTCGACCAACTTCACCTCGCGCGCCTCTGCTGCATCTTCTGCTAAATTGCGCACCGTGAGTTGCAGACGCTGGCCATCTTGCACTTCATAGCGAGGCGCTCTGGCAACATAGTGTGACGTGTCGTTTGCCATCGTTTAACCTGCTGGGTAGGGAATTTTCCAGACAGGTGCGCACCCACACATAACGGGCACACCCTTCGCTAACATAGCTTATGCGTTGCGGCAAAGCCTCCGAGTCAACAGGCATGCCGATTCTAAGGAATATGCCGGCGATTACCGCTGGAGGGGCTCTTGAGCAAGATCGTGCCAAGCGACCGGCGTGGAAAATTCGGCTGCCAGCCAGCCAGCTTCAGCCAGCACCGGCGCGACGCAATATTTTTCCAGTTCAGCCCGATTGCTGGCTGTGCTGCTGTCGCTCGTCGCTTGGACCTCGTTCAGCACAATCCCGGCCAAGTCGAGCCCCTCGCGAAACGTGCTGGCCGTGATCAGTGTCTGCAGCGTTTGATTAATCACGCCCAACACATTGGGAGCCACCAGCACCAGTGGAAACCCTAGCTCATAGGCCAAATCGGCGTTGAACATTTCGTCGGCCACCGGAGACATTAAGCCGCCGGCCCCTTCGACCAACACGACCTCGCTTGTGGTCGACCAAGCTTGCAGGCCGGTGATTAGCAAGTCAAGATCGATCGACTTGCCCTCCTGCCGCGCAGCGACTGGAGGCGCTACAGGAGCAGCAAACCGTTGTGGACAAACCTGGTCCAACGTTCCTGGGCGGCCTGCCGCCTCCCAAAGAGCCACGGCATCGTCCGATACCAGGTTGGTTCCTTCGACGTGACATCCGCTGGCCACCGGCTTATAAACGCCTACCTGCACACCCGCTTGGCGCAACGCGCGGGCAATCAAGCAAGCGACATAGGTCTTGCCGACTTCGGTATTGGTGCCGGTAATAAAAAGGCCGCGTGCCATGACTAAGATTTCCTAGAGCAGTCGTTTCAAATTTCCGGGGCAAACGGTAACAGCGGTCGGTGACCAAAACGCGAAACGACGATCAAGCGACAGACGCCTAGAGCGCATTTCAAAACCAATCCAAGCACGAAGCGCGGGGCGAGTGAATTTGCGTATTTCTCGGCCCTTGCTAGCGCTGCGCGCCTTGTATTTACTGGGTAACATGGGTTTGAAATGCGCTCTAGTAGACGATGCCATTTGTTTTTGTGATGCCCCGGCGACGCGTCGCGTCGCGGCTAGGGGCAAACAGAAGCTTGCAACCCTCAAATTCAAGTGAATGCAAGGTACTAGTACTACAGCGCCACTTTGTTGTGAATTCTCCGAAATACAAGCCCGACGCGCAAGCGAGGGAATTTAGACGTAACGTATTTCCCTCGCTTGCGCGTCGGGCTTGTATTGCACTCAAAAGTGGCGCTGTCCAGCTAGGCTTTTGTCTCAAAGCTCGCGGTCAAGTTATGTGGATTTCAGGCCTATTGACGGCTGCGCGGTGAATGAACCCTCAGGCGAGTGAACGGAAGCCTGTAGGCCCTGCCTAAAACGATGATGCGAGGGACCATTGTCCGCGCAGCTTTCAATAGTATAAGAACCTGACCCCTGACCGGTAAACCGGAACCAGGGAACCCGTTGAACTTAACGCCCTTGCTTGGCCTGGACGGTCTGAGCCGGCAAAAATCGTTCTTCCGGCAGCACGATGGTACGGATGCGAATGCCAAACTTGTCGCCTACCTTGACCGCCTCGCCCGAGGCCAAGTGGCGATTGTTCACTTCCAACTCGAGCAATTCGTCACACGGTTTGTCGAACTTGATGATCGAACCGGCAGTCAGCCCGACGATGTCGTTGATCGACATTTTTTTGGTGGCCAACGTCGCTCGCACCGGGACTGGAACTTTGAGCAGACTGCGCGAGATGGCTGGCAGGCCTCGAAACGGATCGGCGGTATCCTGAGGTTGGACAGCCCGTTTGACAGGTTCGGCGATCGGGCCATTTGCTGCATGTCCGGCATTGCCGATCAATTCATCCGGACGGTCTAACGGCCACACGACGTGCAACGTACCAGTCTTATCACCAACCTTCAGTTGCAACGGCAGCCAACCGCTATCGCTAGCCAGCCCTCCTTGCGAAAGCGATTCGCCGATCTGCTCCACCCGACCTGCCCAATAGTCGTCGGAGTGCATCTCCGCAGGCATTAACAACAGGCCCAACTCCTGAGCCAGGGTTAACAACTTGCTGTGCCCCGTAGCGTCCGGCTGGCTATACCAATCAGGCAGCAAGCCGGACTGCTCGGCCAACACTGCCACGGCGGCAACCGAGCCGAATTTGAATATGGTGACCAAGCCTGGGCCATCCCATTCCTCCGGCGGCTTGTTCGCGTTTAGCGATGGCACCGCCTCGGGACAAGTCAACTCAAACTCGCTGTCCAGCGCTCGGCGGAGCGTGTCGACAATCTCGGCCTGTTGTTCGCCACAGGCTGCCAGCATGTCGCTGGCCATCGCTGGTGATAGCGTTGCCATCGGCTCGAATTCCCTATCGACTCTCGTTTCTGGCGGATTCGACCACACAGCCTGCGCGGTCTCTGCTCCCTATGGTTATCGGAAAAATGGTCGGCAAAGTTCTCCCAGTTTGTATATTTCGGCAAGGTTCGACCAAGAATCGGCAAACTACTTCTCACCCAGGACGATTGCAAAGTCGAAAAGCAGCGGCCGGCGGCCGCTCGCGAAACGGCTAGATCCTCTCGTTTCGCGAGCGGTCACCGACCGCTGTTTTTGTAGAATTGTTGACTTTGCAGTTTTCCAGGCTTCTCACCAAAGCGCCTGTCTTAACAGCACGATGCGCGATATAATTTGGAACGACTGAAACTGTTTTTTCGTGAAATCAGTTAGGGATTTCGTATGAGCACCCATGCTTCGACCACAGCCGACTCGCCGGCCTATGAATTAGCGCCTTACAAGTCGCTGTCGAATGAGACGTTGCATGCCCGGATTCAGGCCGTTCGCGAGCAGATGGGGCCAGAGCTGCTGATCTTGGGCCATCACTATCAGCAGGACGAGGTCATCGCGCTGTCCGATCTGCGGGGAGACAGCTATCAACTGAGTCAGCTAGCAGCGGCCAACACCGAATGCCGGGCAATCGTCTTTTGCGGTGTTCATTTCATGGCCGAAACGGCTGATATTTTGGCCAACCGCGCCGAAGCCCTGGCTGCCCGTGATGGCCGGCGAGTCGACGTGATTTTGCCTGACTTGGCCGCTGGCTGCTCGATGGCCGACATGGCTGAAATCGACCAGGTCGAGGCCGCCTGGGAAGAACTCGGCGAGGTCATCGACACGGCACAAGTGACGCCGGTCACCTATATCAACTCGGCCGCCAGTTTGAAGGCGTTTTGTGGCCGGCACGGCGGGATTGTCTGCACGTCGAGCAACGCGGCGGCTGTGCTCAAATGGGCTTTTGCCCGACGAGAGCGCGTGCTGTTTTTTCCCGATCAGCATTTGGGCCGCAACACGTCGCTGGCCATGGGCATTCCTATCGAGCAGATGCCCGTTTGGGATCCGTTGGCTGACGAGCTGGGTGGCAACGACGAAGCGGCGCTCACCGACAGCAAGGTGATTCTCTGGAAAGGTCATTGCAGTGTGCACCAGATGTTCACCGCCGCTCATGTCGAACAGTTCCGCGAGCGCCATCCGGGGATCAAAATTTTGGTCCATCCCGAATGCCCTCGCGAGGTGAACGATTTGGCCGATGTGTCAGGCTCGACGGGAAAGATCATCGAGACGGTCAAGGCCTCGCCGCCGGGAACCCAGTGGGCCATCGGCACCGAGTTGCATCTGGTCAATCGGCTCAAGGCCGAACATCCCGAACAGGAAATCCACTTTCTCTCGCCAGTGGTTTGCATGTGTGCGACGATGTACCGAATCGACTTGGCTCATCTCTGCTGGTCGCTGGAAAATCTGGCCGTCGGAAGACCAGTGAATCTGATTCAGGTTGATCCGGAGATTGCCCAGTGGTCGCTGGTGACGCTGGAACGGATGCTCGAGGTGAAATAGAGCGACTGATTCGTTTGAAAAAATGATCGGTTTTGTCTTTTTCGTAGGAAAACCGCAAAGTCGTCTCTTTTGAAAAATCAGCGGGCGGGGGTCGCTCGC
>JANQPJ010000234.1 GCA_028289525.1 Pirellulales bacterium
ATCAGGCTGGGCACATGGTGCTTGAGCACCCCGACGTGCAGCAAGCGCTCGGCCAGCAGTTTGGCAACGAGATCTTTACCGCTGACGACCAAATTGACCGTCGTGCCCTGGCCCGGCTGGTGTTTGCACCCGCGCCGAAAGGTCCGGCGAAACTGGCATTTTTAGAACAACTGACCCATCCTCGCATTGGAGCGATGCTCGAACAACAAATTGCTGCTGCCCGTCAGGCCGGAGCGCCGGCCGTGGTGCTCGACGCCGCGGTGATGCTCAAGGCCGGTTGGCGCAGGCTGTGCGATCACGTCATTTTCGTCGATTGCCCTCGCCCGCTGCGGCTGGCCAGGGCCACCGCACGAGGTTGGAACGAAGCCGAGTTCACCGAACGGGAAGCGGCGCAGACCTCGCTCGATGTCAAACGTAGGGCCGCCGACATCGTGATTGACAACAGCCAAACAGAAATCGACACCGAGCGTCAGGTCACAGTTCTCTGGGACCGTTTGCTATCTCATTCCAAACATTTGTAAACCGCAAATCAAACCCGAACGACTCAAACTTCTCTTCTCGACTGTTCACATCCTTTTCTTTCCTACCTTCCCTCCGCCGGCACCTTCCGTGTGTTCGGCACTAGGAAATTTTTTCATTCACGGAGTCGCATGAACCATGTCAGACACCAAAAGTGATCGCAAGACCAAGGGGGTTCCCCCGGATGTCGCTGCTGCCGAGAAAAAACCATCAGGCACAGATCCCTATGGCGAGGAGGAACCGCTGTCGCTGGCTGAAGAGATCGTCGGCGCGGTGGAGTCTGGCGGTCGGATCGACGACGCCGACGAGCGTTATGAAAAAATCAAGCAGAGCGACATTCACATCGCCGAATTGCAGCGAATGGGAATGAAGCAACTGCGTGAAGAAGCTCGCAAAGAGAAGATCGAGGACGTCAACGGGCTGAAGAAGCAGGATTTGATTTTCCGGATTCTCAAACAACGCGTGAAGCTCAACGGCCTGATGTATGGCGAGGGAACCTTGGAGATCTTGCCCGACGGCTTTGGCTTTCTCCGTAGCCCCGATTACCACTACCTCTCCTGCCCCGACGACATTTACGTTTCACCGAGCCAAATTCGCCGCTTTGGGTTGCGGACCGGCACAACGGTTTCCGGCACGATTCGGCCCCCCAAGGAGAATGAACGGTACTTCGCCTTGTTGCGCGTCGAAGCGCTCAACTATCAAGATCCTAATCTACTGGCCCAAAAGGTCTCGTTCGACGATCTGACCCCCTTGCATCCAGATACCCGAATTGTCCTGGAGACGACCGCCGAGGACGTTTCGATGAGGGTGGTCGACTTGATCGTACCAATCGGCTTCGGGCAACGAGGGTTGATCGTTAGCCCCCCTCGAGCCGGCAAGACGATCATGTTGCAAAACATGGCCAAGGCCGTGTTGACCAACTATCCCGAAGCTTACGTGATCATGCTGTTGATCGACGAACGGCCTGAGGAAGTGACCGACATGGAGCGTCAGGTCAAAGGGTCGAACTGCGAAGTGATCAGCTCGACATTCGACGAACCGGCCGCGCGGCACATTCAAGTGGCCGAGATGGTGAGCGAGAAAGCCAAGCGGATGGTCGAGTATGGCTACGACGTGGTCATCTTTCTCGACTCGATTACACGACTAGCCCGGGCATGGAATTCCGAATGCCCTAACTCCGGCAAAATCCTCTCCGGCGGCGTCGACGCGAATGCCTTACAGCGTCCCAAGCGGTTTTTCGGCTCCGCGCGCAAGGTGGAAGAAGGCGGCTCGCTCACGATTATCGCCACCGCGCTTGTCGACACCGGCAGCCGAATGGACGAGGTGATTTTCGAAGAGTTCAAGGGGACCGGCAACCAGGAAATTGTGCTCGACCGCGCGTTGGTCGACCGACGCATCTGGCCGGCAATCGACATCAATCGGAGCGGCACACGACGCGAAGAGATGCTGCTCGACCCAGAGGAATACCGTCGGGTATGCATGTTGCGGCGCGTGCTCAACGACATGAACCCGCCCGACGCCATGGAATTGTTGACCACCCGACTTGGCAAAACGAAGACCAATGCCGAGTTTTTGATGAGCATGAAGGACGGATAAGGTGGTAGGTGGTGAGGGGTGAGTGGTAGGTGGTGTTGCTTGATTTTGGCCAAAAACGAGAATCCAAAAAACACTGTTTTTCAGGGTAATGTATGAAAACAAATGTTTCGCGAGCGGTCACCGACCGCTGCTACTAGCAGCAACGAGTAAGTTTGAAACGAATGAAAGTCCAGGTCGATTCGAATCTAACCACTAACCACTAACCACCTACCACTCACCACTAACAAAGGAACAGAACGTGCCTCGCCTACTTGAAGCCGAGCAGCCTGACGCCACGGCGTCGTTTGCCGTCGTGGTTTCCCGATATAACGAATCGATCACGTCGAAGTTGCTCGACGGCGCGGTGACCACGCTCACGGCAGCCGGCATGGCTGATGAGTCGATCGACGTGGTTTGGGTACCTGGCGCTTGGGAAATTCCCTTGGTGGCCCAACAACTGGCCGGCAGCGGACGTTATGCGGCGGTCATCTGCTTGGGCGCAGTGATTCGCGGCGAAACCAGTCACGACGAACACATCAATCGAGCTGTGAGTCTCGGGCTGACCGAGGCCTCGCTGGCCTCGGGCGTGCCGGTCACGTTTGGCGTGCTCACTTGCAACACGGTCGAACAGGCGATCCATCGCTCAGGCGGCAACGTAGGAAATAAAGGCCAAGAGAGCGCGACCGCGGCGCTCGAAATGGTTGGCCTGATGCAACGGCTATCAAGCCTGCTATAACATGCTCGCGGTCGACCACTCCCTCCCTCAAAGTACCCCGCACCATGTCGCGTCGCAGCCGAGCCCGAGAAGTCGCCCTTCAGGTTCTTTACCAGGACGACGTCAATCCGCCTGAATCGCACGAGGTGGTGCGTCGTTTTTTAGTCGCCCGACTCAAGGCCGACGAGCTGGTCGATTTCGCGGAAAGCTTGATCCTAGGCGTCCGCCGCAACCATCGCGAACTCGATTCGATGCTCGAGGCGACCGCTTCCAATTGGAGCCTGCCCCGGATGGCCACCACCGACCGCAACGTCCTCCGGCTGGGAGCCTATGAGATTCTCTACACCGACACCCCAGGCCGAGTGGCCATCAACGAAGCGGTCGAGTTGGCCAAGCGTTTTGGCAGCGGCCAATCAGCCCAATTCGTCAACGGCATCCTCGATCGCTTTTTGCAGGCACGCCCTTCGCGGGATGAGTAGCTGTTAAGAAAAGCTCGAAATCCGAAACAAGTTTGAAATTCAAAACACATAACCGTTTAGCCATCTGGAGCTAGGTTCGAACGACTACACCACGGAGTCACGGAGGACACGGAGTTTTTTAGGACAGGATTTGCAGGATGAAGACGCTTGCGCGAGCGCCAAAAAACATTCCTCGTTCCCAAACAGAGCTTAGGAACGAGAACGAAAAAATCCGTGTTCTCCGTGACTCCGTGGTAAATCCTAATTACCATTTTTCTCGCGATTCTTACCTTGGAAATCACGATGGGACTTTTTGACAAATTCAAACAAGGGCTCAATAAGACGGCCCAAATTCTCAAAACCGATGTCCGCGATCTGTTTCGTAGCGAAGGCCGGCTGATTGACGACGCCTTTCTCGAAGAGATGATGGAAATCCTGGTCAAGACCGACATGGGCTTTCAGGGGGCCGACGCGATTGTTCAGGCAGTTGCCAGCGACCTTCGGGGGCGCGTGGTGACGTTGGAAGAAGTGGCCGACATTTGGAAAGCCAAACTCAAACAGTTGATGACGCAAGAGTCCTCGCCCATTGCGCTGGCCAACAGTGGGCCAACGGTCGTAATGGTCTGTGGCGTGAACGGATCGGGCAAGACGACTTCGATCGCCAAGCTCACGGCCGAATTCATCTCCCAAGGCAAACGGGTTGTACTGGGCGCTGGCGACACGTTTCGGGCCGCGGCGGTCAAACAGCTCGAAATTTGGGCCGAACGTTTGGGTGCCGACATTGTCACTGGCGCCGAGGGGAGCCACCCGGCCACGGTCGCCTACAAAGCGGTCGAACAGGCAATCGCCACCGGGGCCGATGTCTGTATCGTCGACACGGCCGGCCGCCTGCAAACCCAGGCGAACCTGATGGCCGAATTGACCAAGATTCAGCAATCGATTCGCAAACAGTTGCCCGACGCACCGCACGAGGTATTACTCACGCTCGACGCCACCACTGGTCAGAATGGGATCAGCCAGGCCACGAAGTTCACCGAGGCGGTCGACTGCACCGGAATCGTGCTGGCCAAACTCGACGGCACAGCCAAAGGCGGCGTCGTGGTCGCCATTCGGCAACAGGTAGGGCTGCCAGTCAAATATGTCGGTGTCGGCGAACAGCCAGAAGACCTGGCGCTGTTCGTGCCCGATGAATTCGTCGATGCCCTATTTGAAGATACCTTGGGCGAAAAAGTATAGCTGGAGCGCGGAGGTGAAGAAAAACGAAAAAGCAGCGGTCGGTGATCGCTCGCAAAACGGATAAAATCGAGTGTTTCGCGAGCGGTCACCGACCGCTGCTTTTTCGAGCTTGTTCCCAGGCTTTGCTTCAAAGCGAGGGGTAAATCCCCCTGTCTCGACGCCTTCGGATGCGCGTCCAAAAACCCGGCATATCCGGCAAGGTTTCACTACCCGGCAAACTGCTCGCTGAGAAAACCGGACCAACCGGCAATGTTTCTCAAGGGCCCTCCCCTATCGAGCGGAATCGCCCTTTTTCTTGGTACATTCGCGTGGACATGAACAATTCATGAAGACGATGACCAACACTGTCGGCTCGATCTTCCGGAAGTGAGTGCACGATCGACCGATGTGCCAACCGTGAACCGACCCTGCCTGCCCTTGCCTCGCTTGGTTGGCCCCCATACGCGTCGTAACCCGCCTTCGAACAGGCGTGAATGATTCGCGCCCGTGTTTTACGCCTTCAAGGATTGGAGTATTGGACCATGAAACTTTTGAATCTGGCAGCAGCCGTCGCCGCATCGCTCGGCATGTGGACGGGGGCCAACCCGGCTTTCGCCCAACAGGCAACGCCTGCCTCGTATGCCTACGACAACTACTATGCCCAGGACGAAGCCGCTTCGCCCAGCGATGCGGCCCCTGCCGCGTCGTGCGGCTGTGATACCAACTGCGATTTGTCGTGCGACTCTGCCTGCGATGCCTGTGGCTGCTCCAGTGCCGGTGGCGGCCTGTTCCGCGATTGCTGCCTGGGCGAGCCCTGGAAGTTGTTCGGCGAAACCTGCAGCGGCATCACCGCTGGGGGTCACCTGCAATTGGGTGTCTACACCAACGAACATAACAACGCCAACAACGGGCCGCTCGGCTTCAACGACGAGAACAACGGCCTGCAGTTGCACCAAGCCTGGTTCTACCTAGAACGAGCCGTCGATACCGGCGGATGTGGTTGGGACTGGGGCTTCCGAATGGACTATGTCTTCGGTGTCGATGGTCCAGACACCCAGGCTTTTGGCAACTTCAACGGCCAAGGCTATGACAACGAGTGGGATGCCAGCTCCGACTACGGTTCGGCGTTGCCCCAGTTGTACGCCGAAATTGGCTACAACGACTGGACCGTCAAGCTCGGCCACTTCTATACGCTAATCGGCTATGAAGTCGTGGCGGCTCCCGACAACTTCTTCTTCAGCCACTCGTATGCCCAGTACTATGCCGAACCGTTCACCCACACCGGGGCCCTGGCGACCTACACCGGTCGTGAGAACCTCGAAATCTACGGTGGCTACGTCTTCGGTTGGGACACCGGGTTCGACGATGGCGGCGACCAGTCGATGTTCCTCGGCGGCACCTCGGCCCAGTTGACCGACAACGCCACCTTAACCTGGATCTTGACTGCCGGCGACTTCGGCACCGGAAACGGCGACCTGTACATGAACAGCGTTGTCTTCCAGTACGAAATCAACGACTGCTGGACCTACGTCATGCAACACGACCTGGGCATCCAGGAAGGCGAAGGCAACGCCAACGAATGGTATGGCTTGAACAACTACCTGCTCTATACGATCAACGATTGTTGGCAGGCTGGTCTGCGAGCGGAATGGTTCCGTGACGACGACGGTGCTCGGGTGGTCCAAGGCGCCGCTGGCAACTACTACAACATCACCGCTGGCCTGAACTGGCGTCCACACGCCAACGTAGTGGTTCGCCCCGAGGTCCGCTATGACTGGTACGACGGCATCGGCCCTCAACCGTTCGACGGCGGTGCCGAAGACGAGCAAGCCTCAGGCGGCGTCGACGTGATCTTCACGTTCTAAGCCGGCGAGCCTTGTGAGTCTACTGA
Source organism: Pirellulales bacterium (assembly GCA_028289525.1). Taxonomy (GTDB): domain Bacteria; phylum Planctomycetota; class Planctomycetia; order Pirellulales; family JAGQOS01; genus JANQPJ01. The sequence continues at coordinate 6,374 of JANQPJ010000234.1, forward strand.
AACTTCGACGCGTAAAGCCGTCCGCACTCCGGTGTGGGCGGCTTTTTTTGATTGCATGTCGCGTTCGCGCGTTTTCAATCTAGGAAGTTTTTAAGGTTCTACTAAGCGATCAATCCTGAGCCATTTGAAAAACGGCTTGGCCCTGGGGAAACAGACACGGACACCGCAACGTATGCGCATAACGCGTGAATTCACGAGTGCGGCCGAGCCAGTCTCCCCCTTTTTTGCAACCCCTAGAGCAAATTACCAAAATGCGTGGTGATGTTTCGTCGAGAAATCCCGGTGAAGACTAGGTGTCGTCCGCCACAGTAAAAAGCAACTTCAGTAGTTCCAAATTTCCGATGTTGATCGGTAGCAGCGGTCGGTGACCGCTCGCGAAACACTCGTTTTTATCGTTGTATCTGAAAAACAGTGCTTT
>JANQPJ010000052.1 GCA_028289525.1 Pirellulales bacterium
AGGTGTTTGAATCAACGATCAGAGAGGCGGTCACTCGAGTTGTTGTCGCCATCTTAGAGTGATACGTATACCAAGACCTTATCAACATCTTGGTGTCCCGTCTCGTCCATCATGGTGTCGTCAGAACGTCGAAGAGCCTCAACTCCTTGTCCCAGAGGCTTCTTCGACAGGTGTCCTGCGTGACATCGTGCCCTGGGCTCTCTTCCTTCACCGCTCCCATCTCCCTATCATTCGCCCTGCGAGTCAGCAGCGACGCCTGGCTTGGCTTCTACTGCCGGAAGCCCAAGGGTATCTCGTACGATCGTCGCAATTCGCTCGACATCGTGTGTTGCTCCCGATACAACCCGATCGCCCACAATCAGCTTGGGTAGCTTCCGAGGACCAACCAGCCGAAAATACGAAACACATTGCCCAATGCGTTCTTCGAAACGCAAATGATTCCGGGCTTGAACAAACGCTTCTTGCCCGACCAGCAGGCGAGCATAGGCAGCCACATCCTTGGCGCGAGGCGAGTTTCCTGTGCTCAACATCCAACGATGAAACTTTGGGAACAAATCGGGCTGGCAGTGATATACGGCCAACGCAGTGGCGGCCAACTGGCATGCCTCGTGATGCCTGGGATGGTTTTTGCGCACCGTCTTGTTGCACCGTTGGTTTTGCGGGACGGGGATTAGGACAATGGTCAACTGGTCTGGATAACGTCGTTGTACGACCTCTAACTGAAGCTGAAACTTGCGACAGGCAACACTCGTGTAGTCAAAAAAATGCACCAGCACGTGCTTTGCCTCCAGGGGGCCGAGATGAAGATGCTGATCAACCGCCAGGATGAGCTTTCCGCCGGCCAAGACTCTCTGGTGTTTCGAATCCTCGTCGGCATTGCTGATCAACAGTTCCTGCAACATCGAGTCGGTAGGATCCGTCTGATCGTCATCTGGCTCCGACAACGAATCGTTTTGCAACGTCTCCGTCAAACCCTGGCTACCAGAATCGGGGCTACCTTGCTGGCCGCTGCCCAACTCAACGCCTGGTTGTCCTTGAGGTGGAAAAAATATCTGTCCTGAGATCAATAGCACCGTCAACGAACATCCGGTCAAGGCTGCCGCCCAGGCTGACGGAAGCGTGAGCATAAACGCTTCGTCGCTGGCAGCTACTTCAGCCATTTCATCCGGTGCTAGCTTCAAATACGTTTGATGGCGTCCAACGACTCCACGCCCAATGGGCGCCAAAAACACGATGATAACACTAGCCAGCAAACAACAAGCATTGGCCACGCAACAATCCCAGCAGATCTGCTCAAGCTCAAAGCTTTGTAGATAAAAGAACCAGACACTGCCAGTGCTGATCGCTGTGCAGACAACGAACAAAATTCTCCAAAACTGCTGTCTTCGCCGCGCCGACTTGGCGGTCGTCAAGCCAACAAGTAGCAATAACGCCAGCCAACAGGCACTGGCGCCCAACAATGCCACGGGATAGCCCAGCCACATAGCCCAACGGCTCTGTAGCACATCGCTGCATGTCGAGCATTCTCGGTCGATGGCACCACTGAGGCTAGCCCAAGCAAGATGGCTAGAGATCGCTGCTGCCACGACAAGCAGCAAACCGAGAATCAGGAGAGCAGTCAATCGAGAGAATGGCCGCATAGGACACCATCGCTATCGGCGAACGACGACATGGCCCTGGAAGAAAGCCCAAAAAAAACCGCTCAACCATGCCTGCCAATCACACGAGAAACGCGCGAGGACGACGGCATGATCGAGCGGCTTTGCCAATTGCAGGTAACCTGCCCCTAGACCATGTCTTTCAAGTTCTTCAACGGTCGAATCTTCACCACGTTACGAGCTGGCTTTGCTTTGAAAACCGTCTCTTCCCCGGTAAACGGATTGATCCCCTTACGCGCCTTGGTAGCAGGCTTGCGCTGGACAACAATCTTGCATAGTCCCGGAATAGTGAACTGCCCTGCACCGCTTCGTCCCAAAGATCTCTTGATCTCGGCCGAAAGTGACTCGAACACATCTGCCACCTGACGTTTGGTAAGATCCGTTGCATTGGCAATGTTGCCAAAAACTTCGGTTTTGGTCGGTGCCTTCTTCGCGGCTTTCGCCATAGTTACGCTCCCTCCTTGCCATCCATTCTCTAGAAAAAAAGCTAGTAATTCTTGGCTGCTAGCTGCAAGCCACGTGCTGATTAAAGTCGGATCGGACAAAAATACAAGCCTAATTCCGCCGGTTTGTCCAATTGCTTGTATTTTTCTTGCCCTCGCTTGCCTTGTCTCTTTCTCACTCAGCTTCTCACTCAGCCCCAGAGAGAACCCTGTCGATTCCCGCTGCTCGAATGAATGTAAAAACGAGAAAACCAGAAAAAACGCGGAAATACAGGGCAAATTGGCGTCATCAAACGGTCGGCCCTTGTGGGAAAACTTGCCGGACTGCCAGTTGGAATGTAACATGGTGTATAGTCAACGTTTACGCGATTTCTATGGCCTCCGCTCGGCCTTCGGCCACTGGTCTTATCGAGCCAGTGGTCAAATTCGCCTGGCATCATGCCCTCGTGGAAGCGCCAGTGTGGAATTTTGGTTGTCGGCCAGCGGGTAAACATGGCTTTTGGAATAGAGATTTCGATCCCAGGCGTGCCAAGGAAAGGGAGTCTACATGCCGCGCCATCTTCTCAGCCACTTTGGGTTTATTGCCTGCTGCCTGTTCTTGACGGGTGCCTGGCAAGAAGGTCTTTGGGCAGCCCAGCCCAACAACGCCGGGAATCAGTTTGTCCAAAATGCGGTCCAAGCTGGTCGCGGGACACTCGATCCTGACGTCAACGGTATCTTCTTGCCGGTTGAACGAACCGCCAGCCGCCGAATTATTCAAGCCAAGGAGCTTATCGACGAAGCCCGCTACAGCGAAGCGGTCAAATTTCTGGGCACGATCTTAGACGCCGATGAAGATTGGTTTTTTCGTTCCCATTCCAACCGATCCCGCTATAGCAGCCTGAAGGCCGAGGCTCACCGCATGCTCGCTGAATTGCCTGAGCAAGGTTACGATGCCTATCAACTCGTGTTTGGCGGGCGTGCCCAAAATCTCCTTAAGACGGCCATTCAAGAGAGCAATCCAGCCTTGCTGGCCGAGGTTTCCAGACGTTTTTTTCACACCACGGCCGGTTATCAAGCCACCGCACTACTCGCCCGCCATTATCTGGACCACGGCCGCCCGTTGGCGGCAGCGTTGGCCTATCAGCAACTGCTCGACACTCCACGCGCCAAGGGTCAGTTAGGCTCCTCACTATGGCTCCAAGCCGCGATTAGTTGGCAGCTCGCCGGGAAAAAAGACCGTGCGATTGAGATCTTACATGGTTTGCAACGACAAGTTTCGGCGCAACCCCTGGTGCTAGGCGGACGAAAAATTCCCAGGCTCTCAGCACGCCATGATGATCCACTGACCTGGCTCGAACAGACCGTTGGCCACTTAAAACATGTGGTCGACGCACCTACTGAAGCATGGACCATGCATCGTGGCAACGCCCGCCGCAATGCCCAAACCCACGGCAGCCAACCTCTATTAACTCCTCGCTGGCGAGTGCGCACAGTCAACGATCCCTGGATCGAAGAGACGCTGGACCGCGTTCAACAAACCTACTCGCGCGAAGGTCACGCATTGCTTCCCACCGTACATCCCTTGGCCATAGGCGATGTCGTATTGATGCGTACACTACGCAATTTGCTTGCCATTGACTTTGCCACAGGCAAACGAATCTGGGAAGTCAAACCAGGGCCTGACGACGCACTACAGACTTTGTTCCGCACACAGCGAGGGGCCAACCATAACAATCAGTTACCGCGTATTGCGTTTGGATTGGAAAAACGGGTTTGGGACGACGCGGCCTATGGCACATTGAGCAGTGACGGTACGCGTGTCTATTCACTCGAAGGCTTGAGACTCTTGCCCAACACCCAAATGGCCCAGGCATTTGGTCGATTTCAAGGCTCCTCAGATCGCGCAGGCACAACCTACAACCGTCTGACTGCGCATGAGCTCGCAACCCAAGGAAAGCTTGTCTGGGAGGTTGGCGGACCAGACAGCCAGAACCAAGATTTGATCGACGCTTTTTTTCTCAGCCCCCCTTTGCCGCTTGATGGTTTTCTGTATGCGCTCGTGGAACAGAAAGGCGGCATTCGTTTAGTGGTTCTAGAAGCCTCGTCTGGCAAGCTTACGTGGTCACAACAACTGGCTGATGTCGAGCGCAACATCTCCCAAGACCCTTTTCGGCGTTTGGCCGGGGCCACGCCTTCGTTTAGCGATGGGGTTTTGGTCTGCCCAACCTCGGCTGGAGCGGTCGTTGCCATCGACTTGGCAAACCGATCGTTGCTGTGGGCATTCAAGTATCCCCAGCGATACACCGCTCAGCAAAATCGCGCCGCCCAACTCATGATGCGAGGTTATCCTACAAATCTAATTCGCAGCAACGATCGCTGGTGCGATAGCAGTGTCACGATCACCAACGGTCGAGTTCTGTTAACCCCTACCGAAGCGGATCAAATTTATTGCCTGGACTTGATTGATGGGCGCTTACTCTGGAAACAAGACCGGGGGAAGAACTATTATCTAGCCTGTGTTCATCAAGATCGGGCAATCCTCGTCGGGGCACAAGGCCTGACCGCTCTACGGCTCGATAACGGCCGACCAGCCTGGACTCCTTCGCGTGTCCCGCTGCCTGAACAGAGTCTGCCTAGTGGGCGTGGGTTTTACAGCGAGCATTCCTACTTTGTGCCGTTGACAACGGCTGCCGTAGCTCAAGTCGATCTGAACCGAGGTCGCATCACGTCAATCGCCAAGTCGCGCACAGGACAAGTGCCAGGCAACCTGATCTGCCATCGTGGTCAAATTATCTCGCAACGAGCCGATGTTGTCGAAAAATTCTTCCAGCTTGAGCCCCTGGAAGCCTGGATTGCCCAAACATTAAAGACCGATGCCAGCCATCCAGAAGGCCTGCTACGGCAAGGCCAAGTCCTATTGGAGCGTGGGGACATTGTCGATGCCATTGGCTGTCTTCGAAAAGCCTGGCAGTCGATCGGCGCGCGCGAAACGCCGCCTGCGGTCGCCATGGAATGTCGACATTTATATGTCCAATCGCTACTCGAAGGCCTGGAACTCGATTTTGACGCCCATCGTTCTGCAATTCCTGAAGCCTTGCAACTGGTTGACCACCAAGAGGAGAAAGCCCATCTTCTGCGTGTGATCGCAGATGGCTTGAGCCATTCAGGCGACCGCTTAGAAGCCTTTCGTCGTTATCTCGAAATCGCCAGATTGGCTCCCCTCGACGAAAGCGGTCTCGAACGCGTTGCCTTGAACTTGTCTGTGCAGCGTTCCAGATGGATTCAGTTTCAACTAGCTCAACTCTTCCAAGCAGCCACCAAGCCACAGCAAGAGGAGATGCGAAAGCTTCTTGACCAGGAACTTCTGGCTCACTCTACGTCGGTTCAGAACGATGAACTGCGCATGGTGCTTCGCCACTTCGCTCCTTTTCAGCAAACACAGCCGCTGAAGCTCCGTTGGCTCGAACACTTGTTGCGCAGCGAATCCTATTTAGAAGCCGAGCTGGCATTGCTCGACCTTGAGAAATCTCCCGACCAATCCGATGTTCGGCCAGCGGTGGCGTTGTTAGCCCGTTTGTATCGCAAACAAGGACGACTCCGGGAAGCGAGCCGTTATTACCATCGCCTGCGGCACGAATTTGCTCAGCAGGTTTGCCTAAACGGCCTAACGGGAACCCAAATATGCAACGCGCTCGCTCACCATGATCGCTCTCGCATTGAACTCGCCGCCAAGACCGGCTGGTTGCCAGGGTCAGTCGACGCCCAAGTGGACCCCAATTCAACACGTCAAGCAAGCTACCGCCAGCAATTGTTTCCCCTGGAAATCGCAGGCCGCCGCAGCGCGGCCTTCTCTGGCGCTGTCCTGGCTCTCGACCAACCGCGTCAGCAAGTTCGTATTGCCGACGCCGATGGCCAACCATGGTTCCAAACTTCGCTGCAAGCCACTGACACCAGACGCACTAGTTTTTACAACGCACAGTTGAACTATGCCCGAACGCATGGTCACCTGGTCGTGCTCTCGATGGGATACCGATTGATGGCAATCGACGCTCTCAACAGCCAATTCGCAGGCCAGGACCATATTTTGTGGCAGGTTGATTTGAGCGAGCAGGTATTCCGCAGAACGCATCGCGCTATTCAGGCGCAACGCCTGATTAACGCAGGCGGTCAATCGAGCTATCGGGCTACCGATGCGAACGGGCATCGCATTGGCACCATTGGGCCGCTGCTGTCTTCCGGCATCACCTATCAGCACAACGATCAAGTTATCTGCGTCGATCCGATCACCGGCGAGCAACAGTGGATTCGCGACGCCGTACGGCCGGGCAGCGAGCTGTTTGGAGATGACCTGGCAATTGTGGTCGTCCATGCGACTGACCATTCGGCCTTGCTGCTCGATCCCGTGAGCGGAGCCGAACTGGCTACTGGGAAAATCCCCCCTGCCTCGCAAAGAATTGCAAATTACGGCCGCCTCGTTTTGTATCAAGAAGTCCAGGGCCAACAACGCAGGCTGATCATGCTGGACCCTCTTTCCGATCAACAGGTTTGGTCGAAAACGATCAACCGTCGCGCCAAAACTTGGGTGGTTGAAAACGACGAGATCGGCATTCTAGAACCAACTGGTCACTTTACGATCGTCGCGTTACGCGATGGCGAAACACGGGTAACGGCAAACGTTCTGCCTGAGCCCCGGTTGGCCAACATCGTCTTGCTACGGTCGAGCCAACAATATCATTTGCTAACCAATCGGGTCGTCCGCCGAAGCCAAGCCGGTGAAGTTGTGTCCTCAGCCCGAGGAGGACGCCATCACATGCTGCTGACAGGCCGTGTGTATGCCTTTGATCGGGCTACCGGAAAGTTACAATGGCCGATTCCAGCAACCATTACTCGCCAGGGCCTTGTTCTCCCACAGCCTGCCGACCTACCAGCCTTGGTATTTGTCAATCGTATCACGAAGACCAGCTTGGTCGGAAACCGCAAACAGGGAACAACCTCTGTGCTCTGCCTGGACAAGCGCACCGGGCGAAAGATCTTTCACCGAAAAGACTTCCCCTTTGAAACACCATCCTATCGTCTGGCAGGCGATCGTTCGGCACAAACCTTGACTCTTACGCTGCCCCAAACTGCAGTAACTCTCCGATTTTCCAACCAATCTCTCGCTCCCGAACCACCTGCTCAAGAAGACGGCAGTGAAACGCGTCGACCGTCGAAGACCCAAACCATCCTGGGGATTCTAGGCTCAATCCCCAAAGCGCTGGCCAAAGCGGCCAACAACATTCATGCCCCCATAGGCCTGGACGAACAAGAAGACGCCCTTCATGACTTGATCGAGGGTGCCATCGAACATGCAGAAGACGAGCCCTAGCGTCCAACGGGAACGTTTGCACACGATCTCGACGGCTCATTTCCTGCCCCGATACGACTGAATAAGGCCTCGCTAAATGACATCTCACTTCGCAGCTCGCATTGCCTGTGGTTGTTTGCTGCTCTTGAGCGGCTGGCCTGTTTCTCCCAGCGCTGCCGCCGATCTGGCAAGGCGTGATCGGGTGATTGCCGGCGGCCTTGATTGGCTGGCCGACCATCAGTCTCGTTTGGGACACTGGAGCGGCAACGATGGGCGTTACCCCACGGCCATGACCGCGATGTGCGGAATTGCTTTACTTTGCGAAGGCTCTACGATCACGCAAGGCAAATACCAGACAAACGTTCGCAGAGCGGTCGATTACCTCATCAGCCGAACACGCCAGAACGGTCTGATTGGCGACCCGACCGGCGACGACCGCTATACCTATGGCCATGGTTTTGCCATGTTGTTTCTGTCACAGGTGCTTGGCGAAGAAGACGATCTTTCACGGCGTGAAGAGCTGCTTGATGTTCTGAGCCGAGCCGTTGTTTTTACCGGGCGAGCCCAAACCAAAGCGGGTGGGTGGGGTTATGTTAGCGCCAAGGATGGTAACGGCTTCGACGAAGGCTCCACCACGATTACCCAAGTCCAAGGTCTGCGCGGCTGCCGAAACGCTGGAATTCCTGTCCCCAAAGAAATTATCGATTCGGCAATCCAATATATCCGAAATTGCACGTTGCCTGATGGCGGCGTGCAGTACAGTTCTAAAGGCGGTGGCGGCCGGCCAGCCATTACAGCTGCCGCGGTCGCCTGCCTGTTCAATGCTGGTGAATACGACGACAAATATGTTCCCAAGCTCTTGAAGTATTGTGAAAACCGCTTAGGCAACACGAGTCAACAAGGGTTTGGGCATTGGCATTATGCACACTACTATTACTCCCAAGTTCGTTATCGCGAGGGGGGAACACGGTGGGCCGATTATCGGGATCCGTTGCATGGCAAGATCTTGAATGAAGCCGTCGAAACCAAACGTGGCGGAAAAACCCATTTCCATTGGAGCCAAGGCTACATCGGCCCGGTTTACACAACGGCGATCAACCTTACGATTCTCCAACTGGATCGCGGCGCTTTGCCGATTTACCAGCGCTGAACACCAAAAGATTGAAACACGATCGACACCCAAGCCCGTCTTGCTCCCAGAGGCCAAGACCGCAACTACCTTGAGGAACCTCGCATGACATCGACACACTCTGAAATGTCCGAATCGGATGCCGTGCGGCGACTGGGCGAAGCCCGGGAAAAAATCGCCGAGCAGCTAGCCCACGTCATCGTTGGCCAGGACGATGTCATCGAACAACTGCTGATCTCACTCTTTTCGCAAGGCCACTGTCTGCTCGAAGGTGTGCCTGGCTTAGCCAAAACGCTGATGATTAGCACGTTAGCCCGGACGATGAACCTCTCGTTCAGCCGCATTCAATTCACGCCCGACTTGATGCCTGCCGACATCACAGGCACCGAAATCATTGAAGAGAACAAGACCACCGGCGCGCGTGAAATGCGATTTCTGGAAGGCCCGCTCTTCTCGCATGTGGTGCTGGCCGACGAAATCAATCGCACTCCGCCTAAGACTCAGGCGGCTCTGCTGGAAGCCATGCAAGAGCGTCAAGTAACTGTCGGACGCGTTCGCCATCAACTGTCTCAGCCGTTTTTCGTGCTGGCTACTCAAAACCCGATCGAACAGGAAGGCACCTACCCACTGCCAGAGGCCCAGCAGGATCGGTTCATGTTCAAGGTGTTTGTTGAATACCCTAGCTTCGACGAAGAATTCGAGATCGCCAAACGAACCACGACCACCGGCCGTGACCACGTCGCTCCGGTACTCACGGCAGACGAGATCTCACAACTGCAACACGTGGTGCGCGACGTCCCCGTCACCGACCATCTCATCCGTTACACACTGGCGCTGGTGCGTCAGACGCGCGTCGGCGAGGCGAGCGTGCCTGAGTTTGTCCAAGACCAGTTGGCCTGGGGCGCCGGGCCCCGGGCAGTGCAATACCTTGTGCTGGGCGGCAAGGCCAGAGCGCTACTGCATGGCCGTACCCACGTTACCGCCGAAGACATTCAGGCACTGGCCAAACCAGTTCTCCGGCATCGCTTGACGGTTAATTTTGCGGCCGAAAGCGATGGCGTTACCCAAGATGACATTATCGAGCGACTTTGCCGGGAAACACCTGCTAAGGAAGACGAACTTAGCCGCGACAGTCGGTTTCAAGAAATGTTTGCCTCCTAGGGATCACACTTCGAGCGTCTACGATGGCTACGAAAAACTCAACACTGCTGCACCCCGAAGCGATCAAGCGAATCGCCAGGCTCGACATCCGTGCCCGGCATGTCGTCGAAGGGTTTCTTTCCGGCATTCATCGCAGTCCGTATTTTGGGCAATCGGTCGAATTTCTCCAGCATCGCGAATACACGCCTGGCGATGACCTACGCCATCTCGACTGGAAGGTTTGGGCCAAGCAGGACCGCTACTACATCAAGCAGTACGAAGAAGACACCAACATGCGTTGCACGCTGTTGGTCGATGTTTCCGAAAGCATGCAATATGGCTCAGGAGCGCTTTCCAAACTGGAATATGCGTCGACCATCGCAGCCAGCCTCGCTTACCTACTGCTCCGCCAGCAGGATGCGGTTGGGTGTGTCACGTTCGACGAGCAAATCCGCACCAAGGTGCCCATCCGCAGCAAACGCACTCATATCAACTCCATCGTAACGGCACTCGAATCAAGCCAGCCAACCCACAAGACCGGCATGTACCACATTCTGCGCGAAATCGCCGAAAGCTTCCCCCGTCGCGGAATGATGATCCTGGTATCCGATCTGTTCACCGACGTGGCCGAGACGACCAAGGGCCTACAACTCTTGCGAAAGCGCGGACACGACGTCATGGTCTTTCATACCTTGGACGACGATGAACTCGACTTCCCTTTCACGGGCCCCACTCGATTCGAAGGCCTGGAATCGACGGCTCAACTGAATTGCAATCCGCGCGCATTACGCGAAGGCTATCTGGAAGCGATCAACGCATTCCTGGAAGAAACAAGACGACAATGCGCACACAGCACGGTCGACTATGCATTGCTTCGCACAAGCCAACCGCTGGATGCCGCGCTGGCGGCCTACCTGAGCAACCGCCTGGGCATGCACCACCGAAACTAGAGCGAGTCGCTCTTTACCATCGCGGGCACGACTTAGTTTTGACCGAGATTTTCCGACGAAACATGACTACGAATTATTCGAAATTGCTCTAGGTTGATTCATTGTTCACATATCCGACACTATTCTGGCTCGGTCTACCGTTGATCGGCATTCCGATTTTGATCCACCTGATCAATCTGTTTCGGCACCGCCGAGTCAGATGGGCCGCGATGGACTTTCTGCTAGCCAGCCAGAAACGTCACAAGAACTGGATCGTTTTGAAACAGCTGCTGCTGTTGCTGCTGCGGATGACCGCCATTGCGGCGATTGTGTTGATGGTGGCCCAGCCCATCCTCCGCGATCAATGGGGAGATTTGTTAGGTAATTCTCAAACCCATCATGTGGTGCTGCTTGATGACAGCTATTCGATGTCGGATCGTGGTGGGCGACAGAGTGTCTACCAGCGCGCCAAGCAGGTCATCCTCCGGCTCGCCAATCAGGCAGAGCAGCAAGGCGGTGAACATCGTCTTTCGCTATTGCGTACGTCGCGCGCGGCCAGCCGCCCAGAAGGCTCCGCTCCTGACTTTGTCCAGCAATTGATCGACAAGCCATTGCTTACCAAACTGGATCGTCAACTGAACTCTTTGTCGCCGTCGGAAACCAGCGCCGACGCCATCCCTGGCTTGAAGGCCATCAAAGCCCTCTTCGAGCGCGCCGAAGATGAACACCGGATTGTCTATTTAATTTCGGATTTCCGAGTCCCTCAATGGGAAGATCCTGAGGGCCCTCGGAACCACCTTGCTGCGTTGGCCTCGCCCCAAACAAAAATTCGTCTAATCCACTGCACTGACGCATTTCGGCCAAACTTGGCAATCACACGGCTCGAGCCGCAAGCGGGAGTTCGGGCTGCAGGCGTCGAATTTTTCATGGAAGTCGAAGTTACAAATTTCGGCAACCAGGAACTCCGTGACATTCCTCTTTCGCTCACCGAGGATGGACATGCCAGGCCAGGAATTGTCTTCGACGCGATCGGCGCAGGCGAATCGATCACGCGGCGCTTTCGCGTCAATTTTGTCGCCCCAGGCGAACACACCTTAGTTGCCAGACTGGAAAACGACTGCGTCACCACCGACAACGCTTGGTATGCCGTCGTTGAAGTTCCGCAGTCCGTGCCAACCCTAATTATCGACGGCACATCACGTGCCCGAGATGGCTATTTCCTTAGTATGGCTCTCAATCCTGGCGGAAAAATTCAGACTGGAATTTCTCCCCAGATTGAGCCAGTGAGTTTCTTGCGAAAACGCGACCAACTAAAACGCTTTCCCACGATCTTCCTAGCCAACATCGGACATCTGGAGGTGCCTGAGGTCGAGACTCTCGAAACGTTCGTCAAACAGGGTGGCGGGCTGGGAATCTTTTTAGGCGAACAGTCGATTGGGCGGACAATTACAGAAAAACTGTATCGTTCAGGCGATGGCCTGTTTCCATTGCCAGTCACCATCTCAACCGACCTGCTGGCCGCTCGCGAAAGCGCCACGCCCGATATCGAGGCCACGCAACACCCCATCTTCCAAATGTTCTTGACCATGCGGAACAATCCACTCGATGGAGTGCGCATCAAACGTTATTTTCAGGTGCCAGGCGATTGGCAGCCTAGCCCAGACTCCTCTGGCCAGGTGATTGCTCGATTGCGCAACGGCGCTCCTCTCGTGGTAGAACGTTCGCTCGGCAAAGGCCGCGTGGTTACGTTTCTTACCAAACCCTCGCCAGAAGAGACGAACCTAGGCAGTTGGAATGACTGGGCTCGGAACTACAGCTATGTTCCCACTCTCCTCATGCTACAAGGCTATTTGGCGGCGGAGCGATTCAGCATTGACTTGAACCACGTCGCATCGCCGCTCGATGTTCAACTCGATGCCAGCCGATACCACCCTCAAGTCCGATTTTCTGTTCCCGACGGCGAACATCAACAGACGGTAGCTCTTGACGCCACGCCATCTGGCACCACGCACTGGAAAGCTCAACTTGCGAACACCAGTCAAGCCGGGCTCTATCAGGCAGAACTCCGCACCTTCGACGGCCAGCCAGAAAAGCGCAATTACGCTTACAATGTCGACACCAACGAGAGCGAGTTAGATTTTTTGGATGCCGACCAGTTGGCCGCAAGGCTTGGCGACCTACCAGTAGAAATCCTCATGGCGGCGGAGCTACGTTTCAGCCCACACGATCTAGCAGGCTATAACTTGAGCTCGACGCTGTTTTATGTGGTGGTGTGTATCCTTCTGTTCGAATTGATTCTGGCTTATTTGGCCAGCTATCACCCTCCGCGCCGGGAGGGTATCGCATGACAATCCCAGCATCTGCTTTATTGGCCGCAGCAACCAACTCCGCTCAGGAGTTTGTCGGCGAAACCACCTACGAGTTTTCCACCCTACGCCAGCTAGCCGAGCAACCTTGGCTATCCCTGGTGTTAATCGCGTGCAGCCTTTTGGCTGCTGGCCTTGTTATCACGATCTATCGCCGCGATACCCGAGAACTGAAGCCAGTGATCGGCTTGGTCTTGCTTATCACACGCTTGACGGTATTGGCAATCCTACTGTTTTTCTTTCTCCGGCTTGAAAAGCGGACCACACGCGAGTTGGTTGTCAATTCTCGCGTGCTAATGCTCGTCGATACCAGCCAAAGCATGGGATTGCATGACAACGATTCCTCGGCCGTCCCGGCAACTCCCAGCCGGATTGATCAGATTACCGCACATTTTGCTGACGGAAAGTTGTTCGCTGAGTTGCGCAAGGCGCACGATGTGGTGGTTGAACGCTTCGACCGTGAGATGGCCCCGGTCGTGTCGTTCAACAAGCAAACTCCTCAAATCGACGAACCGCCCCCGTCTGCGTCTTCGGAAACGGTCTCCAGCCCCTCTAGCGCCGCAGACTGGAAGCAGGCTCTTCGCCCTCAAGGGAGCGAAAGCCGCATCGGCTCGGCGATTAAGCAACTGGTCGAACGAGAACGCTCGACGCCGGTATCGGGAATCATTCTGCTGACCGATGGAGCACAAAACTCTGGCCTCGATCCTACGGCCGCTACGACCGCGGCTCGCGAGGCAGGGATTCCGATCTACCCCATTGGCCTGGGCAGTGACTATATTCCTCAAAATGTTCGGGTAAGCGACATCATCGCTCCAACCCGAGTTTTTCCTGGCGATACGTTTCACATCACGGCCTATCTCCAATCGTATGGCTTGGCGAACCGTACGGTAACGGTCGAGCTGCTTTCCCGCGCCGCAGCCGCCCCTCAGGGCCCAAACACCCTGGAAGACAGCCTGCGGGCTACGCTGACTGCGGACGGACAGGTTACGCCAGTCCGTTTTGAACTCTCCAGCGATCAGGCTGGGCGTCGTACTTATCGCGTTCAGGTTGCCTCCCCGCCTGAAGACCGTGACATGACGGACAACGCTCAAGAGGCCGACATTGAAACCATCGAACGCAAAAGCCGCGTGCTCCTGCTGGCTGGCGCGGCATCGCGTGAGTACCAATTCCTTTGCAGCCAGCTACGGCGTGATCGTTCGTTTACTGTCGACGTTCTCTTGCAATCGGCTCGTCCGGGAATTTCCCAAGATGCAGACAACATTCTGGGCGAATTCCCCAGCACCAAGGAAGCTCTGTATGCCTACGACGCGGTCATTGCTTTCGATCCAGACTGGACTCGCTTAAGTCAGACGCAAGTCGATTTACTCGAACAATGGGTCGCCGAACAAGCTGGTGGCCTGATCGCAGTCGCCGGCCCGATCCACATGGATCAATGGGCCAAAAATTCTGCGATGTCGAAAATTCGCGCGCTCTATCCCGTTGAAATCAGTCGCCGGTTCAGCCTGCTCAGCGACGCCAACTTCGGAGCCGCTCAGCCGTGGCCGCTTGAATTCACCGAGGCCGGAAACAACGCGGAGTTTTTGTTGCTTGACGACACACTCGAAGCCAGTCGTGAGGCCTGGCAACGGTTCTCCGGCGTGTACGGCTTCTATTCTGTTCAAGGCGCCAAGCCAGGCGCAACGATCTATGCTCGCTTCTCGAACCCAGAAGCAAGTGTTACCGCTGAATTGCCGGTTTACATGGCAGGCCACTTTTACGGCTCAGGGCGTGTGCTGTATTTAGGAAGTGGCGAAATGTGGCGTTTACGAAGTGTGGACGATGCACATTTCGAACGTTTGTATACTCAGCTAATCCGGCACGCCTCGCAAGGCCGCCTGCAACGGGGCTCTTCGCGCGGCCTGCTGCTGGTCGAACGAGACCGCTACCTGCTCGGCAGCAATGTGGTGGTTCGCGCGCAACTCAGCAACCTTCAACACGAACCGCTCGATCGCGAATATGTCACACTGCAAGTGACCCAGCCTGATAGCACTTCGCTTTCTGTTCGCCTCAAGCCTGACCATGGACGCACTGGTCTGTACACAGGCCAGTTCACCGTGTTTCAAGAAGGCGCATTTCGCCTGGACTTGCCGATCCCCGATTCGGCCGATGAACACTTAAGCCGCCGAATTCAGGTACGTGTTCCCGACCTGGAACGGGAAAACCCTCAACGAAATGACGCTCTGCTGCGAACCGTCGCCACACAAAGCGGCGGGCGTTACTACATCGGCCTCGATTCGACCTTGGGTCATTCAGGCCTTCCGCCGTTGGCCAACCTGTTGCGAGACCGCCAAGAAACGACCACGCTTTCTGGAACTCCGGACAAAGACTTTGAAAAACTTTTGATGCAATGCACTATGGGAGCCCTTTGCAGCCTTCTATTTTTGGAATGGCTCATACGGCGGCTCTGCAAGCTGGCCTAGGCACTTGCCTCAAAACCGCCAGAAATCCACATGGCTTGACAGCGAGCTTGGGGACAAAGCCTAGTAGACGATGACATTCGAATTTGGAGGTTGCAAGCTTCTGTTTGTTCCCTAGCCGCGACGCGTCGCCGGGGCCCCACAAAAACAAATGTCATCCTTTACGAGTATGATCGAGTGTTACAAACACTGACTTCATGAACATGAACCGTTCCGACAACCCTCAACTACCGCACGAAATTAGCCAACTGCTGGCGCGTTTGCGACGGTGGATGTATGCCTATGTCTGGACCCAAGGCCTGGCAACGCTCGTCGTGGTCCTCGGCATCGCGTTTTGGCTGGGTCTGCTGGTCGACTGGTCGTTTGAACCATCGGCGCCGATTCGCATTGGCTTACTGATCGCTTTGGCAATCTTGGCGGGGTTGCTCGTCTACCGCAAGGTTGTTCTGCGATCGGTGCGGCAGCCGGCAAACAAGAGCTTGGCGCTACTCGTCGAGCGTCGTTATGCCGATTTCCAAGACAGTCTGATTACCTCGGTCGAGTTGGCCAGCATCCCCGAAACCACCAATGCGCATCGGGAGATGTTCACTGAAACCAACCGCAAGGCGGTGGCCCATTTAGCAGAAGTTCGCCTGCGTGAATTATTCAACCTAAAACCCTTGCTGCGCGTCGCGTTGCTGGCTGGCCTGGTAGTCGTGTCAATCGGCATGTTCGGGCTCTTGGCGACGAATGCCCTGGGCTTCTACTTGCAACGACTCCGGCTGAGCGAACAACTGTGGCCTCGTTACACACGCCTGATTGTCGATGGCTTTCCCAAAAATGAATCGGGCCAGAGGATTGTCAAGATCGCCAAAGGCCGCAGCCTGGAAGTAGCGATCAAAGCCGACAACTCTCTTCCGATTCCTCCGCCCAAACGCGTAGAGGTTCGCTATCAATTTGATCACCAAGGCAGCGGTCGGGCTGATGTCCGACGGATCGGCAATGCCACGATCGGCGTCGATGCTTATCAACAGTATGCGTATACGTTTCAAGACGTGTTTGAGTCGTTGCAGTTCGACGTAGTCGGCGGTGATGATCGCGTGCGCAGCCTGCGGATTCAGGTTGTCGACAGCCCCAAAATTATCGGCATGACGATCGACTGCCAATACCCTCCCTATATGGACAAACTCGCCCGCAACTTACCAGTTACTGGTGCGATGCAAATTCCTCAAGGCGCGCAACTTCGGCTGGTCGGAATCTCAAACAAGGCGTTGACCGCGGTGCGCATTCACCATTCTGAAGAGGCTCAACCCCGGATACTCGACTTGTCTGACCAAGGCGCAACCGAATTCGCCTTTGAAATCGCCCGTCTCGACTCGAGTCGCGACCTTCTGATTCACCTTACGGACATCGACGGCATCGATACTTTGGAGCCATATCGTTTGGCACTTTCGGCTATCTCGGATGAAGCTCCGCAGGTAGATGTTCAGCTAGCTGGCATCGGCGTCGCGATTACTCCTCAGGCGAAGCTCCCGGTGCGCGGGCACCTGAAAGACGATTATGGAATTGCTCAAGCAAGATTTGCCTATCGCACCGCCTCCAACGCCCCCTCATCTCATATCCGTTTCAACCCGAATGCCGGCGGCGAAACTGAGTTCGAAGTCGAACAGGCCCTGGACGTTCAAGCTTTAGGGCTTCAGCCCTCTCAGAAGTTTATTTTTCAAGTCGAGGCTGTCGATCGCTGCCAGCTTGGTCCTGCTCCCAACGTTGGAGTGAGCCGGCGCTTTGTGCTTGATGTGGTGACGCCAGAGGAGTTGCGTGCCAGTCTGGAACGTCGTGAATTGTTGCTTCGCAAACGGTTCGAGGCGATTTACCAAGCCATGCAAGAAGCTCGTGATGGCCTGGCGCAAATCGACCTGGCCATCACCACGCCTGATTCGAACCATCACTCCCGACTTCGCCTGCAAATCAGCCGCTCGCTCCAGGACGCGGAACGTGTTGGCCACGAAACCATGGCAGTAGCCCGTGAATTCGAGGCGATTCGCGCAGAGTTAATCAACAACCGCTTAGATACCGAAGAGGTCAAATCTCGTCTTAAACAGGGGATTTCCGATCCTTTACTGGAAATCGGAGGCCCTCTGACTTCAACGCTTAAGGAGCATATCGAGCAACTAGGAAGCTCTCTAGCCAATCAACAGCAGTCGCTTCGCCATCGCCAACAAAGCGTTGCCCAAGCAGATTTCATTCTCGTTGAAATGAAACAAGTGCTTAATCGCATGTTGGAATTGGAAAGTTTTAATGAAGTCTTAGAACTCATGCGTGGCATCATTCGCGACCATGCAGATTTAAAGGCCCAAACCCAAAAGCAGCGCAAGGCCCAGTTGCGGTCGTTGTTAGAAGACTAGAAAATAGAACGGCGCATCCTAAACACGCTCACTTGCCATACGAACAGCTCTACTTCGAAAACCATGATAACCGGTATCGCCACGTTGAAGCATCCTGACTCGCATCCACCCCATGCTTGCAGCAACTTGTTGTGCAAGCTTTGGATCGGCGGTGTATTCATGATGGCTGTCTTTACGCTTGCCAGTGCCAGCCAGGGCGAGCCGTCTAACTCAAGTGCGGAGACGAGCACGAAAACATCGTCAGAGAACCTCGCCCAGCTAGAAGCCCGTCTGGCCAAACGTTATGAGCGACTGGAGGACATTATCCTGCGTCTGGCAGAGCTTTCATCGGCAACCGATCCTCGTCGTGCTGCGGTCCTGCGTCAGGTAATCCGCGAAAGCAACCAACGGGAAATTGGCCTGCGATTCGGTGCTATTGTCGACTTATTGGAAAAAGACCGGTTAGGCAAAGCGCTCAAAGGCCAAGAAAATCTCCACGCCGATCTGCAAACCTTGCTCGATCTATTGTTGAAAGAAGATCGCGCAAACCGGCTGGAATCGGAAAAACGGCAACTCCGGCGTTGGCTGAAAGACGTGGGACGCATGATTCGTCTGCAACGAGGACTGAAAGCACGCACCGAAGGGGGCGACGAACTACCGCAACTACGTGAGCGTCAAGCTCGGCTCGGCGAGAAAGCCCAGCAACTAGAAAGCGAGCTTCAACAGGCTAGCGAAGAAACTGAAAAAGCCCGTAACACCGAGAGTGGGCCCCACAAGCCAACGGACACAAAACCTAATTCTCCACCTCCCGGAAAATCACCGGATCAGGAAAACGAACGCCCCGATGGCTCCCAGCCCGAACGGCCTAACGACACTCCTCCAAACGGCGACCAACAACCTGGCCAGCCTGGTTCTCCCAAACCGGCAGGCTCTGCCCAGGGCAAACCCTCTCCTCGCCAGCGGCTTCGCGAGCGAATCCACTCCGCGCATCAACGCATGCAACAAGCCGAGCAACAGTTGGAAAAAGCTAAGCGTGATGGCGCCGCGAAGCAACAAGAGGAAGCAATCGCCCAACTCGAACAAGCCAAGGCCGAACTGGAACGTATTTTACGTCAGCTCCGCGAAGAAGAGATCGAGCGTACCTTGGCCTTGCTCGAATCACGTTTCCGAAAAATGCTGAAAGCCCAACTCGACATCCTCGAACAGACGACACGCCTGAACGCATTGGCCGCGGAAGAACGTGACGACGGCTTTCAAGCAGGTCGGCTGAGTCGCCGAGAAACGGAAATTGTACGACAAGCAGACGCCGCTTTGGTACTATTGCGTGAAGAGGGAACCGCCGTGGCCTTTCCCGAGGCAGTTGAGCAGATGCGAGCAGACATGCAGCAAGTTGCCGCTCGCTTGGCGAAGAATAAAACCGGAGAAATCACGATCGGCCTGGAAAAAGATATCGTTACGGCGCTAGAAGAAATGATTGCGTCGCTCCAACAGGCTCAGCGTGAGGCTGCCGAGCGTCAAGCCGGCCCAGCACCAGGCCAGCCAGGGCAACCCCAAAGCCCAGCC
>JANQPJ010000073.1 GCA_028289525.1 Pirellulales bacterium
GGCTTCGATATCGAGCATTTCTAGGTAGAAAACCCGCAGACGCTCGTCGGCCAACAACTGCTCGCGCAGCGAACGCAGTTCCTCAGGCGTCGCTTGCTCGTCGCACAGCCGCGAGATCAGCTGGAGCCAGGCATGTTGTTCCGGCAGCAGTGGCATTAGATCTCCTCCTCCGACGAGAGCAGGGTTTCGTTAATGCACAACTGCAGCTTGGCCCGAATTCGCGCCAGACGGTGATACAGCCGTTGTT
This sequence comes from Pirellulales bacterium, assembly GCA_028289525.1. Classification (GTDB taxonomy): domain Bacteria; phylum Planctomycetota; class Planctomycetia; order Pirellulales; family JAGQOS01; genus JANQPJ01. Next base: position 248 of record JANQPJ010000073.1, read on the forward strand.
CCGGCTCGCCTAGCTGGACAGCCAGATCGCGGAGTTTTTCGTTTGACCAGTACCGGCAGCGCAACAGTTGCCAATCCTCGTCGGTCAGCTTTTCAAGGCAACGGGCCAATGCCGTGTGGCGAGCGGCCAACACGTCGCCATGCACTTCCTGCTCCTCGGCCAGCAACTCCATCACGGCCTCGCCCAACAGCAACACGTCGCGGCTCTTCCGGCTCGCGTTTTGGTAATGTCGCAAAACTCTCAGATGGGCAAATTTGCGTGCCCAACGTCCAAACGGCCGATCCGTTTCATAACGGTCAAAATTTTGCCAGAGGTCGACCGCCGTCTCTTGCAAGATGTCGAGCGCGTCGACATGCCGCGGGACCAGCGACAGGATATAGCGAAACAAATCCTGTTCGCACTGGTAGTAGAGCGCGGTGAATTCAAGATTTTCGGAATGCGTATTCATCGCATCACACGTTGGGAAGTAGTTGGTAGTTGGTTGTTGGTGAGTGGTAGGTGGTGAGTGGTAGGTGGTGAGTGGTGAGTGGTGAGTGGTACGCGCTAGCGCGTTCCCTCCACCCTAAACCCTCAACCCTCCACCGCGTCTAGCTGTCGAAGCCGGGGTCGAGCGGCGACGCCAACGCTGTTGGGTGTGGTAGCGAGCCTTGGACGAACGGTGTCGAGCTGGTCCGCGACGTTTCGCCTGAGGCTCCTCTTCGCCCAATTCGAACGAGTCGTATTCCAGCTCCAGTGACGTTGCAATTGCGGTGACCATAGATATATTCCTATATGCTATTTGAAAAATGGCTTTTATGTGGATTACCCAATGCAAAATTGTTTGCCCTGCTTTTCCCTGTTTGCGGTGACCGTATTTCGCTTCAGATAAACAAGGCCAACATCTAACCGCTGACATCCAGCCGAGGCTTTGCCTCAGCTTACCGACAGCCTTTCAGGGCTGTTCACAAAGGACTTTACGAAACTTGGTAGCTCCAAAAACCGATTGTTTTGTAGAGATTTGTAAAACTTGTTGTTTCGCGAGCGGTCACTGACCGCTACCACTGTTTAAACGCAAAACAGGCGTCAATCGTTAGCCGCCGGCTTGGCCACTGATCGAGTGGCTCAAGCAGACAGCTAACGACAAACGCCTGGCGCGGTTGAAGAGATAGAACGTGCTGTTGTTCGTGTCATGAGCTATTCCCTGTGCTTGCAGTCTGTTTGCCTAATAGACGATGGCATTCGAATCTGAGGGTTGCAAGCTTCTGTTTACCCCGAGCCGCGACGCGACGCCGGGGCCCCGCAAAAACAAATGGCATCGTCCACTAAGTTCTGCTACTACTATTGCAGCAGCCGGGGCAAAATCTAGCGATGAAAATGGATAAAAAATTGAAATTCTTCGTTCCTGCCGCAGGCACCTGCCCTGGCCTGTCCAAAAGGCCCGCCTGGCTTTAAGTAAGGCTTTGAGAGCTAATGAGTTGTGGCATGCTGGCGGTTTCTACGCACCTGCCGTTTGGGGATCGCCGACAGACAGGCTGCCAGCATCGTGTTGCACGGGAAAGTCGCTGGACAGATCGACATCGTTTACTAAGCCAGAGAAGAAATCTGTCTTGACCCCGGTCCGATGTACTGAGAACATCTTCGACCCATTCGGCGGCTCGCAGGCGGTTTGCCGCCAGCAGCAACGCGAAGGGGTTTTGTGCATTGGTTCAGTCGTTCCTCGCACTGACAAGTCAAATCAAATGTTGTTTAGTCAAAACATCAAATCGAAGTTTCGCGCTTCGACACCGGCCGCTGCTGCCCTAGTTGCATTGGTCACAGTCACCAGTGTCGTTGCGACCGGTTGCCAGTCTCCTTACCATGCCGATCGCGGCGCGCTGTTTGGTGGGCTCACCGGCGCTGGAGTCGGCGCGGTGGTCGGCGACGCATTGGGCAATGCGGGGGCTGGCGCGGCGATTGGGGCCGGCGTTGGCAGTCTCACTGGGGCGGCCGTCGGTGGTTCGCTCGACGAGATTGAGGCCAACAATCGGGCACAGATTGCTGCCCAACTGGGTCGTCAGGTGCAACCAGGCGTGGTGACGATCGACGATGTGGTGATGATGACCCAAGCCGGGGTGACCGACTCCTTGATTGTCACGCACATCCAGCACCATGGCATCGCGGCACCGCTCCAGGCGGTCGATCTCGTCACGCTCAAGCAACGAGGCGTCTCGGACACGGTGATTCAAGCGATGCAGACGCCGCCGCCCAGGCCGGCAGTTGCTCCCCAGGGCCCGCCGGTCATTATTGAAGAGCACCACTACGGACCAGGCTACTGGCATCCCCGGCCGTATCATCGGTTTGACTACCATCACCACGGCTACCGCCGTCGACCGTGCCGGCCACGAACTTCATGGGGATTTTCGTTCTCAGGGTGATGGGTTGTTGCTAGAGCACGTCCCGGCGACGAAGTCTCGTCGCGGCTATTGCAATCTGTTTTGCAGAGTTTGCTGTTACACGTTGCACTGATTGTTCCCTAGCCGCGACGAGACTTCGTCGCCGGCCGCGCAGCAATAGTGCTTACGCCAAAATCTCCCGCACCACCTGACCGCCGACGTCGGTTAACCGAAAATCACGTCCTTGGTGGCGGTAGGTTAAACGTTGATGGTCGATGCCTAGCAGATGGAGGATCGTCGCCTGGAGATCGTGAACCGGCATCTTGCCTGTGGTCACATGGTAGCCGAGCGGATCGGTTTCGCCATAGGTCATTCCTGACCGCAGCCCGCCGCCGGCCATCCAGATGGTGAACGCTCGGGGATGGTGGTCGCGGCCCAGGTAGCGGGTTTGAACGGTCCGTTCGCGGATCGGTGTGCGGCCGAACTCGCCGCCCCAAACCACCAGTGTTTCGTCCAGCAGCCCACGCTGTTTCAGGTCGCCAATCAGCGCCGCGATCGGCCGGTCGATTTGTCGGCAGATCTTGGGCAAATGCGCATCGATCCCGCCGCCGACCACGGTGCCGTGATGATCCCAACCGCGATGGAAGAGTTGGACGAACCGGACGCCCTGTTCGATGAGCCGTCGGGCCAACAGGCAGTTGTTGGCAAACGTTGTCTTCCCCCGCTCGACGCCATACGACGCAAGCGTGTCGCCGGTCTCTTGGCCTAGATCCATCAAGCCAGGCACGCTAGCCTGCATACGAAAGGCCATCTCGTACGAGGCAATCCGAGCAGCGATCTCTGGATCACCGGTTGCCTGTTGTTCGATGGTGTTCAGTTCGCGCAGGGCGTCGAGCGACCGCCGCCGCGCGGCGCGCGACATCCACGCCGGGTCGGACAGAAACAGCACCGCGTCGCCTTGGGAGCGAAACGGCACGCCTTGGTGTTCCGACGGCAGAAACCCATTGCCCCAGGCATGCGCGCCAAGCGGCTGGCCAGTGCCGGAGTTGAGCACGACGAACGTCGGCAAGTCGGCGCACTCGCTCCCCAGGCCATAAGAGACCCAGGCGCCCATGCTCGGACGGCCAGGCAGCGAACTGCCGGTGTTCAGGAACACTTGGGCCGGATCATGATTAAAGGCTTCGGTCGTGGCCGAACGGATGATCGTCAATTCGTCGGCCATCTGGGCCGTGTGTGGCAGCAGCTCGGAAATCTCGGCCCCCGACTCGCCGTGCCGATGGAACTGAAACGGCGAACCGAGTAACTCCAATTCGCCGCGCAAAAAGGCGAACTTCTCGCCGTCTACCAACTCTTTCGGCACCGGTTGGCCATGCCGGGCGACTAACTCAGGCTTGTGGTCAAACAGATCGAGTTGCGAAGGTCCGCCGGCCATGTTCAAAAAAATGACGTTCTTCACTCGGGGCGGATGATGAACGCTGGAACCAGTGGTCAGACGTTCGGCCACCGCATCACCGGCCAGCAGATTGCCCAAGGCGATACCGCCCAGGCCGGCGCCGGTTTGGAGAAAGAACTGACGTCGTGAAGTTTGCAAGGAAGAGTCGGACATTTTGGTTGTTGGTTGTTGGTGAGTGGTGGGTGGTGAGTGGTGAGTGGTGAGTGGTGAGTGGTGAGTGGTACGCGTTAGCGCGTTTCGTCAAATCCTAAATTCCAAATCAGAAATCAGAAATCCAAAGGCCCTCCACCGCGTTTTCATTTCGAAATCGTCGCATCCAGGTTCAACAATACATTCGCCACCGTGGTCCAGGCGTGAGTCGTGGCCTCACTCGCAGGCAGTGTGGCCGTGAGGAGCGTGTGTTGATCTTCGTAGAGCGCGACTAGCGTGGCCAGTTCCTGCTCGTTGGGCGGTCGTGCCGTGCAGAGTTCAAACCCAAAGCGGAGACCGGCACTCAGACTGCCAAAGGCGCGAGCACGCATCCGGTTGGCCAGGGCGTCGGCCGCTTCCAGGTAGGCCGGATCGTTCAGCAGCACTAGCGCTTGCAATGGAGTATTGGTGCGCGTGCGGCGCACGGTACACGATTCGCGCGCGGGGGCGTCGAACTGGGTAAAGCTGGGGTAGGCCATCGAGCGGCGCCAGTAGGTGTACACACCACGCCGGTAACGGTCGCTGCCGTGGCTGGTTCGCCAGCGTTCAAAATTCTCATAGTTAATCGCTAACTCGTCCCAAAGGCCTGCCGGCTGGGGCGGAAACACACTTGGACCGCCCTGCTTGCGGGAAAGCAGACCGCTGGCCGCGAGCACGGTGTCGCGAATCATTTCGGCTTCCATGCGGAAACGCGGCCCTCGGGCGAGCAGCCGGTTATCGGGGTCGAGTGCCTGGTGTTGGGCGGTGGTGATCGCCTGTTGGCGATAGGTGGCCGAAGTGACGATCTCGCGCAGCAGAGCTTTCACGTTCCAACCCCCGTCGATGAACCGTCGAGCCAGATAGTCGAGCAACTCCGGATGCGAAGGCCGCTCTCCTTGGCTGCCGAAGTCCTCGCTACTGGCGACGATGCCGGTGCCGAAAAGCTTCTCCCAGAACCGGTTCACCGTGACTCGGGCTGTGAGCGGATTGCGCGGATCGACCAGCCAGCGAGCCAATCCCAAGCGGTCGGGCGTGAACTCGGCCGAGGGGGCCGGCAGCACGGCCGGGGTCGCCGGCACTACGCGCGAACCACGCCGTGTATAGTCCCCACGCAGATGAACATGGGTTGCTCGCGGTCTGGGCAGCTCGCGCATCACCATCGTGGCGTTCAGGCCACGGCGGAACTCGTCTTGAGCCTGTTGAATCGCCACGTACTGTTTGTCAAACGGGGCCTCGGTCAGGCGTCCTTGACGCTGCAACTCGGCTAGACGTTTGGCAAGCTGTTGTTTTAACTCCTTACGACGGCGCTGCTGGCTTGCCGACAGTTTTTCCAGCAGTGGCCCAGGCTGCACGCCCTTTCCTCCCCCGGCGTCGGCCGTGCTGTTGAAGAAGGCGTAGAACTCATAGAACTCCTGCCGGGTGAACGGATCGAACGGATGGCGATGGCACTCGGCACAGGCTAACGTGGTGCCGAGCCAAACGGTGGCCGTGGTGGCAACCCGATCAACGACCGACTTCACGCGGAACTCTTCCAAGTCGATGCCAGACTCCTGGTTATACATCGTGTTGCGATGAAACCCAGTGGCCACTAGCGAACGTTCGGTCGCCCGAGGCAACAGGTCGCCGGCCAATTGTTCGATCGTGAACCGATCAAACGGCATGTTCTCGTTCAACGCGCGAATCACCCAATCGCGATAGCGCCAGATAGGACGCCACGTGTCGCGGTGATAGCCGTTCGTGTCGGCATAGCGGGCCAGATCGAGCCAATATCGACCCCAGTGCTCGCCAAAGTGAGGCGATGCCAACAGCCGGTCAACCAGCCGCCGATAGGCACCCGGCCGGCGATCGGCCAGATAGGCCGCCAGCTCTCGTTCCGTAGGAGGCAACCCAACAAGATCGAGGCTTACCCGACGGGCCAGACTACGCCGGTCGGCCTGCGGCGAAGGCCGTAGATCAGAGGATGCCAGACGGGCGAGAACAAACTGGTCGATCGGCCCACGCGGCCAGGAACTCTCTGGATTCTTTGGAGGCGAGCACACTGGGATTGGTTGATAGGACCAATGCCCGCTCGTCGTTTCACTGGGCGGCTGGTCATAGGTCGGGGCCAGTTGGACTGCCTGACCGTCGATCCAGCGGGCAATAGTGTCGCGTTCAGCCTGAGTAAGCGGTTCGCCTTCAGGCGGCATCAAAGGCGACTCGCCCGAGACGACCTGCCATAGCAGGCTCTGTCGATGGTCGCCAGATGTGATGATCTTACCAGAGGTCGCCCCATGAAAGACATCCGGTAGCCGGTCGAGTCGCAGTTCACCTTCCTGGCAATCGGGGCCATGGCACTCCGTGCACTTGGCGGCCAAGATGGGAGCCAGGTCTTGTTGGTAGTCGATTTCAGGTTGCCTGGCTTGGCTAGCCAGCGTTGGGCTTAGCTGAAGAGCCTGTAACGGATCGGTGGAACGCGAGACGAGCGCGACGGTTGCCATGGCGAGTGACAAGCCAACGCTGATTAGATAGGGGCGGATGCCCATGGGACCACTCGGCAGCAAGAGTTAGGGAGGACGGACCTTTTCAAGCATAGGTCACCGAATGTTTCGCGAGCGGTCACCGACCGCTGTTTTTGATCAACACGGGAGATTTGCAGCGGCTGAAACTCAGCCTGCACAATCGTTATCAGCGCTACGATTGTGCGCCGAGCACTTGGCCGAGGGCAGCCAGCACCAAGCGGACCGCTTCGTGCTGTCGGGCTAGTCGATCGTTGGCCGTTAAGCGAGGTGACGTGGTCGACACTAGGGCGAGTCCCTCAGGCGTACGTCGGGCCACGGCGATGAACACCCGGCCATCTAGCTCGGCTGGTGCCTGAGGGCCTAGGTGACCAGTCACGGCGACTGCCAGATCAGCTTCGGCCGTACGTTCCAGAATGCCTAGGGCCATCTGGTTGGTGACTGGTTCGCTGACCGCCGAATAGGTTTGGAGACTAGCCGGCGAGACGTCGAGCCAGGCGATCTTGGTGGCTTCGCGATAGGTAACCGCCGCGCCGCAGAGAAATTCCGAGATCCCTGGCACGGTGGCCAAGGTGGCCGATACGAGGCCGGCCGTGCAGCTTTCGGCAAACACCACCCGAAGACCACAGGCGGCTAGTTGCTGGGCCACCACATGGGCATCCAAAGGCCGCGGCGCATCGTGTCTGGCCAGATTTTCTGGCAGCTGTCAATCCCTCTTAAATTTCAGTACAAATACAAGCCCGACGCGCAAGCGAGGAAAGAGGTTCCACTCAAGTTCCCTCGCTTGCGCGTCGGGCTTGTATTTGAGTGGTTTTCAAAACACCAGAAATATTTGCCGCACACGGCGCATCGGACATGTTACAAGCTAGTCGAGACCATTGCGCACCGCCCACACGGCTGCCTGAGTCCGGTCGGTCATGCGCAGTTTGCGAAGCATATGTTGGACATGCTCCTTGACCGTTTCGTAGCTGATGTCAAGGGCCTTGGCAACCTCTTTGTTCGATAGACCATAGGCAATCTGACGCAATACCTCGCGCTCGCGGGGAGTGAGCGGTACGTCCACTTCTTGGGGCAACTCGGCTGCCCCGGTGAAGGCTTTCTGCTGGGCTTCGCTCCAGCCGGTGCGGCCATTGGCCACTGTACGCACGGCGGTCAGAATCTCGGTTCGACCAACGCTACGCGGCAAGTAGCCACTGGCGCCCAATGCCATTGCCCTAGCGATATAGGTCGGGTTGTCGCCAGTGGACCACATGAGGATCGGCAATTCGGGGTATTCGGCTCGGATCTTCGAGAGGGTGCCGAAACCGTCTTCGCCAGCAAAACGCACATCAAGGATCATGACGTCAGGCGATAGTTCGCTGGTCAGCCGAATCGCTTCCTCTTCGGTGTTGGCCTCACCAACCATCTCGACATGGCTGCGTGAAATCAAGGATTTCAGGCCTGCTCGCATCACTTCTTGATGATCTGCTAATAAGAGTTTGATGCTCATACGCCAGTCACTCTTCCTGGGGGTCAGCTACCAAGGTAACAGTCCGGTTGTCACGCTCGATACCGAACGCTGGTGTTCGACGTGCCGAACTTTACTGTCTCAGCCCGCCAAACGAGTGGTTACCTCTTCCCTAGGTTGCTCTCGAGCGTTCAGGGGTGGTCGCGGTGTTTCGGGTCGGATCGCGATTGTTTGATGCGTAAGCATAGAGATGATAACGTGCTTCCGAACTAGGAAAACCCCTTGCCTGGGTTGAAGTTAGCACCCAGGTGTGATCGAAGTTGGCGCGAAAGCGCCGCCTGGACCATCCACTGGGGGGGATCCATCTAGTTGTGGGAACGATAGATGGTCGAGTGAGTGACCAAGGCCTTGCACGAATGTGGTTTGAAAAACAGAATTTTGGGGGGATTCCTAGAGTTTCCTCCGGAAGACTCGCTGAGGCCTTTGGAGGTGGGCTCGATTGGGATGCTCACGTGAATCCAAGGCGGGTAGCTGCCAAAAAAACGCGTGGCGACTTTACGCCATCCCATTTTTGAGTCGACAGATGGGCTATTGACTGCTGGGCTGATCGGCGGCAGAAACCTGCCATGCAGTAGCAAGCGGGAGAACGGCCAGGCAACGATGGCCGTTTGGCTACTTCATTCCTAGGTGGCCGGGGGGGATCGCATGGAGACCGAAAAAAAGGCGGCCGAAGAATTCTTCGGCCACCCTGGATTGATTCCAAGCAAGTGGAGCGGAGGAGACTCGAACTCCCGACTTCTACGATGCGAACGTAGCGCTCTCCCAACTGAGCTACCGCCCCGGTGATTTGACTGCTTACCAGGCCGTTTGCCCCCCCCTGCCGAACAGCCAAACGGAAACACGGATTGTAAGGAGCTTGGGCCGTTCTGTCTAGGAGTCTAGGGCGGAGAGCAGGAGGACTGCAAAGTCAACGATTCTACAAAAACAGCGGTCGGTGACCGCTCGCGAAACAGGAAAACCTAGCTGTTTCGCGCTTCGACCACCGGTCGC
>JANQPJ010000095.1 GCA_028289525.1 Pirellulales bacterium
ACCGTCGCCGTTGGTATCTTCGGCATAGATGATTTCCGGAGCCGCGCACACCAGAATGCCATCTCGCCACACGGTTACCCCGGTCGGATACTGCAAGCGGTCGAGAAACACGGTTGCCTGATCGTACTGGCCATCGCCGTTGGTGTCGGTGAGCCGTTTGACCTGACCGCCAGGCTGTCCACTTCCGTCCGCACCGACAGGATAATCTCCCATCTCGACGACCCACAACGAACCGTCGGCTCCCCAATCAAACGCGATCGGATCGACCACCAATGGTTCGGCAGCGATTAACTCGACCTGAAAACCGTCTGGCACGCGAATCGTCTGCCGCGATTGCTCAGGGGCTAACGGACCTGGCGGCTTGGGCTCTGCGCGTGGTGTCGCTGGCGGCGCAGCGTCGGCATGCTTGACCACCAGATCGGTGACCGAGAGACCAACTGCCAAGACGACAAGCATCAAAACGGTGGCAGGCAAGTTGCGATTTTTAGAGTGCATTTCAAAACCAGCTAAAATGAACACGGCATCGCGGATGAAACACGGATAAGTACTCGCGCGGACACAAAATCCGTGACTTCTTACCCCTAGCCGCGACGCGACGCGTCGCCGGGGCCCCACAAAAGCAAATGGCATCGTCTACTAGAATTCGGAGGACTCCCCTTGGTTGTCGAGCGTTCTGGCTCGAGCGGCCGTCGAGCAAACACGAAAAACCCTGATATCAAGCAAAGATAGCACATCCGACGCTTGATGGGCATTTTCTGGCTTCTGGCCAATCGGCCGCCAAAACTTCGAAAATGTCGGTTTTCCGCCGGGTCGGAGCACGAACTTTTGCGATACAATACAATAATTCGACCAAAAAATTTGTCATCCTATGTCAGTGGCGAGCAGTTCATCGGGATTATCTATACGGGGAATTTATCGACCCATCAAGGAGCGTTACAGAGTCACACGGACCGGCGTCTCGAGAATCGACTAGTCCGTTGTCAGAAAGACAGCGAGCCAGTCGGCACTCGAAGTTCCCGAGGCGGAAAACAGGAAAATCCTGCCCAGGGGGCACGTGGAAATCCGCCAGTGCTGAAAATTAGTGAGTGGAGGTTGATGGCCCCTAAGAGGGATGTCCACCTAAAAGCCAGTTTTGAAGTATTATTTTGTTTCTGCGTCTATTCAACCAAATTGATCGCACTGCGTTGGGTCTGAGAACCGTGGACAACATCGACCGCCAAGACGAATTCATGCAGCAGTTTCGCCAGTGTCAGCGCGATCTGTTGGCCTACATTCTGGCGATCGTGCCTCGGCACGCCGATGCCCAGGACATCCTGCAGGAAACGGCCGCAGCGCTTTGGCAAAAATTCGACCAATACGACCCTGCCCGTTCGTTTGCTGGTTGGGCACAACGGTTTGCCCACATCGAAATTTGCAAGCACCGAGACCGGGGTCGTTACCGCCGTTGGATGCTGAATCCGTTTGACGAGCAACTGTTGGAAGCGTTGGCAGCCAAGGTGCATCGCAATGTGAGTGTCGTCGAATTGCGAGACGAGGCCCTGCTGATGTGCATGAAGCAGCTTACCGCTGCCGAATACGATTTGCTTCACCAATATTACTGGGGCGAGCAGAGCGTCCAAGAGTTGGCCACTGAAATCGGTCTCTCGGAACGTCAGCTTTACCGTCGCCTACACACAGTGCGACAGGCCCTAAAACGTTGTATCGACCAGCGAATCGCTGAAGTTGGAGCGTAGCGTCTAATGGAATTTTCCCTCGACATGCCCGAACTCCACGCACTCTTGTTGCGTGTCATCGACGGTCAGGCGGCCGACGAAGAGATCGCCGGCCTGCGGGAAGCGCTGGCCGACAACGAGCAGGTGCAATGGATCTACCTGGAGTTCATCGCCTCCGAGGCTTCCCTGGCCGCTCAGGTACGAGCGAAGCGAGGCGACCAGCGCACCCAGGCAGGCGACTTGGTCGATTTCGAGAAATTTCTCAATCCCCCGGTCGTCGAGGTGCTTGCCATTCCGCCTAGCGAACCGTCGCCGCGCGGTTTAGGCCGTGGAGTCGTGGCCAAGGTGGCTAATCTGACGGCCCGCGCCATCCACTGGCACCTGCACCCGATCCGGTTTCTGACGGTGATTGCCATGCTGACCGTGACAATGTGGGCTCTCTGGCTGCTGATCATCCAGCCTGGCGAACGACCACTGGCTGCCGAACGACAATCGTCAAGCCCTCGTGCCGTCGACTCACATGTGCCGACCGTGGCGCGCTTAATACGGACGGTTAGAGCCACGTGGGAAGATCGCGACCGTCAACCATTCGACGGCATGTACCTGCGACGTGAGCGGACGCTCCAACTAGCGACCGGGCTGGCGGAGATCCAATTCCACGACGGGGCGCTCGTCATCCTCGAAGGGCCTGCCGAGTTCAGCGTCACTGATCCAAACGGCGGACATCTCGAAACCGGCAAGCTGGTTGCCCACGTCAAGACGCCCAAGGCACACGGGTTCCAGATTGAAACTCCGAATGCCACGGTGATTGACCTAGGCACCGAATTTGGCATCGACAGCGACCGGCATACCAGTCGAGTACGCGTGTTCAATGGCCAAGTGAACGTGAACGCTCGCGGTAGCCATGAACAAGTCGTTTTAGTGGCCGGCGAGTCGGCCAGGGTAGCTTTCTCAGACGCTTCGAGCAAGCGACACATCGTTCGGTCGCCGAGTGCCGGCAACGCCGAGCGGCAGTTTGTACGCAATCTGCCGGAGAGGCCTCCGGTAGGCATCGCTTGGACCGCCGAACCGTTCACGAGCACACACCAAATCATCAACGAGGGAAGCCAAGTGGTTGCGATGAACTTGGGCGGTCCCCAAGTCATGATGAACGGTGTGCATTTCATGCCTGGCAATTTTGGACAACCGCTTCATATTCCAGCCTGCTACGACTCCAGCCTGCACTCAATTGTTGGGCTGACCGCTGCCCAAGCAGACGAGCTTCTGGACCACGTCAATTTCGGACCGGGCGTCAACAATTCGCTCATCCCTCAAAACTCCATTTCCGGTCTTAGCGGCTTGGCGATTGGAGAAAGCTATGTGATCCAGGCATTGCTTTCGGATCAGCGTTCCAGCCCACGGTACTACGATTTTGGCCACGGCTCTTCGGAGATTTACACGCTACGAAAGATCGACATTGGTCGCGGGCCGGTTTTATGCACAGGTCGTTTCACGGCCCACGCCGCGACCCAAGCAGTTCACATCCAATTCCACCTGATTCGACAGTTTAATTACACCGTTTCCGCCTGGCAGCTTCGTGTTGCGACCAGCCCCGAGACCCTTGAAGGGAGATGAATAAAAAAGGGTATTTCGCGAGCGGTCACCGACCACTGCTACTAGCCAGCACACCAAATCTGGAATTACTGAGTCTTCATTCTTATAAACCACTGAAATTGTTTAAGGAGATTTTGACATGACACGTACGATTACCACGTTTGCCGCGATGTTGACGTTGCTCGCACTCACCTCGCAAGCGACCGCAAATCTAGTCGCGAATGGTTCGTTTGAACTCGTCGACATCGCGAATGGTGGAGCCGCCCCAGGGTCTGTAACAGGTTGGCTCACAAACTCATTTACGCTCGACAACAACACGACCCAAGACCAATTCTTTGACGAAGCGGTGCCGGATGGTCAGCAAGTCTTGGCGCTTAGTGGTTTTGCCACGCATTCACTGGGGAACTCGGACGTACCGGTGCTTGCCGGTGATACGTATCGGATTTCGTTCTTCGCAGGTCGTCGTAACGATGCTTCTGGCGCCTTGCCAGGCGTGTTTGAGATTCAGCTTCAAGATCTTAATGATACGAATGCGGTCGTTTTCTCTCAACGTTTCCAAACGATCACCGACGCCGACCCGACGACCATCGACCTGAACTTGACGGCCGGGCTGTTTCGCGACACACCGGTTGTTTTTGACGCCACGTTGACTGCGGACGGAGGCGGATCGGGCCAGTTGGCTCTGGCCTTTGTCCGCCTCAGTGGGGGCGAGGTAGCGCTCGACAGTGTCGGAGTGGTTGCAATCCCCGAGCCGGCAACTGGTTTGCTCATGAGCATGGGACTGATCGGTTTCGTGATGCGACGCAGAACGCGGTCGAGGGTCGAGGGCTGAGGGTGGAGAGAGACGCGCTCACGCGTCAAACGGAGTTGGAATTTGGGAACGGGGCACAACGTTCATCACAAAAAGCATAAAAGGTTCGGATCATGGCTTACCAACTAGCAACAACCGCTGAAACGCCTGTGAGCTTCGCCCTACGGCACGCCTTTGGTTTGAGCATCGTCCTCGTGTTTTGGACGCTGACCGCTACGGCCGATGCCAATATTGTTCAGAACCCGAACTTCACCTTTACGGGAACCGGCATCACCACGAACGATGCCGACATCCCCAACTGGACGCTTCCGCAAAACGAGTCGCTTGTAATCGCATCCGAT
>JANQPJ010000157.1 GCA_028289525.1 Pirellulales bacterium
CGCAATCAAATCATTGAGCGGAAAGCGATCGAATTGGTGCTCTCGCAGGCTGAGTTCAAGGAAGTGCCGCTCGAACAAGGAGAAAAGGATGTCTCGGCGATCGACGTTGCCGCTGGTGGCGAAGTTGAGGAATCGACCGTTCCCGACGCCAGCTAGGTTGGCCGATCGCTGGTAGCGGGAACTTTGCCCGCTGACCACATCTGATGAGAATACGTCGACCTGTCTCACTCGCGAGGCGGGGGGGCGTTCCGAACAGGAAGGATCTGCGATGAGTTTTACCGGTCCACTCGAAATGTCAGGCGCTTATTCTTCGCGCGACTACCAGCGGCAACGCCAGATGACTTTGGGCGACTTGCTGTTGGAAAATCGTGTGATCTTTCTGCAGGGAGAGATCTACGACGGCAACGCCAATGAATTGGTGATGAAATTGCTCTATCTGCAGAGCGAAAACCGCCGCAAGGATATCCACTTTTACATCAATTCGCCCGGCGGCAGCGTTACCGCTACGCTGGCCATTTACGACACGATGCAGGTACTTACCTGTCCGGTGGCGACCTACTGCGTTGGCTTGGCCGCCAGCGGTGGCTCGGTGTTGCTGGCTGGAGGGACCAAGGGTAAACGCTATGCTCTAAAGCATTCCAAGGTGATGATTCACCAGCCGCACGGAGGCGTCGGCGGCCAGGTTTCCGATATCGAAATTCAGGCGCAAGAAATTCTCCGCACGCGCGATACGCTCAACCAGATTTTGGCCGATCACACTGGCCAGTCGGTCGAGCGGATTGGAGCCGATTGTGACCGCGACCATTATCTAACGGCCAGCGAGGCCAAAGAGTATGGGCTGGTCGACGACATTTTGACCAAGCCGCCCGGAACGGGCGACGAATCCGAGGAATAGGAAAAGGCGACAGCATGCCGTTAATTCCCTACGTAATCGAGAAGAGCGGCCGCGAAGAGCGGGCGATGGACATCTATAGTCGCCTGCTGAAAGACCGGATTGTCTTTCTGGGCAGCGGAGTGAACGACGAAGTGGCCAACGCCGTGGTGGCTCAGTTGCTCTTTCTCCATTCGGACGATCCGAAGTCGGACATCCATCTCTACATCAATTCACCTGGCGGCAGCGTGACCGCTGGCTTAGCGATTTATGACACGATGCAGTTTGTCGCCTGTGATGTGGCGACCTACTGCATTGGCCAGTGTGCCTCGATGGGGGCTGTGCTGCTGGCCGCCGGGGCCGAAGGCAAACGCCATGCGTTGCCGAATGCTCGGATCATGATTCACCAGCCTTCGGCCGGCATGCAAGGCACGGCCGAGGACATCATGATCCACGCCACCGAGTATCGAAAGATCAAGGACAAATTGAACCAGATCTTGCTCAAGCATACCGGGCAGCCACTCGAGAAAATCGAGGAAGACACGGATCGCGACCGGTTTATGCCTGCGGAAGAGGCGCTCGAGTACAAACTGATTGATCGGGTGATTGAACACTTGGATGCGGTCTAAGCGATCGGTGGCTTGCGACGAAGAAATACGAAAATAAACCCGGTTTTAGGCGAAATACATCGAAATACTTGGTTTCGCGCTTCGGCCACCGGCCGCTGTTACCCCAAGAGCGTCACACCGATTCCTTCGCTGGCGCTTCAGGCTTTAAGCAAAAGCAAAAACAAAAACTGCTCAACGAAAACAGTTTGACGAGGCAAGGATGAATCGTCACTCGTGGTTGTCCTGCTGCGTGCTGGGGACGCTGGTTGCTCTGCTGGGCTGCCAGAATTCTGGCCAGTATGATCTGATGGAGCGCGAGTTGCGTTTGCAGGAAGACCGGATCTACGAGCTGGAGAGCTACATCGAGCAATATCAGACGATGCTCGAAGCGGCCGAGCAATCTTCCGGCGATTCGACCGCCGAAGGCGCCAAGGAGCCTGAGCGGCGACCGATCTTTGATCGGCGCTCAACGGACGCCGGCCAAGAGGACGCGCCGTTTGAGCCGCCGCAGATTGAGCTAGGTAACCCTGGCTTCGAGCAAGAGACGCCTGGCGAGTTGCCAGAGGGCAAAACGGATCTGGATAGCTTGCCAGAATTGCCTCGCGAGTTGCGGCCATTCGATCCGTCAGCCGAGTCGGGCGAAACGCTGCCTGACCAGGCCCGAGGAGATTCGCCCCTAACGGTTTTGCCGGCGGCTGCCACGGAACCGGCCAAGCGTTGGCGAAAGAACACCGCATCATCGGTGGAAAAGGCGGCCTCGGCGAGTGTTCAAGCACCGGTCAAACAGGCAGAGTCAGTCGACCACAAGCGGCTCGAACGACAGCCTCGCCAGCAGAAACCAGGCAAACCCACGAGACCGATCTGGCGGCCATTTCGCTAAGAGATACGAGAAAAGTTTCTAGCCCAACTGTTCCAAAGAATCAAAGCTTGTAAGCGATGTGTTAAACGGCCCTAGCCGCGACGAGGTCTCGTCGCGGCTAGGGCACAAGAGCACATCATTCATTATTCTCTCATTCACAAACGCAAAGCTTGGGAACGAGAGAAACAAGCTTCAGTAGCGACCGGTCCGTGTTTTACAACGCACTCAGCTTGGCAATCAGATCGACCGTGCGGCTGCTGTAGCCCCATTCGTTGTCGTACCAGCTGACGATCTTCAGCATGTTGCCGGCCATCACTTGGGTGAAGTCGGCGGCAAAGATCGAGCTGTGCGGGTCGCCGATGATGTCGGTCGATACGATCGGGTCGGTCGTGTAGGCCAAGATGCCCTTGAGCGGTCCGTTGGCCGCCTTTTCGATCGCCGCGTTGACCGCTTCGACCGTGACTTCCTTTTGCATCACGGTAGTCAGGTCGACCACGCTGCCGGTGGCCACCGGCACTCGTAGGGCGATGCCGGTCAACTTGCCTTGCAGTTCGGGAATCACCAGCCCGACCGCCTTGGCCGCTCCGGTCGAGGTCGGAATGATATTTTGGGCAGCCGAACGAGCCCGATAGGCGTCGCTGTGCGGCATATCCTGCACGCGTTGGTCGTTCGTGTAGGCATGGACCGTGGTCATCAGGCCTTTTTCGATGCCGAACGTTTCGTGCAGCACCTTGGCCACCGGGGCCAGGCAGTTGGTCGTGCAACTGGCGTTCGAGATCCAGGTCATGTCGGCCGTGAGCTGATCGTCGTTTACGCCTAGCACGCAGGTTAGATCGGGATCGTCCTTGGCCGGGGCACTCAGCACGACCTTTTTGGCACCTGCCTTGAGATGGGTATCGTAGCCGGCTTTGCCGTTGCCTTCTCGGGCGGTGAAAATCCCGGTGCTTTCGACCACCACGTCGACGCCCAACTCGCCCCAGGGAAGCTCGGCCGGGTTGCGTTCGGCCAGAGCCCGAATCTTCTTGCCGGCCACGATCAGCGACTCGTCGTCATATTCAACGCTTTGATCGTAACGGCGATGCGTGCTATCGTACTTCAGCAGCGTGGCCAACATCTTGTTGTCGGTCAGGTCGTTGATCGCTACGACCTCGAACTCGTCGCTGCGGGCCATCAGGTTGCGGAATGTCAAACGGCCGATACGACCAAAACCGTTAATTGCGACTCGGATTGCCACGTTCAAACTCCTTATGCGTCAGGAAAAGCCTACCAAGCGGGGGAGGTAGGGATGATTTGGTTGGTCGGATGGCCCAGGTGCGGATGGTCTACGGCAAGGGCCAGGGAAGAAACCGAGCATTATAATGGTCGAAAAAAGTCCTAGCAAGCCACCCTCGCGGCCCACCTGGCAGTTGCCTTCCGGCGTTCCCCGAGGGCTGTGGGATTACAGCCAGGCTGCCTACATTGCCGACGACTATGATGAATATTTCGAGTGGAATTCGCTCTTCGAGTTTGACGAAGCGGTGCTCCAGGCGAGTTTTCCGCCGCCTGGCGTGGTGGCCGATCTAGGGTGTGGCACTGGCCGGGCGTTGGTCCCCTTGGTCACGGGCGGGCTCACCGGGGTCGCGGTCGATTTGTCTGAACATATGTTGCGGATTGTTCAGCAAAAGGCCGACATCGCTGGGCTAGAGATTGAATGCCTGCAGGCGAACCTGGTTGAGCTGGATTGCCTGCGCGACCAGTCGGTCGACTATGCGATGTGTATGTTCAGCACGTTGGGCATGATCCAGGGCCGGCAAAACCGTCAGCAAATGCTTCGGCACGTCGTCCGGATTCTCAAGCCCGGCGGACGGTTTGTGCTCCACATCCATAACTTTTGGTACAATCTGTTCGACCCTGGCGGCCCCTGGTGGGTGTTGTCGAGCCTGGCTCGGGCGGCTGTGAGCCGGCAGTTTGAGCTAGGCGACAAGGTGTTTCCCTACCGAGGCATCCCGAACATGTTTTTGCATGTGTTTCGCCGTGGTGAGATCGTGCGAGATTTGCGCCGGGCTGGTTTTCAGATCGCAGAGGTAATCCCGCTCGACACGGCCCGACGTCATCGGCTCCGTTGGCCTTGGCTGGCCGGTCGGCTACGGGCCAATGGGTGGATTATCGTTTGCCGTGTGGGAAGTTGAACTCTCGATTGCTACGAAAAAAATTCTCGGATAAAGCTCAGGAGAATTGCACCGTCAACGATTCCACAAAAGCAGCGACCGGTGGTCGCTCGCGAAACGGCTAGATTTTCCTATAATAGTCTGACGGTAGAGTAAAAAACCTCGATTTGTGGAGCACGCCGTTTGATGACCGATCCCCAGAAACCACTTGAGGAAACTCTGGCCCAGTTGCACGAGCAACTAGAAGCCGCCGAACAGATCGACTCGGCGTTGGTGGCCCAATTGCAAGGCACCGTTGCCGATATCCAGGCGGCGCTTGAGCGACAAGAAGTCGCCGCTGGCGAGTCGTCGCTCGGCGACCCGTTGCAAAACGCCACACTCCAGTTCGAAGAGTCGCATCCCACGATCGCCGGCACGCTGCGGCGGCTGGTCGATCTGCTGGGGCAGATGGGAATTTGACTTCTTTCGCCGGCCCCGCGTTAACGTCTGGCCGGCAGCGTCTGCGGTTGGTAAGCATGGTTGCGCTTGCGAACCACCGTGGCCTGCTCGATCACGTCGGGCTTGCTCGGTGCGTCGGGATCACGGCGTTTGAGCTTGGCCAAGATGTCCATGCCTTCGATCACACGACCAAAGGCAGTGTGCCGACCATCCAGGTGGGGCGTGGGCACAAACGTGAGGAAAAACTGCGAGCCGCCAGTGTTCTTGCCGGCATGGGCCATGC
>JANQPJ010000162.1 GCA_028289525.1 Pirellulales bacterium
GCTAGGGACTTCTAGCAAAGTGATCCCTGTTAGCGATTCGTCATTCGTTGGAAAATAGCCGCGACGCGACGCGTCGCCGGGGCCTTAGAGCGCCTGGAGCGCCTCGAGCACTTTTTGGTCGTGTCCGTCGACCTTAACCGCTTTCCAGACCTTGGCGACTTTGCCAGCAGAGTCGATCAAATAGGTGCTGCGGCGAATGCCCATCGACTTTTTGCCATACATGTTCTTCTCGCGCCAGGCACCATATTTTTCAGCAATTTTGTGCCCCACGTCGGCCAGCAGGCGAAAGTTCAGGTCGTATTTGTCGCGAAATCGGGCATGGCTTTCCGAGTCGTCGGGGCTGATTCCCAGCACGACCGCCCCCAGCTTTTTCAATTCTCGGTGCTGGTCGCGGAAGGCACAGGCTTCCTTGGTGCAGCCAGGCGTATCGTCTTTCGGGTAGAAGTAAATCACCACCGGGCTGCCTTGGAAATCGGATAATCGCACTTTTTCACCGTCGGCATCGGCCAGCGTGAAGGCAGGGGCTCGTTTTCCAACTTCAATCCAATCTCCCATCACAGAGAACCTCCTCGGTCACTAGAGCAATTTCGGATCATTCGTAGTCGTATTTCGTCCGAAAACCTCGGCGAAAACTAGGTGTCGTCCGCTACGGTCAAGAGCGACTCGCTTCGGGCTTGTATTGCCCTAGCTTGAAAAGCTGATTGGCCCTGACCAGCAGCCTGTCGACCGCTGACAAGGGTTAGTCTGTGTTGTACAATAGGCGAGCATTCGTTTTCGACAAGAGGAAAAATTCGGTGGAGCTTGCTATTACCAACGAAACGCTCGCTGGCGACACGCGGGCTAACCGCAGCCTTCAAATGGCCCTGGCTGCGGCCCGTACCGCCTGGGAAAACCAGGGCCGCGACATCGTGGTGCTCGACATGCGCGAGTTGACCCCGATCTTCGACTATTTTGTGCTGGCCACAGGCAACAGCCGGCGTCAGCTCCACGCGATCAGCGAGGAGATTGACCACACGCTCGAAGATGAACTGGGCGACACCCGCCTGAGCATTGAAGGTTATCGCGAAAGCCGCTGGATTGTGCTCGACTATGGCAACGTGGTAATCCACGTGTTTGACGAAGAAACCCGGGCTTACTACGCACTCGACTCTTTGTGGTCCGAGGCCCCCTCGGTGCCGCTTCCCGAATGGCGTCAGCACGAGCCGTAAGCCGTTTTCCCCCGAAGCGCAGAAGGATCTGCCTAGCCCGATGAACATTCTGCTGCAGTTACGCCACCGGTTTGCCCAAGCTCTGGCCGATTGGGCCGACCCGGTCGACGAGCTGGTCGCTATGGTTCGCCCGAGCCAAGGGGCCCAGTTTGGCGACTATCAGGCCAATTGCGCGATGCCTTTGGGCAAACGGTTCGGACGTCCGCCCCGCGAAGTGGCTGAGGAAATTGTCAATCGTCTCGAAGTAGACGACTTGTGCCAAAAGCCGGAAATTGCCGGTCCAGGGTTCATCAATCTTCGGCTGCGCGACGAGTGGCTTACCAATACCCTCCGCGCCGCGGTTGCCGATCCCGAGCGACTCGGCGTAGCAACCAGCCTGCAGCCGCGCCATGTGGTGATCGATTTCTCAGCCCCGAATGTCGCCAAACCGATGCACGTGGGCCATATTCGCTCGACCGTCATCGGCGACTGTTTGGCCCGGGTATTGCGATTCCTAGGGCATCGGGTTACCAGCGACAATCATCTTGGCGACTGGGGCACCCAATTTGGGATGATCATCTACGGCTACAAGCATTTCCTCGATCAAGCAGCCTATCCGAGCCAGCCGGTTGTCGAGTTGGGCCGGCTCTATCGTTTGGTGCGTGTGCTGGTCGACTACCATGAAACCAAACGCCGGGAGTTACCAGAACTTGCGCAAAAACTTGCCCAGCAGGAAAAGACTTTTGCGGCCCTGGAAACCGAGCTGAGTGACAAGCAATCAGACAAGAAGGCCAAAAAAACGCTCCGTCAAGCTCAGGGCCGATTGGCCGATTTGCGAAACCAGCAACAACAACTCCAGCAGCAAATCGCGTCCGTGGAAACCGACCCCCAATTGGCGACGTTGGCCCAGGAACACCCGGACATCGGCCGAGCAGTGCTCGACGAAACGGCCGCCCTGCACGCCGGTGATGAAGAAAACCGGCGACTCTGGAACGAGTTCTTACCACCTTGCCTGGAAGAACTCGACGCAACCTATGAGCGACTGGGAGTCTGCTTCGATTTGACGTTGGGCGAGAGTTTTTATCAGGATCGGATGGCCGGGGTGGTCGACGACCTGATTGCCTGTGGCTTGGCGCGCGAAAGCGAAGGAGCGATCTGCGTCTTTCTGGAGAGTCACGACACTCCGATGATTGTGCGCAAGCGGGATGGCGCGTTTTTGTATGCCACCACCGACCTGGCCACGCTCCAGTATCGGGTTGAGCAGTTGCAGCCCGACGCGATCCTCTACGTAGTCGACTTCCGCCAGTCAGAACATTTTGAAAAGCTGTTCGCCGTGGCTCGTCAATGGGGATTCGACCAAATCGAGCTAGCCCATCTGAGCTTTGGCACCGTGATGGGCGAAGACGGCAAACCGTTTAAAACCCGATCTGGCGATACGGTCGGGCTGGCTTCGTTGTTGGACGAAGCGGTCGAGCGGGCCAAACAGGTCGTGTGCGAGAACGACGATGCCAAGCCGGGCGGCCCAGAGCTTTCAGAAACCGAACGGCAACGCGTGGCCGAGGTGGTCGGCATGGGGGCGTTGAAATATGCCGATTTGTCACACAATCGAACCAGTGACTACGTGTTTAGCTACGACAAGATGTTGGCCATGAACGGCAACACGGCCACGTATATGCAATACGCGCATGCCCGTGTGCGAAGTATTTTTGCCAAAGGCGGCGTGGCGGCTGAGCAATTGCGGGCAACGCCCCAGGCCCTGCAACTTGAACATCCGGCTGAACGGGCCTTAGGACTCGAGCTATTGCGGTTGTCGGAAGCGCTCGAAGCGACGGCCATCGAGCGGCGGCCCAACTTACTGACCGGCTATCTGTTTCAACTGGCCGACTGCTATTCGGCGTTTTACGAACAATGCCCGGTGTTGAAAGCCGATTCCGAAGCGAGCCGAGCCAGTCGATTGTTGTTATGCGATTTGACGGCTAACACGCTTCGCCTGGGTCTGGCGTTGTTGGGCATCGACGTGGTCGAAAAGATGTAACGAACACCTCGCGCACTGCTGGCTAGTAGACGCTGGCATTTGTTTTTGTGAGGCCCCGGCGACGCGTCGCGGCTAGGGGGTAAACAGGGCCAATCAGTTTTTCAAATTGGTGAAGGTTTAAGGGCCCACTAAGCGCGACGCGTAAGCGAGGAAAACAGCCAGAAATGCCTCGCTTACGCGTCGC
>JANQPJ010000170.1 GCA_028289525.1 Pirellulales bacterium
CGAAGCAACGCTTCTTCGCCCTGAGCCGTCTTGGGTGGAAAAAGCTCGAACGACAGGCCAAACCGGCCTTCACCATAAGCCGTGGAAAACGTCATGCGCCATTCGCTTGTGCTGGAGATTAACTGCTAGAGCAGCCTTCAGGTTTGTGTAGCGATGTTTCGTCGAGAAACATCGGAAAAACCAGAGTCACGACCGCTATAGTCCCGTGCAACTTGCACTAGGAACTTGAACTGGCAAGCAGGGCCAGATTCCACCATTCTCCTCATCTGGCCCACTTCGTTCAAGGGCCTTGGTCGTTGGCCAGGAGAGCGGCAAAGCCATCTACTCCTGAAAAGCAGCGACCGGTGGCCGAAGCGCGAAACTAGAGCGATAACGGCTCTGGAGGGACGCTACCCAATTCACGTTCCGAGCGGGTTAAATCGAACATATCGTGAAGCAATTGGATGTCGCACGGACGTTGTGTGATCTGGCGACGGGCAAACATGCGCGCCTGGGTAGCAACCATCACCTCGACCGGAGTGGCGGTCACCTGGCCAAACAGGCGGGCGTAATTCACAAAACTCGGCACGTTCGTGGTCACAAAACCATAGACCATGCTACAGGCACCCACCGTTTTGCCGGTAAAAATTCCAGTATTGATCGCCGTCTTGGCATAGTCGCCAACGATCGCCCCAAGAAACTGCATGCCGGTCGGCACTTTTTCGCCATGATATTCCATCTTCACATGGCCATAGGTGTTCTTCAGGTCGCTGTTACAGGTACCAGCACCCAAGTTGATCCAACTGCCTAAATAGCTGTGGCCCAGAAAGCCATGGTGCTGCTTGTTGGTAAACGGCTCGATGATCGAGGCTTCCACTTCGCCGCCAATCTTGGTGGTGTGGCCAATCGCAACACAATCTTTGATGGCCGCATGCTCAATCACACGCGCCTTGGGGCCAATATAGGCCGGACCTTCCAGCAAACAGTAAGGACCGATCGACGCTTCGCGATCAATCAGCACCGGCCCAGCTTGCGTGTGCGTCACGGCCGGTTCGCTCAGATGAGCATCTGCGGCCAAAAAAACTCCGTCTCGAACTTCTCGATAAGACTGCTCGCGGAGGCGTTGCTCCAAGTTTTCGCCAATGATTTCCAAGTGCTGGCGAACCACGTCATGCGGATACTCAAAGAGCGGCAAGTCACAAGCAACTGGCAGGTCAGGCTGGTCAATCGTCAACCGCTCGATCCGCTCATGGTGTCCTGACCCAAACGCTTCGGCGGCCGAGACGTCGAGCAACGCCAAGACCACATCGCCTCCCTGACGCACGACCCCAGTCTGGCCACAGGTAAGCAACTGGGCCAATGTGCGCCGGGCATGCATGCTTGGCACCAAGCGAGCATTGACCAACATCAGGCTGCCTGTCGTCGGCAACGGGCCCACCAACTCAGGAAAATCGACTTCGACAATCGAGCGTAAGTAGGGTCGCACACTGGCCCTCACAGTTTCGCCGAGCCCGAGCAAATGGTCGACTAGCCGGTAGCCGCCACAGGTGATTGCCAGAGCTGGCCGGCCAACCGTGATCGGATAGAGCCCGGTCGTCCGAGAATCTTCAAACACGACGATTGTCATGGCGCATACCAACCCTTCCAGAGAAACCGAGAGACCAACGGAGACGAGCCATCAGACACATACGATACGGCAGATCAATTCTCGGGGTCAACTCCGGCGATATAACCGTTGTAATCGACACGCAAAACGCGCGTCTTGCGATCATTTATCCGGTCAAACCGCTGTTTTTGTCGTACATTTACCTATCATGAGTTCAACTTCCTTCCTTATCGGCGTCGGCGTTTTACTGAGCCTTAGCCACCTGGTGCTGGGCATTGGAACCGGCTTGTGGCTACGACATCGTGACGCCCGAGATAGTCAACGCGAATCACGCAAAGCCCAACACCTGCTCGCCTTTCTTCGCCAGCTTGCCGGATCGATGGCTGAAGATGTTGACACCTATCAAAAACAGGTCGATACGGCGAGCACAACCCTTGAAAACTTGCCCACTCAAGATTCGACCGAGGTAACCGATTTGGTGTTCTCGGTAGTTCGTGACATGGTGCAATCGAACCAACAGCTCAAAGACCAACTCACGTCGGCCGAAATTCAACTCAAGCAGCAAGCTGCCGAGATTGAAGACTGCCTTTCTCGATCGCTGACCGATGCACTGACTGGGTTACCCAACCGACGAGCATTGGACGACGATCTAGAACGACGGCTGGCCGGTTGGCATCGACGCGGCGCGCCACTGTCGATCATCCTGATCGATTTGGACCGCTTCAAAAGCATTAACGATACCTATGGCCATACGGCCGGTGACCAAGTCCTTCAGCAAGCCGCGCAGTTGCTGAAGTCGTCGTTTCGTGAAATGGACTTGGTCGCCAGATTTGGCGGTGAAGAGTTTGCCGTGGTGTTGCCAAACACGGTCGGAGTCGACGCGCAAACCGCGGTTTGCAAGGCGATCGACAAAATCCGTTCGATCGAGTTTTCGATCCCTGGCCGCACGCTTCAGGTAACGTTTTCGGCCGGGGTTGCCACTGTGCTGGAAAATGAAACGGCTGCCGAATTCATCAACCGGGCCGACAAAGCGCTTTACCGCTCCAAGGAGACCGGCCGCAATCGGGCTCATTTTCACGATGGTCAACAGGCGATTTTGGTCGGCTCGGCCGAGACGGTCGCTACCACTGAACAAATCACGCCAGAGAGTGAGCCAGACCATATGCCTGACAATCCGACAGCCGGCTTGCAACTCGCCTGTGAAGACCTGCGGCAACACGTGGCCGAGTGGCTGAACAAGACGCCCCGGTGATGAGTGCGGTGCTGTTCATCGTCTTTCGTTTTCCTCTTACTGATGTCTGCTCAAATCCACGAATCAATCACACTACCGGCAGAACCATTCGCACGAGCAAGGCCCCCATTCATGGTTGCGCGGACAATCAACCGACAGGGCAGGTAGTCTCTCCAGAGGTCGTAGGCCGACACAGGATTACAGAATTTCGCCATCCAAGCTAGGTTTTGAAACTAGTACTACAGCGCGAAGTCCAACAGAAAGGCTTGAAAACCTGAAGCGCAAGCGAAGGAATTTTTGCGATATTTCTCCACTTCCAACAGCCGATTCCTTCGCTTGCGCTTTTTGAAGTTGCGCATTTCCTAGTTGGCCTGCGTCATCTTGTGGTGAATTCCCGGAAATACAAGCCCGACGCGCGAGCGAGGGAAGACGTTCCACTCAAATTCCCTCGCTCGCGCGTCGGGCTTGTATTACCCAGAGATTACGATCTGGACGATTCACGATTGCCACTGCGTGGCTAAAATGCGCAACTTCAAAACTGGCGATTCAGGCTTTATCCCGTTTTCTAACAAACGCCTAGCAGGCTGTCATGCTTGTCTGAGTTAATCGTGGCGGCCCTCGCCCCAAACCGATTCGATGAATCGATCTCGGCCAGACGAGTAGCGATAGAGGCGGTATTGAAGGGGGTGCTTTTTGTAATAGTTTTGGTGATATTCCTCGGCGAGATAGAAAGGAGCTGCTTTCCGAATCGGTGTCACAATCGGCTTATCAAATCGGTTGGAGTTGACAAGCAGCTGTTTCGAACTTTCCGCAGCTAAACGCTGTTCTTCATCACCAACAAAAATCGCTGCAAGATAAGAATCGCCACGATCCGCAAACTGTCCTCCGTTGTCCGTCGGGTCAATGTTTCGCCAAAACACTTGTAATAAATGACTGTAAGTCAGCCGTCGTGAGTCGTACCAAATCCGCACAGCCTCTACGTGACCAGTCCGTGTGTGCGATACCTCTTCATAAGTAGGGTTTTCCGTGGAACCACCTGTGTATCCAGATTTCACTTCAATCACGCCAGGAACTTTCTCAAATGCCGATTCCATACACCAGAAACATCCCCCTGCAAAAATAGCAGTGTGAACATATTCCTGGGGAACCGTGGCACGCGTTGTAGCTTGTTCAGGCGATCGAGAAATCGCATACCCTGCTGTCACCAACAGAATCGCAATCAATGCAACCATTTTTTTAGAAGACATGGCTGAGCTTGCCAACTTACCTGGAATGTTGCTGCACCAAACAAATCGAAAATAATCAGCAGAAACCTGTCTGAACTGCGCTTAGTGACCTGACCAAAAATGGCTTGCTCTTGCCACACGTTTCCTAGAGACAAGACATCGTTTCCTGACGATCTCTGGCTTCAGAAATTACTAGCAAGGTGCCCGACAACGAAATATTATTGATAAATTGGTAGCACTTCAGCCGACTGAAGTGAAAGATTTTGGCCGAAGGCCCAGGAGAATTGCAAAGTCGTTTTTTCGAAAAAGCAGCGGTCGGTGACCGCTCGCGAAACGGCTAAGTTTTTTGTTTCGCGAGCGACCGCCGGTCGCTGCT
>JANQPJ010000176.1 GCA_028289525.1 Pirellulales bacterium
AAATTCGAAATTTCAATGTTCGAAACAAGGAATGCTGAGTTGTGAACGATGTGCTCTTGCGCCCTAGCCGCGACGCAACGCGTCGCCGGACACGTGCGAATCAAGTGAAAACCCCAGAGTTCACATGTCTCTCAGATGCGTTGCTCTGTCCAGCGATGTGTTACATCGCGGCTAGGAATCACGAGCACAGTGTTTACAACGCGTGACTTATCTTTCCGTTTTGTTTTGCAATTTGTGATGGTTCGTACGCGGCGAGCGCGTCTCCCTCCACCCTACACCCTCAACCCTCGACCGCGTTTCATCACGATCCCGAACAACCCGAAGCTGAGAAGCAAACCGGTCGACGGTTCGGGGATGAGTGACAGGCTGGCGGAATCCAAATGGAGTTGGCTACCGAAGTTCAACTCGTTTGTGAGAACCAGGAGCGGTGTCGCTTCCGCGGTCGCGACGATCAATTCGACCTGGAATTCTGTGAAAGTAGACGAAGCTGGAATCGTGATTTGTGGCGAATCAACGAGGATGGATACGTTGGCCGATGTGGCAATATCGACCCCCAAAGTCTCGGTTGCGCCAGTAGGTCTCGCCAGAACAGTGAAAATCAGCCGGTCGCCCACATCCAGTGACCCCGACAGTGATTGGGTAAGAAATCCACCGCCGCCTGGGTTACCTAAGCTGCTGGAGTTGAGAAAGGCGATATTGTCGCCATTGGGGACCGGCGGCGTGCCGGCACCAGTGGGATTCAGCACGCCGGAGTTACCATTGGTTGCGAACACATCGTTCCAATCAGTCGTGGTTGTAGTAAAGCCACCGTCAGCGACCACATCGGCTTCAAACGAACCGTTGCTGAGCGAAATGGCTTGGGCATTGGAGTTGAACACGGCAACCATCGCGATAGCCAACAGAGCGGAAAAGGTGGTGGTCTTAGTTTTCATCTTGAATGTCTCCTGCTGGTTGTCAGCCTTGCTCCTTAAAATCCCAACGCAGCGGCCATTCCGGCGGCGGCGTGCTACCAAGCCGAACAGACCCATGCCGAGCATCAACCCAGTCGACGGCTCAGGGATGAAGGTGACCGCAGAGACCGAATCGAGTAGCAATTGGTTGCCAGCATTCGTGAGGACGAGAAGCGGACTCGCTTCCGCAGTTAGTACGTTTAGGTCCAACGTGAACGTAGTGAACTGGGTGTTATCAGTGACCACCTGGGTTACAGCACCCCCGTCTAGAATTGACACGTTACCAGGCGTGCGAATGTCGACGTTGAGAGTCGTGCTGACACTTCGGGCAGACAGGGTAACCCTAATTTGATCACCAGGGGACAGGGCCAATGGGAGAGTTTGCGATAGAAATCCGAGATTATTCAGAAAGGCAACATTTACACCATCGGGAACCGGTGGTATGGCGGGGTCAGTGGGATTGAATACACCGGAGGCAACACTGGTTCCGAACACATCGTTCCAGTCAGTTGTAGTTGTAATAAAACCGCCATCGGCGAGTACGTCGGCCTCAAACGAACCGTTGCTGAGCAAAGTGGCTTGGGCATTGGGACTGAACACGGCAACCGAAGCGACGACGAACAGGGCGACGAGGGTTTGGGTAGTTTTCGTTGAAACCATCATGCTTATTTACTCCGAGTAAAAATGAAAAATTGCTTAGCGAAACGCTTGTTTACTTCCTAGACTCGATACAGCATATATGCCATTTTTTAAATGGCTTTTTATCTGACCTCTCCCTCGAAATTACAGGATACTCTTCCTTTTGATTTGTCAGCCCCCTTTATACTCTGTGGAGGGGGGGACACCTGTTCCAACTGCGACCCGTTTGTCCTCACGATGCTGAGCGGCGTTTAGCGCCCGCCCTGCATGAAGCATATTTTCCGGCCGACTTAGCTCCTTTGTTCTTCTACGGCAAAAGGTCTATTTCTGTTTTTTCTGTTGATCGCTCAGGAGCCGGCACGATCGCCTTGTCAGGCTCCACGACCTGGAACGCAAACGTCCCAGCACTGAATTGATTGACTGGTGTGTGCGGAACTGTTACGAGCGGAAACTGCCCGGCTGGATTACCATAACGCGACCGACCAACAAACGAGATGGCTTGGCCACCGTCGTTTAGCCGACGAAACTGTTTTGGTGGACGTGTATAATTTCCTGCATGTTCGCCGCGACCATACCCATGAGCGACGATGGTGTATGCACCAGGCTCAAGCCTGAGAGGCTCGCTGAGCGGCAGAAAGCGGCTCGAAGCGACCAATGTACCAGGTTCTTCGGGCGTAAATCGCAACGAGACAATTTTTTCTTGACCGCGATCGTCTTCGGGTACATTGATCGTCCCTCGATCGTCGCGGCTCCACAATTCCGCCGTGATGGTTTGCTTCAAGCCGTCTTGATCGCTGTCGAACACCCCAAGGCGTGTGACTTCAATTGGCCGATTGACTCGGAAATCCATCCCATAGGAACCGCTAAACTCGGCTTGCCCGCCCGGCGCTCCAGGCAAGTTGTGATAGGCTACGATTTCTGCCACCGTCGACTGCTTGCTCTGTGCCAAGGTGCGTGTAAAGTGCTTGTCACTTATGCCTGCGCTATGAACGATCTTGCTGTTTTTTGTCAACCGTGCACCCTGGCCTGCTTCATAGCGAACCCAGCGGAGCGGTTCGTTGGCCGCGCCGTCAACTCGGGCTAGCTGCACCTGACCTTCGTAAACCAACAGATTGATGGCCTGGGAGGAGGCTACCTGAACGCCGAACTCGGTTCCCAGATCAACGACGGTGGCCAAGGGAGTCTCGACCGTGAAGCCAGTTCCTTTCGCATTGACACGCGCCGTAAGCTTGCCGAGCGAGAGTCGACATGCCAGCGGTGAGAGGAACTGAAATTCGGTTGGTCCTTCCAAAATAATGCGCGTGCCGTTTTGGTACTGACATTCAATAAAACCCGAGGCTAACTCCAATCGTCGTCCTGCTCTTAACGACATGCCGGGCGCCACAGCCTGTGACGTCGGCTCCCACTCACAGTCGACGCACTGAATAACTCTCGCGACAATCTCCGGCCGCATAACCGCTGGTGCTTTTGCTTTCGTAGAGACGGAGGCCATCTGCCAGAGCCCAATCGAAAGCCAGCCCAGTAACCCAACCGCACTCGCACCAGTGATTACCAAAGCAGCAAGCAAGGTTAGCGGCATGCTGTGTTGGATGGTATCAGCAACATGCCCCCCGAAACCAGCAGACAAACCACGTGAACTTGCTGTAGAGGCCGCTGTTGTCGACGGGTTGTCGGATAAATCGGATGCCGGCAGGGTATTGACCGCAGTCCAGATCTGATAATGCTGCTCTGCCAAATGCCAAAACTCACCCCTTGCCTCGTCACTTTCAACCAAAATCTCATTCAGTTGACGTACTTCATCTGTCGTCGGATTGCCACCGAAGTATTGGTCAATC
Organism: Pirellulales bacterium; assembly: GCA_028289525.1. Classification (GTDB taxonomy): domain Bacteria; phylum Planctomycetota; class Planctomycetia; order Pirellulales; family JAGQOS01; genus JANQPJ01. The sequence goes on from JANQPJ010000176.1 coordinate 3,425, forward strand.
AAATGCTGGACAGGCAAAGCTCCCACGTCAACCGTCCCTCCTACGCAGCTTGAACTCGACACAGCGACGCAAGGCAACACGCGATTTAGAAAGCATCACATTCACCGAGGCTACCTTGACATGCATGCGACCAGCGATTTCCGGAGGCTTGAAGCCTTGCTGATACCGCAAGAGAACTGCCTGCTTGGCCCGAGGGCTAAGCTCTTCGACACACTCTAAGACGGCCGATATCCGCTCAGGGTCGACATCGAAGCTGGGTACGTCTTGCTGCAGCAGGTCGAGTGCCGCTGGGGACAGCAGCACAGGCCTTCGGTTTTGAGCACTCATGGCTTTTAGCAACTCGTTTCTGGCAATCCCTCGAGCCCAGGGCACAAAGTTTCTTTCCTGGTCATACTGTTCCGCTTTGGCAGTGATAACAAGAAACGCCGAATGCATCGCATCGTCGACCGAATGTTCATCGACCGCAATCGCGAACAAGAACCCTCGGATGCTGTTGCTGTGCTTAAGAAACAGGCTTTGCACCAGATGGACTGATTCGTCGCTATGCGGAGATTCGTGATGTGAAGTGTTCATTGGCGAATTGATTGCAGACTGCTAGCTGCGCTAGATGCTTATAGTTTGGCTACACTTATCCCAACGACTGGAGGGAAAGTTAGCAAAGAAAACCACGTAGAACTCTTTTGAGATGGCAGATTGCTCTCAAGTTGTTTTAAAGTAGGGTGTTACGGGGTTTCTCGTCTTCGCCAATCAAGGGTTCCAGGGGCCATTCACGCTCTGGATGATCTGCTGTGAGCCTGAAACGCAAACTCTCTCAGTATTCTATGCAGTAGAGCGCTCTGGATAGTAAATCGAGGTAGCCAGGCTACGAACTTGGCGGGAAACAGTCAGAGATGCCCTCCCCGTATGGGCGGGAAATGGCCTATATCGAGCCTAAAGCAAGTTGCTTTTTACCGTGGCGGGCGCGACTTAGTTTTTACCGGAATTTCTCGACGAAACACCAGCACGCATTTTGGTAATCTGCTCTAGAGCGAGTCGCTCTTTACCGTAGCGGACGACACCTAGTTTTCGCCGAGGTTTTCGGACGAAATACGACTACGAATTATCCGAAATTGCTCTAGTAGGCGATGACATTCAAATTTGGGGGTTGTAAGCTTCTGTTTACCCCTGGTTGCGATGTGACGAGCCCGCAGAAACGAATGCCATCATCCAAGAATTCACAATAAAATGACGCAGTTCAGCTAGGAAATATGCAACTTCAAAACTGGTGTTTCACGCCTTCTACGATTTTAAGACAGTGCTTAGGAGGGCAGTGGGTCGGAACTGGTTTGGCCGGTGGCTAGCTGGTCGGCTTGGTTGCTTCTAGCAACAGATTAATTCCCTGAGACTCGGCACGGACTTGATAGCAGCCGTCGGGGATACCGGCCTTGGCTGCCAAGGCGTGCAATTCCTCACTAGTACGGTAGACAAGGTACCAGTTGCCAACCCACTCCATATACGGTCGAGCTTGGCAGTGCGATGAGAAATTACCAACTAACATCTGCCCACCAGGCCGTAGCGACTTCCAAAACTGTTTGAGCATCGCCATGGCATGGTTTGGTTCAAGGTAATCAAAAAAACCAAGACACGCGAGAAAGTCAGCATTCGTTAGCGACGCAGCTTTTGTTGGGTGGCTTGCCAGACGAAACAGATTTTCTCGAACACAGTGTATCGGCTGCTTCAGGCCTAGTGGTTGGAGCCTTGGGGCGGCTCGATCAAGAGCGTTTTGGTCAAGATCGAGTAGTGTCACGTGGACGTTGGCGGCGTCATGAGGCCAAGATTGCAAGGCCAATTCAACCTCGATGGCCGGACCAGCTCCTACGCTGACGATTCGGTAGGTAGGTTGTGTGTGTCGTTGGGCATGTGCGGTGATGACTTCGGTAGCCAGTTGAATCCGACCTCGCACCGCTTCCGGGGCATCTTGTTTTTGAAAGTACTGGTCGAACAATCGTCCCAGTTGATGAGAGCAAATCTGGTGCTGATGGATTTGTCGTAACAGAATGTCGTCGCCGGCATAGCCGCTTGGTTTGGTGCGGGCACGGTGTTGCAATGGTCCGGTTTGCAACAGATGGCCGGCAACTTTCCAGAGTTCGCCTGAGGGCAATTGATTGTCTCGACCGACCAGTCCGGTGGCGGCCAGACTCGTTAGACATTTGTCCATGGCCTGGGCAACCTGATGTGCCGCGCGCGTGTGCTCATCTAGTTCTACCTGATTCAGATCGTCGACCAGTTCGCCAGCGACTTCTCGTATGTAGGCCAAGAGTTCCGAGGTCATTCGACAAAGGGACTTTCAATGGAAAGGGCAAGGGGGAATCAATAAGAAAAATTCTCTCTGCTTTTCTGCTTCCCCAAAGCTCTGAACTTCTATTGAAGGTTGCGCAGACAATGATCCCTCGCATCGTGGTTTTAAGCAGGGCCTACAAGCTTCCGTTGGTTGCCTGAGGGGCCATTTGCCGCGCAGCCATCAATAAAACACGTTCGTTCTCAAGCAGAACTTGGGAACGAGAGGAGCTAGGCTGAAGTGGACTCGCAGCGCCCATACAAGCCCGCAGCGCTAGCAAGGGAATACGCTGTATCTTTGCTTGCTAGCGCTGCGAGCTTGTATTCATACATGGTGGATTGTGAAACTCCTGCGTCTTGAGGAATAAAAAAACCCTTCTCAGCCAGGACGGCCGAGAAGGGTTTGATGGACAAAATCCGGCGATACCTACTTTCACGCTTTTGGCACTATCATCGGCTCTGAAAGCTTAACTACCGTGTTCGGTATGGAGACGGGT
>JANQPJ010000183.1 GCA_028289525.1 Pirellulales bacterium
ACCATAGCGGACGCGACCTAGTTTTTGCCGGGATTTTCCGACGAAACACGACTACGAATTATCCGAAATTGCTCTAGGGGCCAATGCTCGGCGGATCGCTGGCCAGAAAGTCGCGTGGTGCCCTGGTCGTGTAGTAAGGATAGGCCACCGTCGGCGAAGCCGGGCCCATTTGGGCGGCCGGCTGTGGACGCCGATGGTGCTGCCAAGCAGGCCGATTGGCCTTGCGTTGGGCAAGCGATCCCAACAGACCTCCCTGGCTGGCTTTGCTGGCACCGCACGCTCCGCCAGCAGCACAACTGCCAGTACTACAGCCAGCACCGCAGCTGCCGCTAGCATCACAGCCGCCGGCATCGCAACGGTCACAACCAGAGTCGGCATCGCACGTACCACAGCGACCATCCGAACAAGGGCTCGAATTGGGCCGCAAATGCTGACAGCCCACGCTGAGCATCGCCACGGTCAAAAGTAGGATCGGGAAACAAAACTTCATGGTAATCACCTTTTTGCAAATCATAACCGGCCCGACGGCCGGGCTGTGTGTGTTCTCTTGCCTAGTGATCGACTGCATGAATCCGTAAAATCCAGAAAATCGGCAAAGTTTACCAAGGGTTCTCTGGTTTGTTTGTAGAATAATCGACGATGCCTACGCCCACTGAACCACCGCCGCGACCGCGAGGTCAATTCGGTCTACGGATGTTAATGATGTTGATGCTGCTCATGGCGGTGATGGCGGCCGTGTTTGGCGGTCTTCAGCGCGGTGGCGTTGGGCGGCCAACCTACGTAGTGCTCGGCATTGCAGCCCCTGTGGGCGTGATGCTGTTGCTTAGCCTGTGGCTCCGCCTGGCCAACTTTTGGCGAAACGGTCGTTAGGCGCAAGGCAGCCGTCTGTGACTCGGCTGCGAAAGCAAGTTGCTTTTTACCGTGGCGGGCGCGACTTAGTTTTTACCGGGATTTCTCGACGAAACACCAGCACGCATTTTGGTAATCTGCTCTAGGATCCTGCACTGGTCAATCCAGCGGCCAAAACCCACAAAGCGTTTTGGGCAATCGCTCGCGCGCCAAAAATTCCTCTACCGTGGTCTTGCCTGGGCGTCTGATGTGAGGAACAGACGATCAACCTTGGCTCCCGCTTCGCGCGTGCGGAACACTAATTGGGTGACCGGTCCCGTGAGCCACCAGGCTGTTGGGGAAGACGCCTCGTCCAGTGTGACTCGACGCCAACGCCAGACGCGATTGTGGCCGGTGTGCCAGATGCCGGCCGCTTCGGAGGCCTTGTGTCGATCGCTTCGCGTCTCGACATAAAACGAGTCGGACTCGGCGTCGGGCGTCAATACCCTGGCCCAGAGATAATAGGCCCCGGCTCGCTCGACCGACAGGGGCCAGATGGTTTGGCCGGTGGGCCGCCCCGATGCCGGCTGAGGTGGGTGCCAAACATAAACACCGATGGAATCCTGCTGGGCAAGCATGCCTGGGCTGGAGCTGCCTTGCTCGGCTTCCCACAAGACGTTGCCTGACTCTGGCACGCGAACCACCGGCGTCTGGTGTCGCTGTTCACGATAGGCGGCCACCGCTGGGGCTGCTTCCAGCAACGGGCGGCCAATCTCCTGGCCATCGAGTTCCAACACACTCGCCGAGGGCAGCGGAGTAAGTTGAACGCGACTGTCGCGCGAATAGGGCGCGGTCGCCTGGACCGCGACCGGTCCATCCACGCCTGGCACTTCAAAGCGAACCTGATCGGCGTTCGTCTGAATGTCGATCGGGTTCTCAGCCTCGAACTGCTCGGCCCATTGGACAAAGCCTCGCTCCGTTGTCAGGCCACTCCCGACGCGAATCCAAATTGCCATGCCAGCCTGATCGGATAGATCCTCGCGGTGGTGGTCGATCGTCAAACGGAGTGCTCCGAACGGGTTGCCGTCATCGACCAGGGCCGCGGTTGCCGGCCGGCCGTCGGACGCTTGGCACCACAGCACTCGCATGCCGATAGCGGCCGTACCGTAACGCAGAACCAAAGGATCGAGCATCCCGATTTCGATCTGACGTGGCGTCGTCGGCTGCTCTTCAGGAAATGTTACCACTTGGCCTCGCAAGCGGAACTGTTCGACGTCGCGCGGCACGACCCAATGGCTTTGTAAAGCGGGCCGACTGGCCTGTTGAGCATCTTCGGACCGATAAACAACCAGCCCCACCGCATCACAGGTACGTTGAGCGGCGGCCCAAAATGGCGACAAATGAAGCGATTTCAGTTGGCCTGCCTTGCCTGTTGGTTGGCGACAGACGCCGTACGGATCGCCTCGACCGTCAGGCAGAAAATAACAACGCACCATTTGGCGATCGCCTGGCAAGTCGACCGTTAACGGCACATCCTGCGGTCCAAAAAAGCTGCCGGAACAACTCAACGTCACATCGTCGTAAAGCAGATGGGTTTTCGATTCCGACGCACGGCTCCCCCAGGATTGCCGCACCAATCGAGGGAACCGAGACTTCGCAGTATTTAGCAAACGGTCTGAAGGAGTGAAGTCGCTCGATCGGGTATGCACGATTGCGGTACTCGACGGGAGCCAGCCGGACGACACCCAACCGTGCCGCCACAGGTAACGATCGACGCCTCCCCGCCCTTGCAGAAAGTTGTAGCTGCGACTATGCGTGCCGCCCAAGCACTCTCGCCCGGGAAACCAGTTGAGCGCCATGTCAGTCCACAACAGTTCCAACATCGCCTGCGCCAGTTGGCGACCTGCTGGCCGCTGGGCATAGGCGTGAATGAAGTGGAGTGCGTCAAGGTTCACTCCGTAATAAGTTGGGCTGCCGTATTCTCGGGTACCATGCTCCCAGGTAGAGCAAGCCACTGCTTCGAGCCGTTGATAACCTTCCTGAGCTGCATCCGAACGCTCCAATAGTTCCCCAAGCACAATCAGGTTGCCGGCATTGAGCAACGCCACATTGGTATACTCTGGTCGCACGACATGCCGCCGGCAGGCGGCAAGACTACGTGTGAGCAAAGCCTGTAACTGCTGACGAAACGCCTGAGCACGCAAGTTTCGCGAGCGGCCACCGACCGCTGCTTTTCCTGCCGCCATCCAGGCTTGCTGCTGATACCACCAATCGACCGCATCTGGCACACAAAACTCTACCGCGTTCTGATCGGTTACCTGACGGTCACCCAGGCTCCAACGAAAATTTCCATACGTTGGACTATCGACCTCACGATCCTGAGCCGCCGTGGCCAATTCCAATAGCCGAGGCAAGCGTTCGCTGTACTGGCGTGCCTGACACAACGTCGAAGCGTAGGAAAAAACCTCGCGGACCCTAACCTGAGGATTCGGCTGACCAGTTGCGACCTGATGCCAAAACGGCTCGCCGGCTTGAACCGCTGCGTGCAAGACACGCTTTCGCGATGGCCGGTCGGTTTCGGCCCATCCGGCTGAGGCCAACAGGCCGAGCAACGTGAGCGCAAACAGGCACCTGATGGAAAAACTGGAAAACACTGGACACCTGGGGTTGTGTCAGCGAGCGAGTGGCCAGCACACGCGTCGCGAAAGGCGGGACAGCTTATCGTGTGATTTTACCGTCTCACTGCTTGTTGAATCCAGATAAATGCCTAGACAAATTTTGTGTTTCTTGGATTTTTTGTTGATTTCTCGGTTTTCTGGGGCGTTCAAATCTTTTCGGATGCTCGTTGCTTGAACTCTTTGCTTCCAAGCTTTGCTTAGAAACCAGCAAAAAGCAGCGACCGGCGGTCGAAGCGCGAAACAGAAAAAGCGCTCGACTGTCCAAGCAGGTCTGTCTGGCAATCGAGCGAGTTGCCCTAAGCTTGTACCCAGGCTGCTAGCAACAGGGCAGCGGTTTCAATCCGCAAAATGCGTGGCCCCAAGGCGATGTTTTGCCAGTTGGCCGAACAAGCCAGGGCAACTTCCTCGGGGGTCCAGCCTCCCTCAGGGCCCACGGCCAAATAGACCGGCCTAGTGGGTTCGTCACGCTCGGGAAAGTGAAGCTGGCCGTCGGGATGAGCCAGGATCTTCAGGGCCTCGGCCGAGGTTTGTTCAAGATAGTCGCCAAATTTTGTCGGGCGGTCGATTTCCAACAACCGATTACGGCCACATTGCTTGCAGGCTTCGACTACCCAACGCCGCAGACGATCTTGGGCCGAGCCGGTCGGTTGGGCAACGCCTCGGGTGGTGACGAGCGGCACGAGTCGGGTGACGCCCAGTTCGGTCGCCTTTTCGATCAGCCAGCGTTGCCGATCTCCTTTAGGGAGGGCGATGCCGAGCACCAGAGGGCATGCCAGCTCGCGGTCGACTGCTTGCAATGTGAGCACCTCGAGTTCCACCTGAGAGCGGCTTGTCGTGGCCACTTGAGCAGTCCATTCTCGACCGCTGCCGTCGAACAGCGTGACCTCGGTGCCTGGCCTGGCTCGCATCACATGCAGCAGATGATGGGCTTCGGCGCCATCCAGGGTGGCCTGGCGATCGACCACGGGCGACTCAATAAAATAGCGTTGATTCACAGCCCGATTCCTGCGGAGCGGCTCAAGTTTCAGAGGAGATTATAACGATTACACCAGCAGACGGGAGCATCCACCCAACAAATTTGTCCTGGATCAAATAGCCAGCGGAGCAGGAGCGAGCGATGTATGAAGCCTACTGGGGACTCCGCTCGGCACCCTACGGCGATCTCGATGGGACCGAAGGGTTCTACACGGGGCCGGTTCGAGAAGAGGCGCTCGCCCGGCTGAGATTTGTGGTCGAACATGCTGGACGTAGCGGCCTGCTGTTGGGCCATTCTGGGATCGGAAAGACGCGGTTGCTGGCGGTCTTTCGCGATCAGCTTGCCCAGCAAGGCACCCCGGTCGTCTTGGTCGATCTAGCCGGGATCGACGCACCCGACTTGCTTTGGCAACTCGCGACGCAGTGGGGCGTGCCGGTTCGACGACAGGCCACCCACGTGGAACTGTGGCGCCAGGTAACCGACCGGTTGGGCGAATTTCGCTATACCCAAACGACTGGCGCACTGCTGCTGGACAATGTCGATCAGGCCAGCGACGAAGTGCAGTCGCTGGTGATTCGTCTAGCCCATGGCCCGCGAGCCGCACACGCTCGATTGGCGATCGTGTTTTCGGCCGCCAGCGATACGCTTGCTCAGATTGATGGCCGTTTGCTCGAACGGGCCATGTTGCGTGTCGATCTAGCGCCTTGGGACGCGGTCGAAACCAAGCAGTTCATCGAGGCTGGCCTCGCCCGCGTGGGCCGCACCAGCCCGGCCTTTGCCGACGAAGCGGTGTTGCGAATCTGCGAACTGAGCCAAGGCATTCCCCGTCGCGTCGCACAATTGGCCGAACTGGCCTTACTGGCCGGTGCCAGCGGGCAAGCCGATCAGATTGATCCCGACATGGTTGAAGGGGTCTATCAAGAACTGCTGGCCGCTTAGCGTGGGGCCGGCCTTGTTCTAATTCTCCCGGCGACGCGTTGCGTCGCGGCTAGGGTCTCTCGTATGACAGGATCGTTCCTAGCACATCCTCGCGTAAAATCTCTTGTTGTCCCTAGAACATATTTCCAATACTTAACCAGTCCAAGCACGAAGAGCAAGCGAGTGAACTCTTTACAACCAAATTCACTCGCTTGCGCTTCGTGCTTGTATTTCCCTAGCTTGAAAAACTGATTTGCCCTGAGCCCGATTCCTCAAGGCCAGGAGGATTGCAAAGTCGTCTCTTTTGAAAAATCAGCGACCGGTGGTCGAAGCGCGAAACGGCTAGGTTTTCCTGTTTCGCGCTTCGACCACCGACCGCTGTTTTTGTAGAACCGTTGACTTTGCAGTCCTCCTGTCCCCAAGGCTTGCAGGCCCGTTGGGGAGCGTGGTAGATTGCCCTTGGCCTATCGTGTTTGGAAACAGCTGTAGAAGGATGGTTATGAGTTGCCCGAGGATTGAGCGCGCGCTCGTTAGCGTGAGCGACAAAACTGGACTGGTCGAACTGGCGCAAGGGCTGGTCGAAGCTGGGGTGAAGATTTATAGCACCGGCGGAACTTATCGCCATTTGAGCGAGGCTGGCTTGGCGGTCGAGGAGATTTCGGCCTATACCGGGTTTCCTGAGATGATGGACGGTCGGCTGAAAACCTTACATCCCAAAGTGGCCGGTGGAATTCTCTGCCGCCATGATGTGCCGTCCGACATGGAGTGGCTCGCCGAGCACGGCATCGTCAGCTTCGAACTGGTGGTCGTGAATCTTTATCCGTTTCGCGAAACGGTTGCCCGGCCCGAAGTGACGTTCCCCGAAGCGGTCGAACAGATCGACATTGGCGGCCCCACCATGGTCCGCGCGGCGGCCAAGAATCATGCGTTTGTCACCCTGGCGACCGCCCCCTCACAATATGGCGTGATTCTCGAACAGGTCGCCGGCCAGGGAACGACGACGCCCGAGCTGCGACGCGACTTGGCCGCCGCGGCTTTCGAGCATACCGCCTGCTACGATCGGGCGATTGCCGATTATTTTGCCGGGCTGGACGGTTCAGACCAAGAACCTCAAAAATTCCCGGCCACGCGTTCAACCTCTTACCAGTTGAAGACGGTGTTGCGGTATGGCGAAAATCCACATCAACAGGCGGCCTTGTATGCCGACCCAAACGCCACGGCGCCCAACCTAGTGGGAGCCGAACAACTGCACGGCAAAGAGCTTTCGTACAATAACTACCTTGACCTGAATAGTGCCTGGTCGATTGCCCGTTCGCTCTCCGACGCGGCGGCCGTAGTGATCAAGCACAACAACCCGTGTGGCGCGGCCTCGGCCAGCGCCTTAGATCAGGCAGCCCGACTGGCGTTTGACGGCGATCCGGTGAGCGCGTTTGGTTCGGTGGTTGGCTTCAACCAAACAGTCGACGGCCCCACGGCCGAAGTGCTGGCCGAGCCAGGCCGGTTTGTCGAGGCGATCGTCGCTCCCGACTTTTCGCCCCAGGCGTTCGAGATTTTAACCACCAAGCCAAAATGGAAAGCCAACGTCCGGCTGTTGAAGCTCGGCGAACAAAACGCCTGCCGAGAACGATTTGAAACCCGGCAGATCGACGGCGGCCTGTTGGTACAAGAGCCTGACTGTCTGGCCGACCCGGAAGGCGAATGGCAAACTGTGACCGAGGCGAAGGTCGACGACCGTTTGCTGGCCGAGTTGCGGTTTGCTTGGGAAATTTGCCGCCACGTGAAGTCGAACGCGATCGTGCTGTGCAAAGAACGATCGTTAATTGGCGCGGGGGCCGGCCAGATGAGCCGAGTCGATTCGGTCGAGATTTCCATTCGCAAGGCCGGTGATCGCGTGTCGGGCAGCGTGCTGGCCTCGGACGCCTTCTTTCCGTTCGATGATTCGATCCACCAAGCCGCCGCGGCCGGCGTGGCGGCGGTGATCCAGCCAGGCGGTTCGCGTCGCGACGACGAGGTGATTGCCGCCTGTAACCAGCACGGTTTGCCGATGATCTTTACCGGCCGCCGACACTTCAAGCATTAAACGCGGTGGAGGGTGAAGAGTCGAGGGTGGAGGGAGACGCGCTAGCGCGTTGCTTGGTCCTTGGAAATTGGACATTCCTTGTTGGATATTGGATATTCTTCTTTGACGCAAAGGGATCATGTCCAATATCCAACAAGGAATGTCCAACGATCCAGGTAATTCAAAACGCGCCAGCGTGTAAAATTCCAAATTCCAAATCAGAAATCCCAAATTCCTTTGTCTACGATTCTGGAAGAGATTGTTGTTCGTAAACGCGACGAGATCGCGCAGGCTCGTCGTGCGCGACCAGAGGACGAGCTGCGCCAGGCTGCCAAACACGCTCCAGAGCCACGAGACTTTGTTCAAGCATTGGTCGACAGTCGGCCGGTCGCGCTGATTGCCGAAGTCAAAAAGGCCAGCCCTTCGGCCGGAGTTATTCGCGACGATTTCGACCCGATCGAGATTGCCCAGGTGTACCAGCGGCACGGGGCAGCTTGCATTAGCGTGCTGACCGACGAGCACTATTTCCAAGGCCGGCTGGAGTACCTGAGCCAGGTGCGCCAGGCCGTCGACCTACCGGTATTGCGCAAGGACTTTATTCTTGACGCCTATCAGCTTTGGGAAGCCCGGGCTGCAGGGGCCGACGCCGTGTTGCTGATTGCGGAATGTTTGGACGATTGCCAGTTGCGTGGGCTGCACAACCTAGCAATCGAGCTAGGCATGGCGCCGTTGGTCGAGCTGTATGAGCCGGCAAACCTGCCGCGTGTCCTGGCGGCCGGGGCAACTTTGATTGGGGTGAACAATCGCAACCTGCACACGTTCGAGGTCGATTTAGGCCACTCGCTGGAACTGAGGAAACAGGTGCCGGCCGACTCGGTCTTCGTGAGCGAAAGCGGAATTCGCACGAGCGACGACGTGCGGCAGCTCCAAGCCGCCTCGGTCGACGCAATGCTGGTCGGCGAGACACTCATGCGCCAAGCAGACATCGGAGCGGCGATCGACCAGCTTTGGCCGGAGAGTTAGCTTTTGGTAGGGGGTGAGTGGTGGGTGGTGAGTGGTGATGTGGTTCAAACAACCAACAACCAATAACTAACAACTAAAAACCTCTTTCTACCTTTTCGCCACGATCCGGCTTAGCTTCCGGCCGGTGGCGCTAAGTGGAACGTTTTCCAAGTTCTGAGGGACCAGCCATTGCATCTCTGGTAGCGAACGTTTCGCTTGGGCACGACGTACGTATTTGGCTGCATGGCATTCCAGCGTGATCAGGTAGCGTGTCACCGGGTGCTTAATCGTGGTCAAACGTTCGAGTGGTTCGACCAGCATTCCCGTCGCTTGGCGCACACCGGCCACCAGATGTTCCTCGAGTTGTTGGTGGTCGGGATCGTCGATTGCAAATCGCGGAAAATCCCACAGGCCGGCCCAGCGCTCGTCTTCCCCTCGACGGACCAGCAACACCTCGCCACGGCGATACACCACAACAGCCGCTTCGCACACGTGAGTGGTCTTCGGCCGCTCGGTCGCCACAGGGATTTTGGCTTGCCAGCCACGCTCTCGGGTTTCGCACAACGGGGCAACCGGACATGCATCGCACCGAGGGTTGCGAGGGGTGCAAATCTGCGAACCCAACTCCATCAAGGCCTGGTTAAATTGGCCCACGTTGCTTCTCGGCAGTAGCTCGGCAGCGACGGCCCACAGCTTGCGTTGGGCGACTGCTTGCGTAGGCCGCTCGCGCAATACGAGCAGTCGGGCTAAGAGCCGGATGGTGTTCGCTTCTAAAATCGGCTCGCGGGCATCGAACGCGATCGAGGTGATCGCCCCGGCCGTATAACGGCCCACGCCTGGCAACCGTCGCCAGGCCCCGGCGGTTTGCGGGAGTTGACCACCGTGGTCGGCCATAATCTGTTGGGCTGCCTGATGCATTTGGCGAGCCCGCCGATAGTAGCCCAAACCTTCCCAAAGGCGTAATACCTGCTGCTCGTCGGCCGCGGCCAAACGTTGCACGTCCGGAAACGCATCGATAAATCGCTTGAAATAACCTTCGACCGTGGCCACCTGGGTTTGTTGCAGCATGATTTCGCTCACCCAAATCCGGTAAGGATCGCGGCTTGCCCGCCAAGGGAGGTCTCGAGCGGCCTGCCGGTACCAAGTGCGCAACCGGCGGCGAAATCGTTGTTTCCACTCGGTGGTGAAGAATGGGCCGGTCGGCTCGGAGGTCATCGGGGGTTTGCTGCCATGCCAGGCTGAGGACGTGTGAGGTTGCCAGAAAACGTACTGATGATTGTAGCGCCGTAGGCCAACGGTACTCAACCCCTGAGACCTGGGCGAATTGGCGAGCTGTTTTTTGAGTAAAAGCAGCGGTCGGTGACCGCTCGCGAAACGAAAAGTCTCCTTGTTTCGCGTTTCGGTTCCTCGGCCTCTTAGACTGAAATGGCTAGACGTCTGCGAAGACGTCGATTAGGCTGTCTCGATTGGCCAAATTGGTCGGCCGTTCAATTCGTGTTTGCTATGCTCCTAAGTTCGACTCTCTCTTGCCTAAACGCTCAAAACATTCAAAACCCGACGACTCTGGTCGACAGCGCCATTTTTCCAACGGGCCGATCAGCAGCACGCTTCGTGTGCGCCATGTCGACGATCAGGTTGGTTGGGAGTTGGTTCATCCTCGTTGTGCGCTCGATCGGGCCGAAGACCTGGAAGAGGTCCAGGCGATGCTGGACGGTGGAGAACCAGAGATTGCGATCGACGAGTTGCGCTGGCTGCTGCAGGAGTGTAGCGATTTTATCGCGGCCCACCGGCTGTTGGGCGAATTGGCGTTGAGCGAAGATCAAGATCTGGAATTAGCCCGAGGCCATTTTGGCTATGCCTATCAACTGGGCCTCACGGCGCTGCGACGTCAAGACCTGCCAACGCCAGTTGCCTATCAGCGTCCGGCAAATCAAGCGTTTTTCGAAGCTGGCAAAGGACTGGCCCACTGTCTGGCGCAGCTGGACAAACCGGCGATGGCCCGTGAGGTGTTAGAGACGCTGCTGCGTTGCGATCCTGACGACCCCTTGGGATTGGGCTGTCTGTTGGCGAGCTTGCCGGCCGGTTGATGGCCCCCGGCTTTTGGATTTCTGATTTGGAATTTGAGATTTAGGATTTGACGCGCTGGAGACTTCGTCGCCGGGCAATGGGAGCTACGGATTTTCGCGCAGCGTTCCGTCTGGATAGCGCCACTTTTGAAGACAATACAAGCCCGACGCGCAAGCGAGGGAAGACGTTCCACTCAAATTCCCTCGCTTGCGCGTCGG
>JANQPJ010000191.1 GCA_028289525.1 Pirellulales bacterium
GGAAGCAGAGCTTCAAAAACAGAGCGTTCCCAAGCAGAGCTTGGGAACGAGAGAATTCTAGGACACGGGCTGAAACGACCACAATCCGTTACTGCACCCGTTCTCCTGGCTGGACTTGACCTGACTTGGGGAACAAGCAATCATTGACATACTGGCATGAGGTTTCTGCACTCGGAGCCATTGGCGTGGACCTATTGATTCGCATTACGACCTCGATCGTGTTCGTGGCCCACCTGGCCCTAGGATGCGATCATCACGCCGACCAAGCAGCTTCTGGCGAACACGTTGCAGGGTGCCATGTTGGACACCTGCACCACCACGCGGCTGCTCACGCCACTGATTCACATGCCGAGCACTCTGGCGGGGCAGACGATTCTCAGCCGCCAAGTGAGCACCATGGAGACGCCGGCTGTTGTGTGATGGGGTTGGCGCGAGGGGTTACCGGGGTTGAGCGGTTGTCTGAAAGCTCAACGGTTGCCTGTGTCTCGGCAATGACTCAGGCCGCATGCCAGGTTGCCTGGCCTGCGAACGCCTCGCGACGGATGCCCCGGGCCGTTGGCGCCGGGCTGCCTGTGCGCGCGCATTTGCTTCATCAAATCCTGCTGATTTGATTCTCTCTTCCCGCTGGTCGATGTTGCGTGGCTGTCGCAATGCGCTTTTACAGCCACTGAGAGACCACACGGTTGCTCGGCTTGGAGCTTGATCTCCGCGCGCGAAACCGTAGCAAGCTGGACAACACTTCTTTTGTGGTTGGGAGATGGCCATGGACATCGAATCGTTTCGTATCCACAAGTTAGGGCTCACGTTGCTTGTCGTCGCCATGGCGACCGGTGCTTGGTTCCTGCTGCGTGATGGACAAACTGCCGGTCGCCCTGGCGATCAGACAAACGACAAGCCGCACGACGATCATGCCGGCCACGCTCACGTTGGCCACGATGCGGCCACGTCTTTGGAGTTGAGCCAAAAATCGTTGCGGAACGTTGGGTTTCAGCCCTATGTCGTCAAGCCCCGGCCCTTTACCAAGACAACCGCCGTCCCGGCCATGGTGGTTGAACGTCCTGGCCGTTCCCAGCTCCAAGTGACTGCGCCCATGACTGGGGTTGTGAAAAAGGTCTATGCGATCGAAGGCACTGCGGTCGAGTCAGGCCAGCCGTTATTTGATTTGCGGCTAACCCACGAGGATCTGGTCACCGCACAGCGGGAATTCTTGCAACGCGTGCAGGAATTAGACGTGGTCAAACGCGAGTTAGAGCGGCTCAATTCTGTGAGCGATGGCGTCATTGCCAGAAAACGAATCCTCGAGCGAGAATACGAAAAGCAGAAAATTGAAGCCGCCTTGCTCGCACAGCGCGAAGGCCTGCTGCTGCACGGCTTGAGCGAGACCCAAGTAACGGCCATTCGAGACCAGCGAAGTTTGCTCCGTCAACTCACGGTCACCGCACCGGTGGCCGCCGACAGCGCTGAAAATTCAGAACAGCCCTGCTTGTTTAACATGCAAACGCTCAATGTGAAACCAGGCCAACAGGTAGACGCAGGCGACAGTTTGTGCGTGTTGGCCGATCACGCTCATCTATATATCGAAGGGAAGGCGTTCGAAGACGATGCCGAGCATTTGAATCGCGTTCTCCAGCAAGGCTGGCAGGTATCCGCGGTGTTGATGACCCAAGGCCAAAGACGCGATGCGGAAGAAAACCTGCAAATTCTCTATCTCTCGGACCGAGTCGAAGCGGAGTCGCGCGCCTTCCACTTCTACGTTGATTTGCCCAACCAGATCATCCGTGATCAGCAAGTCGATGGCCGCCGGTTTATCGGCTGGAAATACAAGCCAGGCCAACGTTTTGAGGTGCGGATCCCGCTAGAAAAGTTAGACAACCGGCTTGTCTTGCCAGTCGACGCGGTGGTCGAAGAAGGCGCAGAAGCATTCGTCTTCCAACAGAACGGAGACCATTTCGATCGGGTCGAGGTCCACATCGAGGATCGTGATCAAGATCAGATCGTGATTGCTAATGACGGTTCGCTTTATCCCGGGGCGATCATCGCGGCCCAAGGGGCTTACCAAATGCACTTGGCGCTGAAGAACCAATCCGGAGGCGGCGTCGATCCCCACGCTGGCCACAGCCATTGAGAGGGGCGAGAGGACGCGCTGACGCGTTTGGATTACTTGAATCGTTGGATATTCCTTGTTGGATATTGGACATTTCTTCCTACACCGCAGAAGAATATCCAATATCCAACAAGGAATCCCCAATTTCCAAAGACGAAGCAACGCGTCAGCGCGTCCTCTAAACCCTAAACCCTCGACCCCGACCAACCATGCTCAATGCCATCATTCGCTTCGCGCTAACACAACGCCTGCTGGTCGCAGCTGGGGCCAGCTTCCTGACGCTGTACGGCAGTTGGCAGTTGTTGCAGTTGCCGATTGATGTGTTTCCCGACCTGAACCGTCCTCGGGTAACGGTGATCGTCGAAGCACACGGGCTGGCCCCGGAGGAAGTGGAAACGCTCATCACCTTTCCGCTCGAAACGGCTTTGAACGGGGCGGCAGGCGTCCAGACAGTACGCTCGGCCTCAGGCATCGGCATGTCGATCATTTATGTCGAATTTGACTATGGCACCGATATCTACAACGATCGTCAGGTGGTGAACGAACGGTTGGCCTTGGCGGCCGAACATCTGCCAGAGGGGGCAAAAGTCCAGCTCGCCCCCATCTCCTCCATCATGGGCCAGATCATGGTGATTGGCATGTGGAGCGAAGCGAGCCAGACATCGCCAATGAAGTTGCGCACGATTGCCGATTGGACCGTGCGCCAGCGCTTGCTCACCATCCCCGGCGTTTCTCAGGTATTCGTGATGGGAGGTGGCCGCAAGCAGTTTCAAGTGCTGGTGAACCCTGGCTCGCTGCGACGCTATGGGGTGAGCCTGCACGAGGTAGAAACCGCGGTCCGTGAAAGCAATCAGAACTCGACCGGCGGCTATCTCGACGAACAAGGCCCCAACGAGTACCTGGTTCGAGCCCTGGGACGTATCAAAACCTTACGCGACCTCGAAGAGCTGGTGGTCAAGTTCCGCGATGGTCAGGCGGTCTTGTTGGGACAAGTCGCCCGAGTGGTCGAAGGCTCCCAAGTCAAACGAGGTGATAGCTCCGCCTTCATCCGCCGCGACGACGATACGTTTTCCGGCGGCGCGGCCGTTGCCCTCACGGTCAACAAACAACCGGGGGCCGACACGCGGCGCGTTACCAACGACATCATCCGTGCCTTGCAAGACCTTGAGCGGTCGCTGCCAGGCGATCTTCGCATTCAGCCTGAATTGTATCAACAAAAAGTGTTCATTGACCTGGCGATCGACAATGTTGTCGAAGCCCTTCGCGATGGCGGAATTCTGGTCGTGGTCATTTTGTTTCTCTTCTTGATGAATCTACGAACCACCTTGATCACGCTCACCGCGATCCCGCTGTCGATCGTGGTCACAGGCATTGTCTTCAAGGCATTTGGACTCTCGATCAACACGATGACGCTGGGCGGCTTGGCCGTGGCGATTGGCGAGCTGGTCGATGACGCCATCGTCGACGTCGAAAACATCTATCGTCGCTTGCAGGAAAATCGCCGTAGCGAACGCCCTAAACCGTCTTTGCTAGTTGTCTTTCAGGCCAGTGTCGAAATTCGCAATTCGATTGTCTTTGGCACGATGATCGTGGTGTTGGTTTTCCTGCCGTTGTTCGCGCTCAGCGGCATGGAAGGGCGGCTCTTTGCCCCGTTGGGGGTTGCTTATATCGTGTCGATTGTCTCCTCGCTCGTCGTGTCGCTGACGCTCACGCCAGTGCTTTCTTATTGGTTACTGGCCGAGCGAAAAGTTTGGCCGCCGCTGGCCGGGCTGTTGTCCCTGGGGATCGTCTTCGGGCTAACCAAAGTCGGGCTGCCAGCGCTGCTGCCAGTTCTAGGGCTCGACAGCATGGCCCAATGGCTCCAAACCTCTGGAATTTGGACACACGCGGCGATAGGCGTGATTGTGGCACCCTTGTTGTGGGCTGCCATTTTGTGGGCAGATCGGTTTTCGGCACACGAAGGCGACGGGGCCGTGTTGCGGGGCCTGAAGCAACTGGCCGGCGCCGTCATTGGCTGGAGTCTCCGCCTGCCTGGCCCGATTCTGGTCGCGGCCCTGGCGATGGTCTTGCTGGCCGCTTGGGCCATGTCGCGATTGGAGAGTGATTTTCTACCGCCGTTCAACGAAGGCTCGGTGCAAATTAACGTGTTGCTGCCACCGGGGACATCGCTCCAAAAGTCGAACGAAATTTCGACCAAGGTCGAACAACGCCTACAACAAATCGAAGACCTCCTGGCATTCGTCCGCAAAACCGGACGAGCCGAACTTGACGAACATGCTGAAGGCGTCAATGTCACTGAAATTATTGCCAGCTTGAATCCACATACCGAGCGCGCCCGGGAAGTTATTCTAGAAGATTTGCGCGAGGCGCTGGCCGACATTCCTGGCATCGTGGTGAGTGTCGAGCAGCCGTTGGCCCATTTGATCTCGCACATGCTCTCGGGAGTCAAAGCCCAGGTGGGCATCAAGCTATACGGCGACGATCTCGATGTCCTGCGACGCAAGGCGGACGAAATGAAGCTGGCCATCGCTGATGTGCCTGGCGTGAAGGACTTGCAGGTAGAGCAACAAATCATCATTCCCCAACTTCGGATTGAAGTTGATCGAGCGCGGCTGAAAAATTTTGGCCTGCGTCCGGCTGACATCAACGAGTTTGTCGAAACGGCCATGAACGGCGAAATCGTTTCTCAAGTGTTGCTCGGCCAACGCACGTTCGACCTGATGATCCGGATGGACGAGCCCTATCGCGAAAACCTTGACGCGGTGCGGCGGCTGGCAATCGACCTGCCTGACGGCGGCACCACTAAACTGGAAACGGTTGCCAAAATCTACAAGGCCGGCGGCCCTAATACGGTTAAACGCGAACAGGTCAAACGGCGGATCGTGTTGCAGTGCAATACCGCCGGACGAGGGCTGGTCGATGTGGTCGAAGAGATCAAAGCCCGACTGGCCAAAGTCGAGATTCCTGAAGGATATTTCCTGGAATATGGAGGGCAGTTTAAAAGCCAACAAACCGCATCTCAGGTAATCACGGTGCTGTTCCTTGTCTCGCTGGTTGGGATGTTTCTAGTGCTGTTCTCGATGTTCCGCAGTGCAAACTTGGCACTGCAGGTAATGATTGCCTTGCCGATGGCGTTTATCGGCGCCGTGGCGGCGTTGGTCGTCACCGGACAGACCCTGACCATTGCCAGCATGGTCGGCTTCATCTCCTTGTGCGGGATTGCTTCGCGCAACGGCATCCTGCTGATTAACCATTACCTGCACCTGGTCCAACACGAAGGCGAATCCTGGTCGACGGCCATGATCGTGCGAGCCGGACAAGAACGTCTGGCCCCGGTGCTGATGACCGCTTTGACCTCAGGCATCGGCCTGGTGCCGTTGGCCCTGGCCGCCGGCGAGCCTGGTAAGGAAATCTTATACCCGGTCGCCACGGTGATTATCGGCGGACTCATCACCAGCACCCTCTTGGAGTTTTTAGTCCGACCGGCTTTATTCTGGTCTTTTGGCGTGCCTGCCGCCGGGCGGTTTGTTGAGCAGGCGAGAGAACAGGTTCCATTGATCGACGAGCAAGATGCGACGGCAAGTTAGGCGTGTGACCCGACTGCCAGACCGTCAATACGCAAGGAGAAAATGATGTTCCAAAAACAGGCGCTGACCACCATGATTGCGCCGGCCGTGGCGGCTCTGTTGCTTGTTGGCTGTGGAAAACCGGCCACGGACCAGGCGAAGGCGCCAAACGCCAACGAGCATGGACATGACCATCACGATGGACACCGTCACGGAGACCACGGTCCTCATGGCGCGCCGCTGATCGAATTGGGCCGCGGTGGAATTTATCACGCCGAAGCCTTACACGATGAAAAGGCCGAAGTGCTGACCGTACACATTCTCGATGGCAAGCTAAAACCACATGCCGTGCCGACCGATAGTGTGGCGATCAGCCTGCTGGTCGATGGCCAAGGGCAAACCGTTGCACTGGAGGCCGTTGAACCGCTCGAAGGGTTTGCGTCGCAATTCTCGCTTAACGACCGTGAATTGCTCGAAGCGATCGAAGAACAAGAAGAAGACGGCGCCGTTCAATTGACTCTGACCGTTGATGGTAAACCGTACACTGGCAAGCTCGCTCACCACGACCATCACGACCATGAGCACGATTGACCAACGAGCCTCCTAAGCTCGATCAGCGCAAATTGCCTTGCCAGAAGTCCCTAGCCGCGACGCGACGCGTCGCCGGGGAATCTGTCAAGAAGTAGATCATCGAGCTTGCAAGCTTACTGCATACCCACCGGGGCTTCAAAGCACGCCAGTTTGGCGGTTTTCCGCCGACTGGCGTTTTTTATTGAAATTTCGTGTCCCAATCAGTCTCCTCGCCCTTATATAAAAGGATAGATCACGATCTAGGTGCGCGTGAAAGCTTCGTTTTTTAGCCAATCTATGGCTTTTGAGACGCCAATGGACCACCAGCAACACTTCGAAACAAGCGGGGCGGACGACCGCACTCGGCAGTTTCTGCAGTTGCTAGGGCAACACGAGCAGGCGCTGGTGTCGTATATTTTCCTGCTGGTTCCCAGTTGGAGCGATGCGGAAGACATCGCCCAGGAGGTGCGCGTCCGGCTCTGGGATCAGTTTGACGAGTACGATCCGGATCGCGATTTTGGTGCCTGGTCGCGCACGATTGCCCGTTATTTGGTGATGGCGTGGCGGAAGAAAGAGTCGCGACGAGGTTTGGTGGTTATGAGCCCCGAGTTTCTGGATGCCATTGAGTCGCATTTCGACCCGATGGTCACCAGCCGAAGCGATCGCGGTCGCGCTCTGGAGTATTGCCTCGATCGTATTTCCGAGGCCAGCCGCAAGTTGCTGCTCGACTGGTACGCGGGAACGCAAAAAGTTCGCGAAGTGGCCGCTAGCCATGGCAAGTCGTATGATGCGGCGCGCAAGGCAGTGCTGCGTACCCGCAAGGCGTTGGCCAAATGTGTTGCTCGCCAGCTTGAGGGAGGTAGTGGCCAGTGAGCAGAACTTCCATTAGTTTCGATGGTTCGTTTGACCACTTGCATGCGCTCGCCGAAGGGATGATTCAGGGCGAGTTGAGCGCGGCCGAGCGAGCAGAACTCGACTCGCTGGTCTGTGGCGATGAGGCGGCAGCGCAAGAGTATGCGCTCTACCTACTCGAGGCCTGTCGGCTCCATCAGTTGGCGAAGCTGCCGCAGTCGGTGAGTGCTCCGATCGGTCGTCTGGCTGCCCTGGCTCAGGCGATCGACGTGCGTGTTCACCCTTGGCGCTGTGCGCTGGCGGTGCTGGTGATTTGGGCCGGGATGTGGCTGGTGTTTGGGGCGGCGGTGTTGCCCTGGGGCGCGCAGCCCTTGGCCCAGCGGCCGGCCGTTGCGCCGTCGGAGTCGCTTCCAACACACGTGGCTCGGTTGACGGCAACAGTCGGCGCTCGCTGGGAAGATGAGTCGGCAGCGATTTTTGAAGGCGTTTTTTTGCGACGTGGCCAAGTCCTGTCGCTCGCAGAGGGCTATGCCAAAATTCAATTCAAGAGTGGAGCCCAGGTAGTTCTTACCGCACCGGCGCGGTTTGAGCTAACTTCGACCAACCTGGCGCGGATGACTGCCGGAACGATGACTGCCCACGTGCCGGACCGGGCCAAAGGATTCACGGTTCAAGGAACGACTTGCGTGGTGCGAGACTTGGGGACCGATTTTGGGCTGGCAATCAAGCAAGGGATTGGCGAAGAGGTTCACGTTTACACCGGTGAAGTGGTTGTGCAGTGGGCTGGGGCCGATGGCGGCCTGGCCAAGAGTGTTCGCTTGGGCGCAGGCGAAGCGGTACGGATTGCAACCGGGGCAAAGCAGGTCCAGCCGCTAAAGTCCGTCGACCGCCGCATTGCCCGAGAGCTGCCAGCGCCGCGACCCGATTATCAATGGACATTTGACGAAGGCGTCATCAGCGATGCGGCGGGGCAATTCGTCAGCGAGCTTTATGGCAGCGCGACCGTCGAACAGGGCCGATTGGTGCTTGGCCGGGCCGATGATTTTCTGCTGATTCGTCCGGCCGATGATCGACCCCTGACGTGGGCAAGCTATACGATTGGCGTTCGTGTGAAGCCGTATGGCGCGAGGAAACAAAGTGTGTTTGCGGTAACTGGGCTGCCGACGCCGAGAGATGGCATCTCTCACCAATTGCGGATGTTGGCGTCCGGGGCTTTTGAGCACTACACCTATGCAGGGGCTGCCCGTCGTGGCGAGTTGACCGTGACTGGCCAGGCGGCCGCCAACATGGACCGCTGGTTTCATGTGGTCATTACGGCCCAGACCGGTGGTTCGATGCAGTTGATCGTCGATGGCGAGCGGCAAGCGGTTTGGCAGGGGCCCCTGGGGGCAGTATGGCAAGGTGGCCGTGTGCTGCGAGTAGGTCAAGCGGTCGGCAACAATCCCGAGGGGGCATTTGCCGGATTCCAGGGCGAGATTGACGACCTGGCGGTCTGGCGCCGTGTGCTCTCGTCTGCCGAAGTTCGCCGCTGCTACCAGCAGGCGACTCAATCAATCCATCAGGAAGACGTTCGTAGCGGTTCGGAAAAATAGTTCGTACATAGGAGTGTCAGGCTTATTATCAGCTTCTTTGGGCAGGGCGCAAAACCAATGGTTGCCTGGCCCAGCTAAGAAAGTAGAAAAGAGGCCCTAAGAGTTTTGCGGGGAGTGAAGCCCCCGACCATTTGTGGGAATTGGCTCCCATAAGATTACAGGACGAGGCAACACCAAGTGGCAACGAAGGGGGCAAGTCCCTAAATGCTACTAAAAAAATAGCTTATTGTTCTTTCACGAACTACGATTTTTTTAATTTTGTTCCAGGAGACTTCGACATGACACGCACGATCACGATTTTTGCCGCCCTGTTGACCTTGTCTGCATTGGCCTCGCAAGCCAGAGCCAATCTCATCAATCTCATCAACGGCGCAGCAGGGTTTGAAACTCCGGATGTTGTTGGAGCCGGGGCTTTAACCGGGAGTGGGTGGGCCGGCACCTCGATTATTATCGAGGGCGGCTTTTTCAGCGAACCGGTGCCAGAAGGCGAGCAGGTTCTCTCCAACAGTGGTTTTGCAACGAATGCGTTAAGTAGTTCATCCGTTCCGGTAATTGCTGGTGACAAATACAGAATTTCGTTCTTCGTAGGGCGTCGTAGCGATGGCTCGGGAGCGGCAACAGAGTTTGATGTGTTACTCCAAGGCTCCGTCGGTTCAGTCTCCGTGGCCTCCCAACGCTTTCAGACGGCAACCGACTCAGACCCCACGACGATCGACCTAAATTTGGCGCAAGGATCCTTTAGCGACAATCCAATTACCTTTGATTTTACCGTGTCCACAGACAATCCAGGCCATCTTCTTTTCGCCTTGGTAGATCTTGGTGGCGTCGGCGAAGCTTCGTTCGACGCGATAAGCATCGTTGCGATCCCTGAGCCATCGACCGGTTTGCTGCTCGGCTTTGGGCTGTTCGGGCTAGTAGGACGCGGTCGAAGGTTGAGGGGGTAGGGTGGAGGGAGACGCGCTATCGCGTCAAACGGAACTGGAATTTGGGAACGGGGCGTAGTTGGTAGCATAAGGTTTATTGCCATGGCTGAGTTGTTCACGAAAAAACTGGTCCTGCTGGTTGGCTTGACGATTCTAGCTCTGCCTGTTTCGGCAAACGCCAATGTCATCGCCAATTTTGTTGACAACTCAAACTTCACCTTTACCGGAACAGGCACCACGCAGGATGTCGACAACGTTCCTAGTTGGTCACGTGACCCAAGCACCTCGGGTGGAGTCATCATTTCTGACCCACAGCCTGGGGTATTCGGTTTCACGCATGAATATTTTCAGATTCAAACGAGCACCGCGCCCTTGGCGACCGCTGCCCAGGCTTTGTTTCAGCATGTGACCGTCCCGCGCCACACGGGGCCCGCGGTGCTGAGCATGGTTGCGGCCACGAACCTGAGCGGCTCGGCCAACAACGGTACGGTCTTTCTACAACTCTTCCCAGGCCATATCGGTGCGTTTGGCGGCGTCTTGCCAGTCACGGCTGATACGACGGTGGCCCCCGCACTTAGCGGGACGTTGCAAACCTTCTCGAACACTTACCTGGACCTGGCCCCAGGCGACTACACCGTCCGCGTTGGTGGC
>JANQPJ010000198.1 GCA_028289525.1 Pirellulales bacterium
TCTAGAAAGCACTGTTTTTTAGATACAACGATAAAAACGAGTGTTTCGCGAGCGGTCACCGACCGCTGCTACCGATCAACATCGGAAATTTGGAACTACTGAGTTCATTTGTTTTTTTAAGGCCCCGGCGACGCGTCGTGAGCGCGGCTAGGGGTAAACAGAAGCTTGCAACCCTCAAATTCGAATGCCATCGTCTACTAGGCTCTTTATCTCAAAACCAATCCAAGCACGAAGCGCCAGCGAGTGAGTGCTGCGAGTTGGAACTTTTTCTTGAAGCCTGAAGCGCAAGCGAAGGAATTCTCGGTAAACGATTCCTTTGC
Source organism: Pirellulales bacterium (assembly GCA_028289525.1). Taxonomy (GTDB): domain Bacteria; phylum Planctomycetota; class Planctomycetia; order Pirellulales; family JAGQOS01; genus JANQPJ01. The sequence continues at coordinate 321 of JANQPJ010000198.1, forward strand.
TGGCGCTTCAGGCTTTAAGAACGATGTGAAAACCACACTTGGGGCTGGAGCACTACCGGGTTTTGCCAGGCTCAGGCAGCAAGGCCACCTCGACGCCAGGGGCATGTTCCGATGCGATGGGAGCTGCCCAATCGGTCACGGCCGCTGAGCCAGGCGAGCCGGAATTCTCGCCGGCAAACTTCACCTCGCCGCGCACTAGACCGTCGACTCGAGACGAGGCTTCGTCGAGCGGATGACGCGCGCCAGTCTGATCGAACCAACAAGCGAACCCCGCCGCCTGGGTTAGCAGCGAACCGTTGCCTTGCCAGGTGAACGCATGGGCTAGGCCTTCCGGTTTGGCGCTGGCGGCCGCACGCAGCAGGCAGCCCTTTGGCCGCAACGCAAACACGCAATGTCGGGCAGCGATCGTGATGCCGCCGCAGGCCGATTCATCAGCCCTGGTGTCCAGCAACGAGGAACAACCTCGCAACGTACAGCCGGTCAGGTCGATCAGCACGGCATGCTCAGGCGCAGGCAGCCGGTCGAGCCGCACCAACGGACCAACGCCTTGATACAACACGTTTTCCAGCGACAGATGAGCCGAATCCGCCCGACGCAGGCGAAGCCCATACGTGACCGAACCCAACACACAGTTTTCCAGCACGAGCCGTTGTTCCTCGCTGGAAGGCAAGGGTTCGGCCGCCAGCTGCAAAGCTGTCACACGTGACTTCGAGTTTGCCATGGCCGCCCAAGTACAACCACGAAAGGTTGCCTGCCGGGCATGGCATTGCACCATCGCCGGGTGTGGCGACTTGTCTGCCGTGGAAGCACGACTTGCAATCACGCGAAAGTCAATGTTTTCAAACGTGACGCGATCGACCGCAATCCGCAAACTTTCGGTCGTGCAGTCAATCGTTGCCCGATGGCCGGCCGCGGCGCGAACCACCAAGCCTGGCGATAGTTCCAACTGCTCGGCTCGAACCGTTTGGCCGCCGGCCAGGATCAGCGGTTCACGGTCGGGAACGTCACGGCTCGGCTCAGTCGCCGCGGCGCGAGTGACTGCAGAGCGTGCCGGCTGGGCCTCCTCCGTTACCGTGGCCGCAACGCGACGCGTCGCCGAGGCCAGCGGCTTCGCGTCTTCGATCACTGCTTGGGCAATCCTAGTCGGCTCTTCGGCCAAACCTGGTTCGTCCTCCGGGGCCGTAGACGGCGTTTGCCAGAGGGCAGCAGCGGTTTGGCTCCAACGGGGATAGGTAACCACGGCGGCCATCAACAGCAGCCCGGCCAGCCCGGCCGCCAGCACCGGAAGGTGCCGCGATTGACGAACCGCCTTCGTGGTCGAGGCCAATTGCACTCGGGCTGATGCTTGTTGGGCCAACCAACTCGCCAGGCCAGCCTGCCCTTGCCGCGTTGGCGGACCAAGCGTAGTGGCTAATTCGGCAAACGAACTGGGACGCCGGCGCACGTCGTCTTGGGTAACTGCGTCGATCGCCGCCGCCAGCGGCGTTGGCACATCGGGGGCTACATGTCGGATCTCGCGAATGCGGCCGGCATGAGCAGCTTTGATTTTGGCCAGCGCGTTGCCGCCGGCAATCGCCGGCCGCCCTGTGAGCAGGTGCCACCACAGGCTGCCACACGCAAACAGATCGCTAGACGTCGTCGGGGGGCTGCCTTCGGCAATCCGCTCTGGAGCCAGGTAGTTGTAAGCCTCGGGCAATAAGTCGGTCCAGGCGTAGCCTTCATTGGGCCGCAGCAGGCCGCGCAGGCCAGGCATCAGCAGCCGGGTTTGGCCCTCTGGGGCGAGTCGTAAGGTCGTGGCCGACAGGTCGCCGTGCAGCAGCCCAGCAGCTTCCAAGGCGGCCAAGTCCGCCGCCATCTGACGGGCAATTTCTAGCACCGCCTCGCCTGGCAAACGCCCCTGCCGCACCATCCAGTCGCCGGCCGACAACGGCAAAGAGCCTGACGAAACGGCCCACACACGATCACCCAAGACCCCCGCGTCGGCCACGGTCATCACGCCCCGAGCAGACACTTTTTGTTGTCGGTCGACGAGCATCGCGAGGCCTTGGGCCGCTTCCTCCCGAGTGACGTTACGCAACGGAGCGACCAGCAAGGTAAAATCTTCGTCTTCACCACCAGCCTGACCTGCATAGCAGCTGGCATAACCCAAACTGCTCGTCACCGTAGAGATTACGTAACGATCAACGGCCAATTGGGCACCGCGACCCGCGTTGATTTCCGCGGCCTGGTATGGAGTAAGCAGACGGTCTTGGACTAACGCGTCGACCCAAACCGAATCGAACAGCGGCAAGTTTCGGGCCAACCGACGGGCTCGGCGACCGGCGGCAGCCACCTGCTGGCTACTGGCCAAACCCAGTTGGTCGATCAACGCAAGCAGTTGTTCGGAAGGTTGGTCAGGCATTTGCGACAGTCTCGGGCATTGACAAAGCCTGTCTGCTATCAGATTTGATGCGATCGAGCAAGGTCGGCCTGCTCGATATTGCAGGAGGATTGGAGAGTCAAGCTCGAAAAAGAGCAGCGGCCGGTGGCGCGCTCGCGAAACGGCTAGTTTTCTCTGTTTCGCGCTTTGACCACCGGTCGCTGATTTTTCAAAAGAGACGCGATTTGCAGACGCCCTGGTTCAGTATGAACGAAATCTTGCTCTGGCCCGTCGATTCGCGGTACAATTACAATATGGAACCTGTTACGAAAACGCACATCGATTCCGTCCCCGGTCGCTGTGGGGGAAAGCCTTGCATTGCGGGAACTCGCATTCGGGTTTGGGATATCTACGTCTGGCACGAACTGAATGGCCAATCCGCTGCCGAAATCTCTACGGCATATCCGCAGGTATCCGTCGCAGCCGTTCACGCTGCACTTGCTTACTTCCACGACAATCAAGAAGAGATTCGCCAGCAGATGCAGGAAGGCAAGGACTTCGTAGAGCAGCTTCGCGCAACCAGCGGCCCTGGACTTCTTGAATCGTTAAGAGGCAGGGATGCGAAAGATACGCTTCCATCTTGATGAGAGCGTACACGGGGCCGTAGCCGCTTACCTTCGCTCCAAGGGGATCGAAGTTTCAACCGCTGCAGAGGCGAACCTGATCGGGGCTTCGGATTCCGTTCAACTAGCGTATGCCAAGAGCACCGACAGCGTGCTAGTCACCTTCGACGACGACTTTGCTAGGCTTCACGCCCAGGACCAAAGGCACGCCGGCATCGGCTACTGCCATCAAGGCAAATATGGCATCGGTGACTTTTCAAGGCTACTTGTGCTTCTTTATGAATGCTATGAAGCAGCCGATCTAGCGGGAAAGTTTGAGTATCTGTAACATTTCAGCCGAGTGCAGCAGGAGCCGGGGGAAAATCCGAAATCCGAATCTCGAAATCCGAAACAAAGCGCGAAGTTCAAAACCGGAAATGACCAAAACATGCTGGCCATGCATCGGTTTAGGTCATTCGTGCTTTGGTCCTTCTGATTTGTTTCGAATTTCGGATTTCGTGCTTCGGATTTCTCCCAAGCCCTCGAGAGCGATTCCACTCGGCTGAAGTGTTGCGAGTATCTCTGATTGAGAGCTGTGCCCCCACTCTCCCGAGGCTCGTCTGGACAGCGGCTCCCAACTTCACTCCATGCGTTGACAACTCGGCCGGCCACATTTTTGGAGATACTGCTGATGGTACTCTTCGGCCGGAAAGAACTCGCCAGCTGGCGTGATTTCCGTCACCACCGGCCGGACCAGCGCCTGCTGTGCCTGTAAGCCTTCGAGCGAAGCCTGGGCTATTGCCTGCTGCTCAGGCGAATGGAAAAAGATCGCCGACCGATACTGGGTTCCGACATCTGGACCTTGCCGGTTCAGCGTCGTAGGGTCGTGGCATTTCCAAAACACGTCGAGCAGTTGGCCGTAGCCTATCTGCGCCGGATCGAACGTGATTTGAACCACTTCGGCATGCCCGGTCGTGCCGGCGCAAACCTGTTCGTAGCTTGGGTTGGCCGTGGTGCCGCCGGTGTATCCGACTGCCGTGGCGGTAACCCCTGGCAACTGGCGAAAGGTCTCCTCCACTCCCCAAAAACAGCCAGCGCCAAATGTTGCCAGTTCCATGGTGTTTGACTCCTTTTTAAAAATCTAAAAACAGCGGCCGGTGGCTCGCTCGCGAAACGCTCAGATTCCATCCGTTTCGCGCTTCGGTCAAGGAAGCGCCGGCTCGCCGGTCCGATGGCTTTCCGGCTGGTCGTGTGCGTGCGAGTGGCCGGTCTCAAGCTGGCCAATCCCATAGGCGACCGCAATGCCAGCCAGCAGAGCCACGGACAGGCGGATACGGTGGTGCGAGTGAAACTGCAATTCAGGCAGCAAGTCGCCCAGCGAGATACAAAGAAACACTCCGGCCGAGAACGCCAAGGCCGAACCGATGACAACAGGCCCATGAACTTCGAACCGCGTGAGCCCCAAAACGAACAAGGCTGCCCCCAACGGACACATTGAAGCGAATACGACATTCACTGCCTGGCGAATGTCGGCTCGCCAGCCGCCGGCGGTCATCAACGTGGTGATCGACAAGGCGTCGAGTGGTTTGTGCAACAAGATGGCCAGAAAGGTGCCTAGCCCTAGCCAGGGAATGCCTGTGTCGTGTTGGGCATCGGCCATCACACTCGCCCCCAGGGCGACGCCGTCGATCAACGTGTGCAACGAAAGCCCCAGGGCAACGCCCAGCCAACTCAAGCGGTGAGCCTGGTGATGATGGGCGTGGTCGCAGGCATGATCGTGAGCCTCGTCGTCTTCATCGAGCGCGGTATGTTCGTGAAAGTGGAACAACCGCAACAGTGCGAAGGTAACCAGAATGCCGGCCAGTACCCAGGCTGCCAGATGGTCGGCCGTGGGCAGGTCGGCCGCGGCATGAGGAAGCATATGCAGCACGGCCACCCCGAGCATCAACCCGCCGACCAGGCTCATGATCAATTGCATGCGAACATGCGTGAGCCGCAGCAAGGAAGGCAGGTAGCCGCCAAACATCGAGGCGGCCACAATCGCCGCACAGTAGCCAATTAAAAGGGAAATAGGAATCATAGCCGACCTATCGTACGCGAATGCAAATGCTTTGCAAGTGCTGAGAATGGTGCATTTTGTCGGCTTTGCCATTGCAGAGGGCCGTTACGCCGGGCTACGATTTCCAATCGTGGCGCGTATTCAAACGCGCCGCTCAACTATCCACACGCTAGCAGGAAAGACCGAATGAAAATTGCGACGCTTGAGACTTCGAAGGGAACCATTCGCTTAGAGCTGTTCGAGGAAAAAACTCCTCGAACCGTGGCGAATTTTGAGAAATTGGCCGGCGATGGTTTTTACGATGGCTTGACCTTCCATCGCGTGATTGACGATTTCATGGTCCAGGCTGGCTGTCCCCAAGGCACCGGAACCGGAGGGCCAGGATATACGTTTGAAGATGAGTTTCACGACTCGCTCCGGCACGATCAGCCTGGCGTCTTGTCGATGGCCAATGCCGGACCTGACACCAATGGCTCGCAGTTCTTCATCACGCACGTCGCCACGCCTTGGCTCGATGGCAAGCACTCGGTGTTTGGACGCGTCGTGGGGCCGGAGGATCAAGAGGTGGTGAACGCCATCCAACAAGGCGACACGATGGACCGAGTGACGGTGACTGAGGCCTAAAGCAAGTTGCTTTTTACCATAGCGGACGCAACCTAGTTTTCACCAATGATTTCTCGACGAAACATCAACACGCATTTTGGCAATTTGCTCTAAACGATCATCGCATCAAACGGTCACTCGAGGATACATTTCCTGGGGCCGATGCGGGTAATGCCCAACGGGTGAGATTCCGTCTTGATGAACAAGGCGGTGCCGAGCACGCCGCGAATGGTGACCCGATCGCCAGACGTCAACTGCAAGGCGCGTTTCCTTTCAAACGGCAAAATTTCGGCCCAGACGTTAATAGCCGGATAGCGCGCTAGCATCGCTTCCGCTTCGCGAAAGAACAGGTTGTCTTCTTCCAGACGTTCAAACGTCACCGTCCAACGGACCTCATGGGTCGCGAACCGGGAATCGACGTCCGATTGTCGTTCCAGGCTAGCCTGCACTGCGCCGGCAAACGCTTGGAAGTTGCTTGACCAGGAATACTCCTCGGGCCGTTTGGTCAGGTCATAGGGGACTGCTGCCGTGCTGTCCCGCTTCGGGAGTTTTTTCAGTTTGGATTCTCGGTGAGCCCGTTGAATGGCCTGAATGGGGCCGATCACGGCGGCCTCGTTCTGAGCATTGCGTTTTTGTTGACGAGCTGAGTGCCAGAGGACTAACAATCCCAGACCGGGAATTAGCAGGATCATCAAAACCCAGAGCCGCGTTTGTTGGGCGAACAGCCAACTTTCAACCCGTTTGACGCTGCGATCAGAAATCGGCCCCCCGTGAACTTCGGGAAAGCTCTCTTGAATGGGCGGTTCGCCTGGAACCTGCAATGTGCGGCCGCAATAAGGGCAAACCCCTTTGAGCCCAGCATCCGAATCGTGCGAACCGAGAATCTTGCCGCACTCGCATGTAACACGGATTGTCATCGCCAGACTCGAACACCACCGGTCAAGGGACTCGCTTGCATGCCCCCATTATAGCTGGATCTTCAAAACCCGCTAGGTTCTTACGATTCGGTGTTCGCGGCCAGTTGCAGCACCACTTGGCGCTGCTGCCCATTGCGGACGACCGACAACACCACCTTCTCGCCAGGGTTTTTTTCTTCTACCTGAGTTAAAAATTCGTCAACTGTGCGAATCTTATGCCCATCGACCTGGGTTATCAGATCTGCCTCGGAACGATCGACCGACGTGGTCTCATAAATTGCTCCGTTGCGACGAAAACGGCGGCGCACAACTCGAAATCCTTGGATCCCGGCCTGTTCCGCAGGGCTACCGACCGAAACCTTGGCGACCAACAAACCGTGGTCGGTTTCCAGGACTCGAGCGATGCCTGTCTCGGGTCGAATCACTTGACCATGTTTGATCAGGTCGGGAACAATCCGTTTGATCCGATTGACCGGAATGGCAAAGCCGACCCCGGTGTTTTGGCCGGTCCGACTCACGATCGCGGTGTTCATGCCAATCATCTTGCCAGAGCTGTCGAGCAACGGGCCTCCAGAGTTGCCGGGGTTCATCGCCGCGTCAACCTGAATGATCGACTTCATCACGCGCCCTGTTCGCCGATTGGGAAGCGAGCGGTTCAGGCTCGACACGATGCCGGTGGTCAACGTGCGCTCGAGCCCAAACGGGTTACCAATGGCGTAAACTTTCTGGCCGACGCGCAAGTCGCCCGATTCGCCCAACGTGAGCGGATGCAATTCGCCTGGCGGGGCGTCGATCTTCAGCACCGCCACGTCGCTCACGGCTCCAGTCCCCAGAACTTTGGCCGGATAAGTTTGGCCGCCGGCCAAGGTCACTTCGATCTGTTGGGCGTCCTCGATCACATGAGCATTCGTGAGAATGTGTCCTTGGCGGTCGAGCACCGTGCCTGAGCCTGCGCCTTCAGACGGAAGCTCTTGAAAAAAGATGCCGTTGAACTGCACGCTCCGCGTATTGATATTCACCACGCCTCGGTTGGCTCCTTCGTAGACGGCAATGTTCACCCGTTCTTCAGGCGTCCAATGCGCGGCCGGCGAGCGGGGCGATTGGTTTGCCTGGAGCGGCGGGCGGGCGGTTTGGACAAGCTGAGCACGCGCCGTGGGGACCGCGATCAGGCCGCTGAGCGTCTGGGCTCCCAGCGCCCCGAGGGCAACCAAGGCACAACCGAGTATCAAACGACGTTTCATGATGCTGGATCTCCCGAGAATTAAGCAAAATTCCGCAGGGCTTCTACGCACCAAGCATCATAATGGTTCGTTTGCGGAGATGCGAACACCCCCGGCGACGAAGTCTCGTCGCGGCTAGGGAGTTCCCGTTTACAAAATAGCCTCAGAGTGCGTATGCGATTGTTTTTGTCCCTAGCCGCGACGAGACTTCGTCGCCGGGACGTCATCGTGGTCTCAATAAAAAGGCCAAACCATCGGAATCAACAGATAGGCCGTCACGAGCACGAGCAGCGCCAACGGCCAGCCGGCCTTGAGATAGTCGCGCGGACGATAGCCGCCTGGCCCCATCACCATCAGGTTGGTCTGATAGCCGATTGGCGTGATGAAGCTCAGCGAGGCGGCCAGGGCAATGGCCATGACAAACGGGCGAGGGCTAAACCCGGCCGACCAAGCCACGCTGGCCGCCAACGGCAACAACATGGCCGCGACCGCCACGTTGGTAATCATTTCCGTAAAGCACATCGCCAGCACATAGATCACGGCCAGCAACACATACGGTACCCAAGCTTCAGGCACCCCAAGCTGTCCGGTCACCAGATGGACCAACGTTTCGGCAATCATTTGGGCCGCACGGCTTTCGGTCAGCGCGGTTCCTAAGCCGAGCGCGGCGGCGATGGTGAACAGCACCTGAAGGTCAATCGCCCCCCGCGCTTGGGTCACCGACAGGCATCGGGTAAACACCATCAAACCGGCGATTCCAATCCCGGCAATCCCGCTCGAGGAAAATCCGGTCAGCGGACCCGTCGGGTTGATGAAGCCACTCAGGCTGAGCCACGCGATCAACACCACAAACAGCACGCCGGCCAGCCAAGCCCGATCGTGGCGCCGCGCGCTCGAACCGCCCACCGGACTGACCAAATAAAACTCACGGCTATGGCGATAGTTGTCGACAAACGCGGGACGGGTTTGCAACAACAGCGTATCGCCTGGTTCGAGCGTGATGCTGCCGATCTTGTTGGTCAATCGGACCCCGTTGCGATGGACGGCCACGATCGCCGCGTTGTACCGTTCGCGGAAGGCCGCCTCGCGCACGGTCAGTCCGATGACCGGCGAGGTGCGCGACAGCACGGCCTCGACCAGATGGCGTTTTTGGCGGGCACTGGGCCGAAACTCATAGGCCAAATCGGCCGCCGGCATCAGCCCGGGGATCTTTTCCAGATCGACGATCGTCGTCACCACTCCGGTAAACACCAGCCGATCTTCTGCCTGAATCACGTCGCGGGGCGTGACCGGGGTGACCACGCTGCCGTTCCGGTCGATTTCGATCAAATACAACCCTGGCAAGTGGCGCAGGCCGGCTGCTTCGACTGTCTTTCCGACCAGTGGACAAGTCGGCATCACCAGCATTTCGACCAGATACTCGCGTCGTTGGTCACCCAACTGCTCAACCAACTCGACACGGTCTGGCAACCGACGCCCGGCGACCAGCAGCATATAGGCCGTGCCGATCATTGCACAAGGAAGACCGACATAGCCAATTTCGAACAGCGACATCGGGGCCAGTTGCTGGCGAAAAGCCGCGTCCCAACCATCGCTCGACGAAACGGCTTTCAACCAACCGTTGGCGACCAACGTGGTGCTGGTGCCAATCAGCGTGCAAACACCGCCCAGGATGGTCAGGTAGCTCAGCGGCATCAACACGCGCGAGGGCGAAATATTCCGCTGCCGGCACCAGTCGATCAGCACCGGCATCATCATCGCCACCAGCGGCGTGTTCAACAAAAAAGCCGACACTGGAACCACCGTGGCCGCCAACCGCCGAAGTGCCCGACGTTCTGAATCGACCGCGCCGAGCAATTGGTGGCCGACCCAGTCGAGCACGCCTGTGTTTTGTAATCCGGCCGAAACCGCAAACAGGGCTCCGATGGTAAGGACCGCCGGATTGGCAAACCCGGCCAACGCCTGGGCAGGCGTAATCACCCCGGTCAGCGTGACAAGGACCAGGCCGCCCAAGAACAGCAAATCGGCCGGGGCCCCCCGACGCCGCTGTAGACCGAGAAACACCCCAGTCGTGACCAGCAAAGCGACCCATTTTGCATACTCTGCAGGCATGTTACTTCCATCCTGGCTGGCCGAGCGGTAACAGCGGCCGGTGGCCGCTCGCGAAACACCGTCGCTGAAAGATTACTAAAAAGATCATCTTGATGATGTTAGGTCCATTGTAAGCCGTCCAGCGCTCGACCTCAAGGCGCGCTCTCGGGACCGTTGATGTACTTTTTGCCCCTAGACGCGTCGTGAGCGCGGCTAGGGGCAAATCGCTTTCTTGTGACTTTATCGTCCGTTTAGCAGGATTTACCGTAGTGGCAGACAAGCGATTCGCCCGTCGCAGGATCGACATGTCGGTTTTGTAAGGGTTCGACCGGCCGTGCCGGTTATGCCGACGTCTGTGCTACCCCGGGTGGCGAACCAGGATATTTTTTGATGGCCGATAGCGTGTTGACTAAATACGATGGGATTAGGGCGGAATTTGCGCTATCTTGGCCAACGGCTGCCTGACTTCCTTGTTTGCAGGGATCTCCGGCAGTCTTTCTGCGACTGCGAGCCCTTTGGTTTTGGAGCTTCAAAATATGACTTCCGTGATTCGTGTCGCTGTTGTTTTGGTCCTCGCAGTGGTGTCCAGCGCAGTACTGGCTGCCGAGCGAGAACCTATTGGATTGGATACCTATCAGGCTGCAGATGGCCAAAGCTACTTCGCACTCCGTGTCACAGCCGGCCAAGCTACGCCGGCCAAGCGACATCAGGTAGTGGTCTTGTTCGACACTTCGGCCAGCCAGGCTGGGGCCTATCGCGAAACCGCGCTAGCGGCGCTCGAATCGCTTTTGAAACACTTGCCGCCGACCGATCGCGTCAAATTGATGGCGGTCGATCTGACGGCCACGGCCATGTCGGACGGGTTTGTCGCCCCGGGCAGTCCTGAGTTGGCCCAGGCGGTCGACAAGCTGCGAGCCCGGGTGCCGTTGGGAGCGACCGACATGGCGGCAGCGCTGGACGCGGTGAGCCAAAGTTTTGCGAACCCAACCACCTCGGGTCGCGCGGCAATTTATTTGGGCGATGGGATCAGCACTGGTGGACTGCTGGCTAGCGACCAGTTTGCCGCGCAGATCGAGGCCTTGCGAACCAAACAGGTGCCTGTGACCAGTTATGCCATTGGTCCGCGCGTCGATGGTCGACTGCTGGCCGTGGTTGCCAATCAGACAGGTGGAAACTTGGCCGTCGCTGGCGGTTTAACTTGGGCCGACGCACACTCAGGCGTGGATGCAGGGCGAGCTGCCCAAGAGAATCAACGCCAGGCCGCTGAGGTTGCCCGAACGTTGGCCCAATGGGTCCGCGCCCCAGTCCTCTGGCCCCAGAAGGCCGCCTGGCCAGATGGTTTCAACGAAGTCTATCCACAGCGCATGCCTCCGTTGCGTACCGACCGGGCTACCGTGGTCATCGGACGAGGTGAAGTGCGCGAGCCGGTCAACGTGGCGATCGACGCTTTGGACGCCGGACGAACTCGACATCTCCAATGGCAAGTTATCCCGGGTCGCGCCAGTGAAGACCATGCCTATCTGGCCAGCTTGGTGACCGGCGCGCAAGCAGACGCTGGACTCCGATTGCCGACGCTTGGCGCGGAGGGCTTGGCCGAATGCCGGCGGTTGGCCACTGCCGGAGTCCATGATTTGACCCAACTGGCCCGTCAAGCCGTGGCCACCGGCAATCACAAGCAGGCGAAAACCTTGGCCACCGAGGTCCGCCGCCGCGATCCTGGCAATCCCATCGCCCAGGCCGTGTTGCGCAGCGTTGATGGGCCGGCGCGGGTCGAGGACCGATCGGGACAAGATCGGCTCCATCTGGTGAACCAGCCTGAAGGAGAAGCCGAAGAGGGGACGCTGGTCGACGAACTACTCGAAGCCGGCGAATTTATCGAATCGGTCGACCAACAAAAACAAGTCGCGGCCGACATGATCCGCGCCCAGGTAGAACGCAAGCTAAAAGAAGCTCGCGATCGGATGAGCACCGACCCAGACGGGGTGCTGGCCGAACTGAAGCTTCAGTTGGCTGGCGTGAAACAGGCGGCCGAATTGAACCCCGCGCGAAAGGCGCAGTTGATCGACCAGATCGAGTCGGCGTTGAAAGAGGTGAGCCGCCGGGCAGTGGAGCGTGACGAACAGTTGCGCGCACAGCAGGAACGCGTGGCCGCAGCCCGAGAACAACGGCGGATCGTCGATCGGCTTACCCAAACCGAAGATAAGCTCCGTCAACTGGTTCAACGCATGAATTCGTTGATCGACGAAGGACGCTACCGCGAGGCCGAAGAGGCCGTAGGCGACGAGGTGGCCGCTTTGGCCCCGTTTGACTCGATGCCGGTGGCCGCTGTGCTCCGAGCCCGAACGCTCGGCTACCACATCAACAATCAAGCCCTCAGGGTGGCCAAACAAAAGGCGTTTGTCGACACCATGTGGCAGGTTGAACGCAGCGCGGTTCCCTTCCCGGATGAACCGCCGATCGTCTATCCCGAGGCCTCGGTCTGGGAGGAGTTGACCCTGCGGCGTAAAAAGTATGCCTCGGTCGACTTGAAAAAGTCTGGCGGCGCCGAAGAAGAGATTCGCGAAGCGTTGGACGAAAACACCAGCTTCGAGTTTATTGAAACCCCACTCAACGACGTGGTCGACTATCTCAAGGATTTGCACGGCATCGAAATTCAAATCGATCAGTCGGCGCTGGACGACGTGGGGATTGGCACCGATACACCGATTACCCGAAGCTTGCGAGGGATTTCGCTCCGCTCGGCGCTGCGACTGATGCTTCGCGAACTCGACCTGACCTATGTGATTCGCGACGAAGTCTTGCTGATCACCACGGCCGAAGAGGTCGAGAGCCATTTGACCACCAAAGTCTATCCGGTGGCCGATCTGGTTCTGCCGATTCGCAGTTCTGGATTCCAAGGTGGATTGGGCGGCTTGGGCGGCGGGGGTGGCATCGGCGGGGGCTTTGGCGGCGGTCAAGGTGGCGGCGGAGGCGCTTTTGGCGGGGGCGGATTTGGCGGCGGAGGTGGTGGTCAAGGCGGCTTTGGCGGGGGCGGCGGAGGAGGGATTTTTAATGTGGCCGACGAGGCCCCTCAGGCCAAGCCACAGGAAGACGTGTTGAATCTTGGTGGGCCCAAGCGAAACACGACAACCAATCAGCCCCTCCGCAAACGGGCCCCATCTCCAAAAACCGACGCTCAAACAGCCGTGATTGCCATCGACGGTTCACAGGCACCCGCCGTGTTTTGGAATGACTATTTCGCAGCCAACCGGCCTGCTCCCAAAACGGTCCGGGCAACCGCTCGACAATTGTTACGCGACGGGCGGCTCGACCACTTGATTGCGCTCTGTTATGGTGCCCTGCGCGGCGGACAACCCCAGCCTTGGATGTACGAAACACTCGGCCTGGCGATGGAAGCCCAGCGGTATCCGAAGCCGGAAATTGAACGAGCATTGATGTCGGCGGCCGATTTCGCCGAAACGCCGCACGACTTGATGCAACTGGCTGGCTACCTGGCCCGAGCCAATTTGGACCAGCGCGCGCTGGCCTTGTATCGTCAGGTTGTCCGCTGGCAACCGCTCTATCATGAGGCCTATTTGCATGCCTTGCGACTGGCCGCCCGCAGCGGCGACGTCGACGCGATTCGTTGGGCAACCGTGGGCGCGTTGAGCCAAGCCTGGCCTAGTCGGCAAGCCGAGATGGTCCAAGAGGCGCGCCATTTGGCCACCGCCACGCTCCAACAACTCAAAGAACAAAAACAGCAGGATGCCTATCAGGCTTACAAGCAGCAGCTCGATCAGGCCTTGGCTCGCGATTTAGTAGTACAGGTTTCCTGGACCGGAGAGGCCGATGTCGACGTAGCAGTCGAAGAACCGACCGGCACGATCTGTTCCCTGCGCAGCCCCCGCACCAGCGCCGGCGGCGTGATGCTCGGCGACGGCTTTTCACGGTTCGACGACCGCCGGGGAAGTACCTTGCAAGAGAGCTATACTTGTGCTCGGGGGTTTGCCGGCCAGTATCGGGTGGTGTTGCAACGCGTCTGGGGACGCCTGACCGCTGGCAAGGTCACCGTCGACGTCTATACGAACTATGGCGCCAAAGACCAACAACACCAGCGGCAACAAATCGCCCTCGGCTCAGGCAACCATGTTGTCGAGTTTGAACTGAAGCAGGGCCGCCGTCAGGAACCGTTGGCCGAACAACAACTGGCCCTCGCGGCCAAAAACCAGATTGCCCTGGGCCGAGCGGTACTGGCCCAACAGCTCAGTTCGCTAGCTGATCCCGAGGTTTCCGAGTCGCTCAGCCAGGATCGTGTCCGCCAAGCTCGCAGGCGGAACCAGGTCGGCTTTCAGCCGGTGATTATCTCGTTGCCGGAAGGGACCAATTTTCAGGCTTCCGGTGTGATTTCGGCCGACCGGCGTTACATTCGCGTCACTTCGTTGCCGTTGTTCTCGGCCATCGGCGACGTGACCACCTTCTCGTTCTCAGGCGGTGTCGTCGACAATCAAACCGGTGCCACCAACCAAAATCTAGGCGACGCCCCGAACGTCGCCAACTAGCAAATTCCAAATCAGAAATCCAAACGGGGGTAGATATCCAGGTCGAGCGATTCGAACCGCTGTTGCTTGACGCGCTCGATGGCAATGGCGCCCATGATTGCGTTGTCGGTGCATAGCGCCAAGGGGGCGACGACCAAGTCAACGCCTGTGGTTTCGGCCATCGCTTCGAGCCGCTGGCGAAAGCGCTGGTTGGCCGCCACGCCGCCGCCAACACACAGCCGGGCTAAGCCGGTCTGTTGCAAGGCCAACTCTGCCTTGCCGACCAAACAGTCGATCGCCGCTTCTTGAAAGCTGGCCGCTAGATCAGCGACTTCGGCCGACGACAATCGAGCCGTGGCCGATTCCAACGAACTTCCCTGACCAGCAATCTGGTACCGAACCGCGGTCTTTAGGCCGCTGAAGCTGAAGGCCAGCCGGTCGGCATCGCCGAGCAGCGGACGTGGCAACTGGTATGCCTGAGGATTGCCAGCAGCGGCCGCCTTTTGAATCGCAGGCCCGCCAGGATAGGTCAGGCCGAGCATGCTGGCCACTTTGTCGAACGCTTCGCCAGCCGCGTCGTCGATGGTGCTGCCGAGCAGCTCAAAATCGACCGCGTCTTGGCACCGGTACAAACTGGTGTGGCCGCCGCTGACCACCATGCCGACACACGGAAACACCTCTCGGCGGGCCGCCATCCGACAGGCATAGACATGCGCTTGAAGATGGTTCACCGCCACCAGCGGTTTTCCCCAAGCCACGGCCAGCGCCTTGGCGGCCGAGAGCCCGACCAGCAACGAACCGGCCAAACCAGGCGTGTTGGCCACCCCGATCGCAGTGAGCTGTTCCGAGCGAATGTTTGCCTGGTCAAGTGTTTCCTGAATCACTGGCACGATTCGTTCGACGTGTGCGCGAGAAGCAATCTCAGGCACCACGCCGCCATATTTCTCGTGCAGCCGGTCTTGCGACGCCACGACCGAAGCCAACACCTCTAAGCGATCGTCAATCACCGCCGCGGCCGTTTCGTCACAGGTCGATTCGAGCGTTAGTAGCAACACGCAGGGGTTCCTAGTGGTCACTGTCCGGCGATGCATTGCATCGCGGCTAGGGATTGCGAACGTGTCATATCAACTCCGCTGCTAAAATCAAAAGTCTTCGTTTACTAGGTTTCGCAAACGGTCATCGCTCACTGCTATCAACCGCTTCACCGGCCTGGGCGATTTCTTGGGAAAGATAGTCGAGTGCCTTGCGCAGTTGCCGGTCGGGCGGTGCCTGGGGTGGTTTTTCGCCAGGCCGTGTCAAACGGTCGAGCTGCCGACGGGCTAAAATGAATTGGGTCATTTCGGGGTTTGAAAACCGCACCTCAAACCCAGGGCTGGGCCGCACGCCCCAGTCGTCCGACGGTTTCGCATTCGGGAAACGGTGAATGTTCTTTCCGCTGGGGCGCAGATAGCTGGCCGTGGTAAGTTTTAAGGCGCTTTGGCCGCCGTGCAATTGAATCACGTTTTGCACGCTTCCTTTGCCCCAGGTCCGTTCGCCCACCACGATTGCCCGATCGTGATCTTGCAAACAGCCGGCCAACACTTCGCTGGCCGAGGCGCTGAACCGGTTGACCAACAGGACGATCGGAAATTTCTCATAGGTGCCCGCCTGGCTGGCGTTCCAAGTACGGGGTTTCGTATTCCGTCCTGCGGTGCTGACGATCTTGCCTGTGGCGACGAACAAGTCGCAAATCTCGATTGCCGCGCTCAGCAAGCCACCGGGGTTGTTGCGCACATCAATCACCAAGCCTTGCAGCCCTTCGCGATCTAACTGTTCGAGAACTTTGCGCAGATCGCCTGGGGTTTCACGGCTAAAGGCCGTAATGCGGACCAAGCCTAGGCCTTGTTCCCGGTCATACCAGTAATCCCAACGGTCGTTCGCGTCGCGGCGGAATCCGAGCACGGTTTTCACATGGATCAACTCGCGCGTGAGCGTGATGTCTTGGGATGCTTCCGAATCAGGGCGGACAATGCCCAGTTTAACCTGGGAACCGGCCGGACCTTTCAGCAGAGCGACGGCATCGTCCAGGCTCATCTGATCGGTCGATTGGTCGTCGATGCTGGCAATTCGATCGCCCGACTGCAGGCCTGCCCGATAGGCCGGCGAACCGACCAGTGGACTGAGCACCTGAATCCGCCCCTGTTCCAAGGCCACCCGAATGCCGATCCCGGCGAATTGGTTTGCGACCGTGTCGCGAAAACTGTCAAGTTCTTCCGGCGGAATGTATCCGGAATGTTGATCGAGCTTGCGGACGATGCCTTGGATCGCGGCTTCCATCAGCTCGCGACGGTCGAGCGGTTGCACGTAGTTTCGCTCGACTTGATCGAGCGTATCGGCCAGGGTGCGATACAGTTCGTAATAGTCGCTCGCGTCGCGTTGCGCTTGCGGCGGCATGTTTTCCTGTTCGGCCTCATCCGCCGGGACCGGCGGAGCCATCGTGACAAAAAACAGCAGCGGAGTTGCAAAAATCAATTGCCAACCCATCCGTCGGGGCTCCATCGGGTGTATCGGTCGTTCGATTATAGGATGCTGGTCGAGACGGAACAACTGGCTCTGATTTTGCACAGAAAGAGGCTGCAACGTTGTTCTTTTTGAAAAAGCAGCGGCCGGCGGCTGAAGCGCGAAACGGATAAAACCGAGTGTTTCGCGAGCGGTCACCGACCGCTGCTTTTGTGAAGTTCAACTTGACTCACCACTTCGCTTTTCCACATGATGCGCCCAAGCCGGCGGCACGTTGGCCACGACTGGTTGCCGGTGCCAGTGGTTGTTTTCGAACAATTCACCCAGTGCGTGGGAAATGTCGCGCAGCCGTTGCCTTTCGGCTTGACTGGCGAGTAGCGATTTGACTCGTCGAATGGCGATGTACTCGAAAAACGACAAGTGCCCGCCTGGCCGTAGGTGGTCGAGCAAAAGCGAGAGAATTGCCTGCACATCGGCGGCCGCAAAATTGTTCAACGGCAATCCCGACACAATCACGTCAAACGGCTCCCGCACCTCCAGGTCTTGCAGGGCCGCGTGGTGAATCGCGGTTTGGGACGCGACTGGTTGCAGCAGCCGATCGCTTGCAAAACGTTCTTGCAGTCGGGCTACGAATCGGTCGTTCAGTTCGACCAGGTCGAGCGAATCGCGAGGGCCCATGGCCTGGGCAAGATGGGTGGTCACCGCACCGGTGCCAGGTCCGACTTCTAAAATGCGGAGCCGATCGTGCGGTTTGCGCACCTGTTTTGCCAGAGCCCGACCTAGTGCCCGACCGCTGGGAAGAATGGCCCCGGTGGTGTGGAACGTGCGGCGAAATTCTTTGAGAAACAGCCGATAGTTGCTCGTCAAGGTTTTCATCTCGACATTGTAGCCCGTCCGGCGGCATGCAGCCATGAATAAAATCAGCGGTCGGTGACCGCTCGCGAAACTTTGAAACGGACTCTAACTGGACAGCGCCACTTTCGATAACAATACAAGCACGACGCGCAAGCGAGTGAATACGTTACGCTTCAATTCACTCGCTTGCGCGTCGTGCTTGTATTTTCGTGTTCTACACCAAAGTGGCGTTGTCTTGCTAATAGTCGTACCAGAGCCCGAAACCGAATTGTTCTTCGCTCTGGCGAAAGAACTCATACTGGTTCGAGTGGCCGTTGTAATAATGGACCCCGGCACGGAACCGATGGCCGGTCGCGCCACGCCATTGCCAACCTGCCTGAGCCACCAGGTTGCCGCCAAAATTGTTCTCTTCACGTAAGTGGCCGTTAAGGGCCAAAAACGGAGCACCCGCGAGCGAGTTGACCTCGACAGGGCTGTAGTCCACGCCGAACTGGAATTCCCACGGCTCGGAACCGCCATCACTATAGAAGGCCCAACCGGCTTCGGCGTAGAGTCGCACCGCCGGATGGATGTAGTGCGACAAGCCCAACACGAGCACGTCGCGGCTGAAGTTGATCCGCTCGGCGAGCAATTCGGGACGACGCACCAACAATTCGTCGCCCAGGTGTGAACTGAGGTGATAGTAACCAAATTTTATTTGGTGGTTGCCATAGGCATAGGTCAACGGCACGCCAAAGCGAAAGTCGCTGGCCACCAGATCCCAGTCCTCGGCCAAATCGAGTCGCGGAAAGGCTGCCCCTTCGAGGTCAAGCTGCCAGGCTGGCCCAGCGCCGCTGGCATAGCGCAAAATTCCCACACGGCCACCCAACGTGACGTCGAGTAGCCAACCTTCGTCTCGTTCGTGAAAGAGGACTCCAGAGATGCGCGACTCCTTCACGCCGGCCAGATACGGTTCATAGAGCAGGCCGTCAGGCAGCAATTGCCAGGCGGTCGAGGCGACTGCCTGGCCGGAGGAAGGCGCGTAGTACAGGTCGGCGTTGACGATCGATTCTTGGCCCCAGGCATGTCTGGGGCTGATGCCTGCGATCGCCAGTAGCCCCAGGGCGAGGCGAGCGACAGTCGATGGCCAGGCGACAGGTTTCACAGCAACACTCCACATCTGGCAGAAGTTCTCGATTCCTCAGCCTGCAGGCCGATTTGGCCAGGCGGCGTAGTGTAGCGAGACTTCTCCAGCGGCTGAAGACCATCTTGCCCCCGCCAGGTAACGCTGCGAAGCATTTTTTGAGCAAGGGTCTGCCGTTTGCCTTGTTCCCTAGCCGCGACGCGACGCGTCGCCGGGGCGTTGCTAGAAACGTTTATCTA
>JANQPJ010000204.1 GCA_028289525.1 Pirellulales bacterium
AAAAGCAGTTGTTTTTCTGAAAATCTGGAATCACCGACGTTTCGCGAGCGGCCACCGGCCGCTGTTACGAATCGCAGCAGCAATTTGGAACTACTGAAATTAGACTTTCTCCCAAAACTCGCCGTCAAGCCACATGAATTTAAAGCCTGAAACGCTAGCGAAGGAATCGTTGACAGACGCGCGTGATTTCTTCGCTGGCGCTTCAGGCTTCAGGGCCGATGCGAAAAACACGCTTTGACACAACACGAGTGGCACTTCAGCGATTTGCAATCGACATGGAGAAAGGAACCGCCATGGAGGAAACACAGGCGAACTCCAGAAAATGTAAAACCGGCGGATTCTGGTAAACTCTAACGAATAGCGTAGGCTGACCTGGCGGAACCAAAGACTTAACATTGAGGAAACCAGGCGACCGAAGATGTTATAACAGGCGGCTCGGATGGTGACTATTGTGTTGAAACCAGAAGAGGGCCGACTTGCTCGGACTGTTGGAGGATGAAAGTCGGACGGTTTGGCTGCGGAAGCCCCCAGGTTCCGCTCGGACACGTCCGGCTTTGCCAGCCGGTAAGATGTGCCCAGGGCGCCATTTGCACGACGAGCGTGTGTATTTCAACATTCGATCGAGCTGCAGGCATTGCCTGCGCTCGGGCAGACCAGGGAAGGTTCACCCGTGCCACGTCTCTCGATCATCATTCCCGCCATCGGCGGAGATGTCTTGCTCGAACAAGGGCTCGTTTCAGTGCTCCAGCATCGGCCGACGGATGCCGAAGTGATTGTTGTGCTGGTCGGCTCTTATGCAGACCCCTACGATCTGAAGCAAGAAGTCCGATTTATCGAAGCTCGCCCGTCAGCCTGTTTGATCGAATGTTTCCAGGAAGGCATTCGTGTGAGCGAAGCCCCGTTCGTACACCTGTTGGGGCCTGGCTGTGAGGTCGGCGAAGATTGGGCCGACCCCGCGCTAGCGGCGTTTGACGACGACCGCTCGGCCTGTGTCGCCCCGCTCGTCTATTGGTCGGAAACGCCCGAGGTGGTCCGTTCGGCAGGGATTCGCTATTCGGCTTCCGGACGCCCCCGACTGGCGTCGCTTGCGACCGTGCAGACAGGCGAACCGGAGAGCCCATTGGGCCCGGAGGTTTTTGCGGGGTTCTATCGTCGCTCGGCATTGGAACAGGCCGGTGGCCTGGCCACTACGTTGGGCAATCAACTGGCCGGCTTCGACATTGCCCTGGCGCTGCGGTCCATTGGCTATCAGAGCCGCCTGGCCCTCGAGTCACGCGTGTTTGTTCCTCAGGCCTTGGTCCGTCCGACCCAAGGTTGGCGTCGTGGGTTGTTCGAAGAACGGCTGTACTTGCGTCATCGGTCTGTCGTGCAGCCAGCGAGCTGGCTGGGGCATGCCGGCTATGTACTCGGCTCAGCTTTAGCAGCCTTGCCTGGGCCTGGTTTTGTGACTGAAACGGTTGGCCGTTTGGTAGCGATGACCGAGCGACGGCAGCACCAAGCCTATCGCGAACACCAGCAACAGGTTCGCCGTCAATTGCGAGAGCAAACGCGTTGGGAACAGGCGAGCGGTTATCGGACCTTGCCTGGTCAATCAGCAATCGAGCGGCGCGCGGCGTAACATCGCGCACGCGGCGGAAGCTCGTTAGGAGAACTTCTGCAAAATCGTCTCTTTCGAAAAACAGCGACCGGTGGTCGAAGCGCGAAACCGATGAAACCGAGCGTTTCGCGAGCGGCCACCGGCCGCTGTTTTTTAGAGCCGCGATCCTGCGTTACTTTTACTGGTTTTGAAATGCGCTCTAGAATATTTGCTGCTTGTCTCCGCCTGCTACTCGGCCAGCACCGGTGAGACGGCCGAGCCAAGCTCTTGAGGATGAGCCGTTTCGCTGGCCAATGCGGCCACGTCTTCGTTGCTGCGAGGGTAGAACAGATCGGCCAAGCGGTAGAACAGACGCACGCGTT
This sequence comes from Pirellulales bacterium, assembly GCA_028289525.1. Classification (GTDB taxonomy): domain Bacteria; phylum Planctomycetota; class Planctomycetia; order Pirellulales; family JAGQOS01; genus JANQPJ01. The sequence goes on from JANQPJ010000204.1 coordinate 1,960, forward strand.
GGTCATGGTCTTCCAAGCCTGCCAAGCGGCGTTCCAACGCTGCCAGCAGCCATTCGCCTTCAGGCCAACGGACTCGCATTGCCCGAGCGCACTCATCCAGCAACTGGTAAACCCTTGCGCGGGTAACCTGCATCCGCTTGGCCTGGGCACGCACACTCTGCTGAGCGCCGTTCAATCCCAAGCGTTCGGCAGCCAATTGCTCGACGGTTTCGCCCAGGTCGGTTCCCACTTGTTCGACCAATGGCTCGATGAGCGATGTTCGAAGTTCATCGGCACTAGGCATTTGAACCCCAGACAACACATCGGCAAACCAGCGTTCTAAAGGCCGGACGAATTTGGGAGCCAGTTGGACATCGACACACGAGGCAGGGAGCGCTCCGTCGAGGGCATGATGGACGATGGAGAAGACTTCGAGGATAACCCGCACTCGCTTTTCGCCATGCGTTTTCATTGAGCGGATCTCAGCCAGCGTGCGGCCCTCATAATAGCTGAGCGGCGTATCCCAAATCACGGTTGGCAGCGCTTGCAGCGTGGGGGCCACACGCCCTAGCACGAGGTGTCCTAGTTGATGCCGCTCGATCGTTTCACACCAACGGCTCCAATGGGCTTCAGAAACGCGGTCGGCGTCGAACACACCGGTTTCGCTTTCCACAGCCTGCAAATCGGCGGTGTCTGCTTGCTCGGCTTCGGTGGTCGGACGATCGACGGAAGCCTGGAGATCGGTTTGCGAAGCGCGCGTTAGCAACTCCAGCAACGCGGTGATCTTCTTAAAGCCAATGCCTGGCGTAGCCATCAACTGCTCGAATGGCGTGGAGAGCAAATCACGAAGCGTCCAGCCCATGAAGGCCAGCGGCAAACGCCGGTCGGTCGGCAGTGCCCAATAGGCCAACGGCTTGTCGAGCAAGCTGGCATACTTCTCTTGAGAAAGCTCGTTTCGTAGTCGCCCGAAACTGCCTTCGAGTTTGAATCCTTCCACCGAAGGTGCTTTTCTTCTGCTCATTTTCATCCTGATCTCCTTGGCCAAGTCGGATGCCGACTCGGGCAAATACTTCGCAAGCCAGTCATATCACTTGTATTTCGACAGACGCTGTTTTGCCTGACATGCCGCTCAACCTCGTTGACCACGAGTTGAAGACAACGCCTGCAGAGCAAGCAGCCAGACCAACCATCGGACTCCATCGAAGAACGTGCTGGCAGTTGGTGGGACATCATCGGCAAACGCCCCAAGGCAACCGAGTGATGCAAACTCAAGGGAGGAAACTGGTAGGAACCACGGCGAGAGGCCAAACGTCCAAATGACATCACCGTTGATTGGATTCATTTTTCCTCTAGACAGGCGTCTGGTCAAGAGAAAGCTGGGAAAGATCCCTAATTGACGACTAAAAATTTTCGTAAATACAATTCTAGAAATAGGTTGTGCTATTTTTCCGAAGTTCTGCGGTAGGCGTGAAAAAACCGAGGTAACTTCTTACAGTTTTGTAAGATTTTCCAAAAAAACAGGATTCGCCTTGACACCCAGGCCTCGGACCTGATAAATTCAGCCTTAGCTTTGGGACCAATTTTATTCCTTCAATACGGCTAGGAAACGCCACTGGCCTTCTTTTCGAGAGCAATTCAGCTACCACGTTTTTCGTGGATAGCGGCCGTGGAAGATATACACGGCTAGTTGGTGCCCCGCTCTCATCTCTACATGTTGTCTCGTTGGGTCGAGTGCTGCGCGCGTTGCGCTGCTAATCCGACGTTCTCTGCCAGGCGATTTTGGTTGTTTCGAATCCGGTCTAGCCAGTTTCGGATCGCATTCCAAACAACGATGTGCCTGTGGCCACGAGTTCATGCCCAATCTCCGCATTTGGCCTGTTTCGCCAGTGTTGTGATGTTTTGAGCAATGGCCTTGGCAAGAACTGAGGAGATTGTCTGTTCAGGATGTCGACAAATGTAGAGCGACGATGTTCTCTGCAGTAACGAGGAAATGTTTTGAAAGCGTGTCGTGAGCATGACCGATGGTCGCTTGGGTCAGGTGACGGTCGGTGAAAACACTGCCATTTGTATGTAGGGGGGCTGTGGCCATGAAGTCGACGGTTTACTCTGGGGTTGCGGTTGCTTTGCTGGCGCTGACAGCTGGTGTGCAACCAGTTTGGGCAGAGATGTTCAAGCCGGCGATCGAAACGATTGCCCGAGACTTGATCGAGACGGAAGTCAACCTGGCGAAGGTCGATGCGCTAGGTTCATTGCGCACGTTGTCTGCGCCGCGGATCGAGTCCTCGGCCGCTGCTTATGAAGTCCACTGGGCCGACACACGGATTGGTTTGTTGACGAGGGAGTCGTCGGCCTACGCGGCGGCCTATGCTAAAGATTTAAACGCAACGCTTGTTGCCGAGGTCGATCTATCGCCATTTTTAAGTGGCGTGGCAGAGGAATACGCGGTGTTGGATTTCTATACGGTTGAAGGCGGCTTTGCTTATGAAGCCCAAGGCCAAGTTGCTCAGGGCGCCAAATATCAGCTAGTCACGCAGCAGGCCGTTTCGCACACGAGGGCTGCCCAGCCGAGCAGTTGGGTTCGAGACTATCGTTATGCTTCGATTGATGGCACGGCCGACTCAGGCGGGGAATTTTGGATGATGCTGCACAACTGGCGGCAACGTGCCCGAGCCGCCGCTCCCCGGCACCAAAGCCCGCTGGTTCTCTATACAGGCTTTAGTTTAATCGGGCTCGTGATTGCCTGGCGGGTTGTACGCAAGCGGCAAATCGAGCGGGAAGAGGATCTCGAATCCTATCCAGAACGTGCTGACGGCCCTTACTTTCAGAGCGTTCGCGCGACGTCGAGTTCCACTGTTCGTTTGCGTGCTGACCAGGATGGCCGACCATGCAATGCACTGACCGGCGTGTTGAAGACACGGCAGTTGGTGGCCTACTAGAGCAAATTACCAAAATGCGTGCCGATGTTTCGTCGAGAAATCCCGGTGAAGACTAGGTGTCGTCCGCCACAGTAAAAAGCAACTTCAGCCGTTCCAAAAATGAGAATCCAGAAAGCACTATTTTTCAGAGAGATCGTTAAAACAAGTGTTTCGCGCTTCGTCACCGACCGCTGTTACCGTTCAACAGGGGAAATTTGGAACGACTGAACTTGCT
>JANQPJ010000212.1 GCA_028289525.1 Pirellulales bacterium
TAAAGCAAGTTGCTTTTTACCGTAGCGGACGTGACCTAGTTTTCGCCGAGGTTTTCCGACGAAACACCGGTACGCATTTTGGTAATTTGCTCTAGAGCAACTCCAGTAGTTCCCAAAACCAGCGACTTGAAAAGCAGGTTGTTCTCTGGAAATCGCCTCCCTTGTTTCGCGCTTCAGTCACCGACCGCTACTACTGACCACGCGACAAACTTGCAACAACTGAACTTGCTTTAGCGAGCTGTTTTTGGTGATCGGGGACGCGTGGCGATGGGGCCCGGCGTGGCGCCTTCATAGACGCTAAACTGTGCCCAAACCGGCATGTGGTCGGAAACACGCAATGCCTGTGGCAGCGACAACTGGTAAGCGTCGCGCAAGTTGAGCACGCCGCCATAGCCACGGAACTCGCTGGTCAGACGCGCGTCGAAGACCATGTTGTCATACGACTTCGACAGTCGGGTATTGGTCATCGTACCGCTTCCGATGACCCAGCGGATCCCAGGCAGTTGGCCCAGCCGTCCTAGCTTCCGTGCGCTCACGTTCAAATCGCCTAGCAGAATGACATCGTCCTCGCCGCTGCCGTCACGCTGGACGGCGGCGAATACCGAGGCCAGCGCGTCCAACTCTTGATCGGTCTCGTCTGGATCGGTGTGGATGTTGACGAGCTTGAAAGTGAAAGCTTGGTGGGGTGGCAAGCCACGAGCCCGAAACGTCGCAACCAACGGCTCCCGGTGAAGCAGGTCGTGAGGATCAGGCACCGTGTAGACCGAACGCCGGTCGACCTCGATCCGCGTGGTGTCGAACAGAAAGACATACTGTTCTTTACTCATGGTGCGTCCCAGCCGGGGACCGATGACCGCATCGTATCGGGCTCCCTGGGCATTCACGGCCGATAGGAAGCGAGGAATCACCGTGTTATCCTTGGAACGCAATTCCTGAATCGCCACAAGATCGTAGCGGCGCACAACATCGGCCAAAATAGGCACGACATCCGTTTTACGGAGCTTCGAGGTTCCCAAAACCTGAATGTTAAACGAAGCCAAAGTAAGCGTGTCGCGGTCGCGCGCCGGCGGATCCGAAGCCAGCACCGTCTGACCAACCGGCGCTGTTGGTTCATCGACCGGTTCTTGCTGCTCGCGGCCAGGCTTGGGATTTAGCTGCCGCCGGAGTTGTTTCTTGGCCTCTCTGGCCAGCTGGTTGGTTGCTTCCTGCGATACCTGATCGACGAATTTTTCAACATCGCAGGCAGGCAAGCTTGCTAGTCCGAGAAGCAAAATCCCAGCCCAGCCGGCACGGCGCAACGTCATGGTATCCCTCCGTGGAAATTGGCAGTCGGCCCTTCCTAGGCCATCGCCGTGTGGGCAAGAAGGATAGCACTTGGCCTACACGCGACCAAGAGCAGTCTGAGGCCCCAATGAGTGGGGGGGCAGGGGCGTGGTTTGCACGCGAGGTCTTGCTAGAGCATATTTCCAAACCAATACAAGCACGACGTGCAAGCGAGTGAATTCGCGTATTTTTCGACCCTTGCTAGCGCTGCGGGCTTGTATTTGAGTGGCTTTCAAAACGCGAGAAATATTTTTCGCACACTCGATCGCTAAAGTGTGAAAAATACGTTTTGACGCAACATGCGTGCTATCGCGCAGGGCTGCCGGTAGTGAAAGGGACGTCTGGCAAGCGTTTTGCTTCCGCTTACAGATTTTCCAGGGCTTGCTGGGCAAGTCGGGCTAGCCGGGCTTCTCCGCTATCGGCGGCCGCTTGTAATGCTTGGCGGGCGGGAGCGGCGGCGGCTCCGATTTTTCCCAAAGCCCAGGCGGCTCGTTCGCGGACCGGTCCCGGTCGGCTGTCACCGAGAGCAGCGGCCAAGGCCGGCACCGCACTGGACCCGGCCTCTTCTAATCGCCCCAGAAGGGTTGCAGCCCAATAGGCGACATCGCTGTTATCAACGGCTAACAACCCTGCCAGTTCCTCGACGTCGGCTGTTGCTGGGGGGCCAAGCTCTTCGAGCACAGCCACTACCGCTTCGCGGACTTCGTCGTCGGAGTCGCCAGCAGCGCGCACCAACGCAACGACCGCATGACAGGCAGCTTCACCAGCACTTGCTAACTGCTCGGCAGCCGCCAAACGTGTTGCGGCATCAGCCGCTTGGAGATCGCTCGCCGACATGAGGGCTCACCTCCGGGAGTTCAAGGATTGATGGGGAATTATTCAGTGCCAACGCGAGTCAGGAGGATTGCAAAGTCAACGATTCTATAAAAACAGCGGTCGGTGACCGCTCGCGAAACGGCTAGATTTTCCTGTTTCGCGCTTCGACCACCGGTTGC
>JANQPJ010000269.1 GCA_028289525.1 Pirellulales bacterium
CCTCCACAGCCGGAGACGCCGATCAAGGCGGGAATCACTAAGACCACAGTATAAGAAAGCCATTGCCGAAAAACCATTCTCTTTTCTCCCAGTGATTCCCGATGAAAAATTGTCTTACTGGTCTCCAGTGGCGGTGGCAGACCCGGTGGCGGCCTGTTCGGCCGCCTTAACCTGATTGGTCACCGAGGTTTGCCGTTGAATAAAAGCGTTGTAGTTCATCAACCAATCAACCACCCCTTCCAACTGCTGCAAACTGCTCGGCTGCGGCGCATCGGCCGCCCCGGCAGGATCGTAGTCCTTGCGGGCTACGCCTCCGAAGTGAGGGCCTTCCGGGGCATAAGGGATGTTGACCGGCATGCCGGTGTAGGGCAGCAACCGCAATGGGTTGGCAATCCACCGCCGGACATAGTCACGTTTGAGCCGCTGGTGGACATCGGCCAAATTGGGGCCTAGGGCCGCCACACTGCCGGCCGGCCGGAAGTCGCCTACCAGGTGACACTTCACACAGAAGTTGCCTGAGACCACCAGCTTGAACGCATCCTCGGCCGCCTCCACGTCCAACTCGTCGAGCGGCGCAGCCGGGGCCTCGGCAAAGACGTCCGGATAGTTCGGATTGTCACGCGCCTCAAAATAATCGGCAATCGCCTGAGCTTCGGCAACCGTCATGTTGAACTTCGGCATCCGCAACAGCGCCGGCGGGCGGATCGGATAAGGATTGAGCAGGAACTCACGGAACCAGTCGTTCTGGACCTTGCGCCCCTGGCCAACCAACGGCGGCGGCAACCAACCCCAAATCTCGTTGTCCTTGACCGATTCGCCACGCTTCTTCGCATCGGCAATCGCCACCGGGTAAAGGTAATCAGCCAACAACCCACCCCAGGCCGGATACTTGGTCGTCCCGGCAATCGGCAGTATCATCTTCGGCGAACCAACGTCGCGCACCTTACCATCAACCACCGCCGGACGCCACAGCTCAAACGAGTTGTAAACCGCCGGAACTTCGCCTTGGTCCTCCTCGGGAATCGGGTCTTCCTCTTCGTCGAGCACCACCGGACGACCGGTTTCGCTATCCAGTTCAGGCCGTCCATAGAGCACGGCATGCATCATCCCCCGCCGGTCAACCTGCTGCGACTGGGCTTTTTGCTCCGGGGTCGCGTAAGGTTTGACAAACGGGAAGTCAGGCTTGCTGGGCGCCGGGCGAATGTCGCCGGCATGGTAGTCCAACTCCCAACGCTCCATCTCCATCGTATGGCAGCCGGCACAATTGTATTTGTCCAGCACCTTCTTGCCGGCCACGAGCGCCTGACGCCGGGGGTCGGGCCGATAGAGATATTTGTCCTGCGGCGGCTCGGCCACCAGCCCGAGCACAAACGTCATCACCGCTTCGCGCTCCTCGGCGTCCAGCGGGAACCGCGGCATCCGGAGCCGTTCGTTGTAGCCTTTGTTCGCGGTCTTCTTGAAATCGTAGCTGCGCGGCTGCCGTAGCTTCTGCCACAAAAAGCCTTGCCGGTTGTGATGGCCAATCGCGTCGAGGAAAAAGCCGACATCCGGATTTTCGCGGTCGGCCGCCGACAGCCCATTGGCCGGCTCGGCATCGTCGTCATGGGCGGCATGACCATGGCCAGCATCGGTCTCGGCGCCATGGGCACCGTGGCCATGACCGCCTTCGGCCAGGAACAAGGCGATCTGCTCAAAGGCCAATTTTGACGAATCCTTGCGGCCCCAGTCGGCCAGTCCAGTCCCGATCGGCTTGGCCGACTCGAAACCAGGAATGTCGTGGCAGCCAAAACAACCATACTTCGAAATCGACCGCCGACCGACGTAGGCCAACTGCTTTGCCTCGCGATTTTCGGTCGTGGTGGCCCCCAACAACGCGACCTCATCGCCCTTCAGGCGAGCGGCCATCGACTCGGGAATGCCATCCTGCAAGTATTGTTCGGCCTTGCGAGTCGGGAACTGCTTAGCCAAATGCTCCAAGGCCAGTTGATACAGGGCTTCCTTTTCCTCGCCGCTAAGCTGGTTTTGTTGTGGAACGTCTTTCGGTTGCCAATCGGCGCCGTCGAGCAAATAGGCCGCGATGTCGGCCGCCGGATCGACTTGCTGGCCAGACTCGTCCTGACGCGGATCGAGGAACAGGTCAGGCATCTTGGTGCGGAAATGATACCGGCTCGGCTTGCGAATCCAACTGTAAAGCCACTGAGGACCGTTCGGGTTGCGGCGCGGATCGAACTTCGCCGCGATCCGCGACAACTCAGGCCCTTGATCGGCATGGGTTTTCGGAAAATCGTCCTTCGCATGGCAGGCCAAGCAGCCTTGGGTTTCGAATAGTTTTTTGCCCCGTTCGACCGAAGGCTGATAGCCCTTAGGCATTTCCAGATATTCAAACGAGTGGCTCGCATCGAGCAGATATTTGCTGATCGCGCGAATCTCGATTGGCTCGTAATTTTCCGCCACGTGCAAGCCTTCCGGCTCGGCCTTCAAGTGATCCCACAGCTCGAAAAACTGAGGCATCCGCGTCGTCGGCCGGAACTCCTCTGGCTTGCGAAGCCAACTGTAGAGAAATTCAAAATCGACCTTGCTGGCCAGGAACCGCAAGCTCGGGCCGGTCTTACGCAACGTGCCAGGCGTGTCGATATCTTTCAGCAGTCCGCCCAACTTGTGCGTCCCGGCGGCCAATTGGGCCGGCTCGTCCGACCGCTTGCCGGCAGCACGCTGGCTGTCGATCTCAATCGCCTTGAACAACCGCCGACGCACCACGTCGTCCTCGGGATGGGTGACCAAGTGTTCGGCCCATTTCCGTTGGTCGGCCGAAAGCTTTTGATCGCCCAACAACGAATGGGCCACTGCATGGTAGTTGGGCTCCAAACGCATGTCAGGCCCTAGCCGGCGGCTGGGACCGTCGTAACCGTTGATTTCATGACAGCCAAAACAGCCGTAGCTCCGCACCAGGTTGTAGCCCTGCATCAACTTGGGGGCTGGCGGCTGTGGGAAACGTTCGCTCGGCTCGAGCTCGGTCACTTCATGATGACACTTTAAACAACCACTCTCCAAGAAACGCTTCGAGTACATCGGAAAAATCCAATGGTGGTTGTCGAACCAGCCATGGTCGCGACGCCAACGCGTCGCCTGGGCCGGATTGTCCGGCGTGTGAGAAGCCCACTTAAAGTCGGTTCCACTGCCCTGCCCATCGTGACAGATCGTACAGCCCATCTCGCCCTTTTTGTGGGGACTGAGCGAACCGACGAACAGATCGAGCCGGGGATGCGAAGCAAACGGCTGCGGCAAACCACGCTTGATCCGCAACGTCAACGGCTCGCCCCAATTCACGTTTCCGATCAGCAGCGACACGGCATCCTGCCGGGTTAGCAACTTGGCACCGTTGATTTCGGTCAAAATGTCGCCCATTTGCAAGTCAGCCTGGGCTCCTGGCGTGTTGGGCAGCACGGCGCGAATCACTACGTCGGATCGCTGAACCACCCCTTCGGCGGCCAACTCGATCCCATAGACCGCTCGCAACGCTTTGTTGATCGCCGCATGACCCTCGGCACCGTGGACCGACTCCGGCGGAGCCTCGGGCGTGGCGAGCACGACGTCGACTGGAGGATGCTGGACCGGGTAGGCCGGATCGACGGCCGAGCCAGGCTGGGTCTTGTCGATTGCTCGATGACAAGTCACACAACGGTCAAACCGGGCTACATCGCTGAAGTTGTAGTTGATCGTCATGTCAGGCAGCCAAATCTGCTCGACCGCCAAGTCGCTGTTGTCAAAGGCGTCAAGAATCGGCATCCCCAGCACGGCTCGACCGGTCTTTTCCCAAAGTCCTTCGACGCCTGCCTCGGCTCGGGTTAACTCGCCCTGGGCATCGGCCAACCGCTTCTTGGCGGTCGCCTCGGCAGCGGCAATCTGGCCGTTGACAATTTCCTCCAAACGCTTGCGATGGGCCACTGCGGCGTCCAACTCCAGGCCCAACTGATCGACCTGCTCTCGGAACCCATCGGCCTGGGCTTGCAGTCGAGCGACCTCTTCGGCCGGCTTATGCTCGGCCTCGGCAATGCCGTGCAAGCTGAGCACCGAAGTGAGATCGGCCGCGCGGAATTTCTTTTCGCGAGCCAGGTTGTCTTCTTGCAGCTTAGCGTCGCGCACCACATCGCGCAGCGCGACCAAAATCTCATCCCGCGTGGCTCCAGCTTCGTCGACCGTTTGTTGCCAAGCGTCGACCGCATCGCTGGCGGCAGTCATCGCCTGTTGGGCGGCTGTCTGCAGTTGCTCGGCGTCGGAGTTTTTCTCAGACAACGCCTTGCTAGCGGCGTTGGCCTGGGCAGCGGCCGTTTTGCGAACGGCTTGGGCCGCTTCACGCGCCTCGGCAGCCGCCTGGGCTTGGGCCGTTAGTTGCTCGCGCTGCGACTCGATCGTGTTCCAAAAATTTTCGCCCGGCGCGCGATCGCCAGCACCTGAGTCGGCCTCTTCGCGAAAAGCGGCCAGCAGCGCCGGGTCGATCTCGGCACTTCGGGCCAAGGCCAACTCGGCTCGCGCTTCGGCCACCGCTTGTTGCTGGTCAGCCGTCTTCAACTGGCTCACGCGACCAGCCAGGTAAAACTGGTCAATCGCTAACTGGGTCTTCTGATATTGCTTCCAGGGACGGGCATGGTCCTTGGCAAACATCCACACCGTGGCGACCAACATCACCACCGCGGAAATGCCAAACACCACGTGCATCGTCCGTTGATCGCGCCAAGTTTGTTCTGTAGCAGGCATGAACCAAAGGGCTCTCGACAGGAGGGACTTTTAAGATCGTACGTATGTCGTGTGGTCAAGCGATCTTGCTGCAGGACCGCACCGACCTTCAACACCGAAAACTCAAACTTAAAAATTCAACAAATACTCCGGGATCGCCACCAGGTATTTCAAGTTAAACACCCAGCGCAACACCATCTTGATCGGTAGCGCCATCATGAACAGCAGCAGGTTCGACATGACCATGAACCGAATGATGCCCATCCGGGCGACAAAGCTGCGGAACACGGTGACCGCCATGATCGGCGGCAACAGCAGAAAATAGCCCAACACCAGCACGATGCCTGGCCATTCTCGATACATGATATA
>JANQPJ010000273.1 GCA_028289525.1 Pirellulales bacterium
TCCGGCCATCACCAACGTTTCTTTGTTGGCCAGGGCAATGGTTTTGCCGGCCTCGATCGCCGCCCAAGTGCTGGTCAGCCCGGCACTGCCCACGATGGCGGCCAGCACCACGTCGACCTCGTCCAGCTGCACCGCCTGGGCAAGCCCTTCATCGCCAAGTAACACCTGGCAACCGTCAGGCAACCCCGACCAATCATGCCCTTCGGCAACCAGAGGATCGGTGGCCACCACTACCTGAGGGTGAAATTGGGCAGCCAGCTCGACCAATTCATCAAGCCGCCGATGGGCCGAGAGCACTTGGGCCGTCAGCCTGCCTTGGCTCTCGGCAATCACTTCTAACGCACTGCGGCCAATACTGCCAGTCGCCCCAAGCACCGCCACATTTCTAGAACCCATTGCAGAACTCTTCTAGCATCTTACAGGACTGAGGTCGTGGCGACCGATTGGTGTGAGGCGATCAGGAACGGAGGGAAGCGATGCTTTTCAACCGACCATTTCTCAAGCAGGTTTGTTTCTGAGATGTCTGCGCTGCAGGAAATGCCGGTTCGTAGGTCACTCGGTACGTCTCGACCTTGTCCGGCGTACCTCGCCGGCTGGGCAGTTGAGCTAATTGCTGACCGGATCAGGGGTTCGGTCACAACAAGGTCATTCTAGCGCCTCACCCTCTTGGCGGCAAGACGGGTATACGCCGCATCAGAAGGACTGCAAATCGCGTCTCTTTCAAAAATTAGCGGCCGGTGGCCGCTCGCGAAACAGGAAAATCTAGCCGTTTTGTGAGCGGCCACCGGCCGCTGATTTTTTACTTCGCAGTCCTCCTGTACGCCTGCCCCAAAAGACTTGCCAAACTGCAGCGATCACGCAGGGTGCTCCTTGCCTTGCCGAATTGGCCGGTTCTAACGGTCGAGTTGGTTCCTCCCAGTCAATCGAGGCAGACCAAACCAGCCTTGTTCGTTGTAAATTTTCAGTAAGGAACCTAGGATAGAACTAGGCATTTGTCTCAAAACCTTTTAAAGCCTGAAGCGCCAGCGAAGGAATTCCTGGCAAACGATTCCTTCGCTTGCGCTTTAGGCTTCAAATTTTGTGATGAAAACCCGTTTGAGACAAAGCCTGGTCTCAGAATCACATTCGTCTCCGCAAAATCGAGAGCAAATGGAACCGAAAAACGATCACCGGCGTTCGTCAGACAAAAAACCTGCCTCGCCGCCTAGTAATACGATTTGGTATCTCCTGGGACTCGGTGTACTCGTCCTGCTTGTAATGAGCGTCTGGGATCCAGGCCAACAGCTGCACATCAAATACAGTGACTTGGTTCGCCTGATCGAAGCCCATCATCCCGACCGCGATGCTTCGGAACGGTTTGTCGACGTCGAGTACAAGCTTGGCCAGGCTACCGGCAAACAGCGGTTGTCGAATCTGTCGGATGTGGTGATCCATCCCTACAAAATCACCGGCACCGTTACCCGTCGAATTCACGAATCGACCAGCCAGCCGCCTGGCAGCTTCGAAGCGAAGATCTTGGGCAAGAAGTTGGGCGAGGAAGACGAAAAGGTCGAGTTTGTCACTGCCCGACAGCCGGCAGAAGAACGCACGGCCGAGCTGTTGGCCGAATATTCGGTTCCTTGGGATAACGCTGATGGGCCAAGTCCGTGGCGCAACTATTTGCCGATGTTGTTGCTCTCGGCGCTCTTTGTGTTTGTATTCATCGTGTTGATGCGTCGCATGGGTGGGGCTGGCTCGCCGATGGCCTTTGGCCGCAGTCGCGGGAAGCTCTATGCCCAGGAAGACATCGACATCATGTTCGACGACGTGGCCGGGGTTGAAGAAGCGGTCGAAGAGGTCCGCGAAATTGTCGACTTCCTGCGCACGCCAGAAAAGTTTCAAACGCTCGGTGGCCGCATTCCCAAAGGCGTGTTACTGGTGGGCCCGCCTGGCACCGGAAAAACATTGCTCGGCAAGGCCATTGCTGGCGAAGCTGGAGTGCCGTTCTTCAGCCTGAGTGGTTCCGACTTTGTCGAGATGTTTGTCGGCGTGGGGGCTGCCCGCGTGCGCGACATGTTCCAACAGGCCGAAACCAAATCGCCCTGCATCATCTTTATTGATGAACTTGACGCCCTGGGCAAAACACGCGGCAGCAGCGCCGTCGGCGGACATGATGAGCGCGAGCAAACGCTCAACGCCTTGCTGGTCGAAATGGATGGGTTTGATTCCAATAGTGGAGTGATTGTGCTGGGCGCTACGAATCGGCCGGAAACTCTCGATCCGGCCTTGTTGCGTCCCGGTCGATTCGATCGTCACGTGTTGGTCGATCGGCCCGACGTCGCTGGACGGCAAGATATTTTGGATGTCCATTTGCGCAACATCAAAGTCGGCAAGGATGTCGATGTGAAGCAGATCGCGGCGATCACCAGTGGATTTGTCGGAGCCGATCTGGCCAATTTGGTGAACGAAGCCGCACTGCTAGCTGCTCGCAAGGGGAAAAAATCGGTCAGCATGCAGGAGTTCAACGAAGGGGTCGAACGGGTAACCGCCGGCTTGGAGAAGAAACAGCGGTTGATGCACGATGAAGAGAAGCAGCGAGTGGCCTACCACGAGAGTGGACATGCCTTGGTGGCTTACTGCCTGCCGAATACCGACCCGGTCCACAAGGTGTCGATCATCCCGCGCGGCCTGGCTGCCTTGGGATACACGATGCAGCGGCCGGAACAAGACCGGTATCTGATGACCCAAGGCGAACTTGAAAGCCGCATCCAGGTATTGCTGGCCGGCACGATTGCCGAAGAGATGATCTTCGAGGATGTCTCGACCGGCGCTCAAAACGATCTCGAACGGTGTGCCGAAATTGCCCGTGGCATGGTGATGGACTATGGCATGAGCCGGCTAGGTCGGGTTACCTTTCGCGAAAGTGCTCGCAGCCCCTTCCTGGCCACTGGCGGCGATGGTGTGAGCCATTTGTTTAGCCACAGCGAACAGACTGCCCGCGAAATTGACGAAGAGGTCAAGCGAATCGTCGACACGGCGGTCGAAAAGGTGCGTCACATTCTCGAATCACGCAAGGACTGTCTGGTCGCGCTCTCTGAACGGCTGCTAGAACAGGAAGTGATCGACGCCGAAGAGCTGGAAGAGATTGTCGAGGAACACTCCTCTACGCCGATGGTGGTGCCTGGCACCGATTCAGAACGGAAAGCAAGCCACGACGCCGAAGCGGCCGAAACGCCAGACGAACCTCAGGTTGAAGGATCTTAGGGTCGACTCTCGACCTTACAGCCATAGGCCGCGGCCAGTGCTTTCTTCACGGTCGAAGTAATCTGTTGGCCAGTGACTGGCTTGCTGAGCACCGAAAAGGCATGCGCTTGTTTGGCCTGCTGGCGAATCTCGTCATCTAGCTCGGCCGACAACAAGACACAAGGCAACCCAATACGCATGCGTTGAGCCAAACGCATTGTCTCTACTCCAGTCAATCGGGCCATGTGGTAGTCGAGCAACAGAAGATGAACTTCGTGGTCGACTAGCATCGACAGCGCTTCTTCACCATTGCTGGCAAATAATGTGTCGTACCCACGCGGTGCGAGCACACGTCCGAGCGTCTCACGAAACTCGCGATCGTCGTCGGTAATCAAGATGGCTGGTCGCTCGATTTTCACGGCTTTTGCCTGGTCTGAAGATGCTGGGTGGCTGCTGCCCAGGTAGCCCTAACCCTTGCCGCAGTCAGATCGTATTGCAACTCTAGTACCAAAACCGGCCGGAAACCGCCGCGTTTCCTGGTTTTTTTCTTAACATCATGCCCAGGAGGATTGCAAAGTCGAAAAACAGGGACCGATGGTCCCTCGCAAAACAGGCGAAATTGAGCGTTTCGCGAGCGGTCACCGACCGCTGTTTTTGTGGAATCGTTGACTTGGCAGTCCTCCTGACATCATGTCGACTATTATTTTACGCAACGTTTAAACCTGATTCAAACACCCTGGCCAGCCCCTCTGTCGAGCAACTCTCTCGCCGGCCAGCCTGTCAATTGGGCAGACTCGTCGAGGTGTCTGGCAGTCAAGGCCAGCCCGAGTTCTTGGCAAACTCGGCAGCAACGCTTGCCCCAGGCCTCCGTCAGGTCTGCTGGAAAAGCACTGGCCCGTGCGGAACCGCTCAGATAATCAGTCGGCTCGAACCATCGTTTGAAGTGCGCCTTGCCAGCCGCCGGGTCGATTCTATACTACACGCTTGGCGTCGCAGGAAAGACGCATCCCACGCATTTTGAGGTTCTCTCGTTTTGGAAGGTTGCCCGCGTGAATAATCCGCAGACCTCGTTTCTCGTTCGACATGAATTCTTGTTGCGGCGGCTCCATTCGCTCAGCGGGCTGATTCCGGTGGGGGCCTACATGGTTATCCACTTGATGGTCAACGCCTCGGTGCTCGAAAGCGCCGGAGTGTTTCAAGACAAAGTCTACTTGATCCATAGCCTGGGCAAACTGTTGCCGGTGGTCGAATGGACCTTCATTTTCATCCCTATCTTGTTTCACGGACTGTTCGGCTTGGTGATTATCAAAGGCGGCCTGCCCAACACGTCTCAATATCCGTATCAGGCCAACCTCCGCTATTCATTGCAACGCGCCAGCGGCGTCGTGGCGTTCTTTTTTATCATGTGGCACGTGTTCCACATGCACGGCTGGATTCATGCCAGCTGGTGGATTGACGGCGTGGCCGCTGCCTGGGGCGGGGCCCAGTTCAAACCGTATAACGCCGCCTCGACCGCCGGCATGGCGCTGCAAAGCGGCTTGGTCATCGTCGGCTACTCGATTGGCGTGCTGGCCTGTGTCTTCCATCTGGCCAACGGCATCTGGACCATGGGCATTACCTGGGGCGTCTGGACCAGCGCCGCAGCCCAACAACGGGCCTCGCGCGTCTGCACCGTCTTTGGAGTTGCCTTGGCCGTTGTCGGGTTGAGCGCCATCTATGGCATGTGGCAGGTCGGGCATGGCGAGGGCTTGGAAAAAGCCCGTCAGGTCGAAGATGCAATGTACGCCTCGAAACGAGCATCTGGCGTGCTGGAAGACCAGCCGCACAAACGGAGTCATCCGCCTGCTTCGCACACTGAAAACAAACACTAGAAGCGCATCTCAAAACTAGTCGAAGCATCAAGGTTTCGCGAGCGGCCACCGGCCGCTGTTACCTAACAGAAAAACGAGTTTAGTCATGGCAAACGAGCGGGTATTAGTCGTCGGGGGTGGTTTAGCCGGCTTGGCAGCGGCTATGCGATTGGCCGAATTGGGAATTCAAGTCGACTTGATGAGCCTGACGCCGGTCAAACGGTCTCACAGTGTTTGCGCCCAAGGCGGCATCAACAGCGTGAACGACCAAACCCGACCGCTGGGCGACAGCGAATGGCTCCACTTCGACGACACGGTCTACGGCGGCGATTTTCTGCAACACCAGCCGCCGGTCAAGGAGATGGCCTATTGGGCCCCACGGATCATCGACCTGATGGATCGTCTCGGCGTCACGTTTAACCGCACCCCAGAAGGGTTCCGCGATCAACGACGGTTCGGCGGCACTCTCTATAAACGGACCGCGTTCGCCGGCGCTACCACAGGCCAACAGCTGCTCTATGCTCTGGACGAACAGGTTCGCCGCTGGGAAGTTGAAGGCCGGGTGAAGAAATACGAGTTCTGGGACTTCCTCGGCCCGGTGCTCGACGACAACGGAGTCTGTCGCGGCGCGGTGGGGCAAGACTTGGTCTCGATGGAGATTCGCTCGTTCCAGGCTGACGCGGTCGTGGTCGCCACCGGCGGCGCAGGCTTGATCTATGGCCGCTCGACCATGTCGATGGTTTGCACCGGGAGTGCGGCGAGCCGTTGTTTTCAGGCAGGCGTTCGTTACGGGAACGGCGAATTCATGCAAGTTCACCCCACGGCCATTCCCGGGGCCGATAAGTTGCGCCTGATGAGCGAAAGTGCTCGTGGCGAAGGGGGCCGGGTGTGGGTGCCCAGGAAACCCCAAGATCCCCGCGACCCCCGCGATATTCCAGAAGGTGAACGCTACTACTTCCTCGAAGAACGCTATCCGACCTACGGCAACTTGGTTCCACGCGACATTGCCACGCGAGAGATTTTCAATGTCTGTGTCTACGAAGGCTTAAGCGTCGACGCCGACCGGCAATGTGTCTATCTCGATCTTACCCACATTCCGGCCGACGAACTCGACCGCAAATTGGGTGGCATTCTGTCGATCTACGAAAAGTTCCAAGGCGTCAATCCTCGTACCGTGCCGATGAAAATCTTCCCGGCCATCCACTATTCGATGGGCGGACTATGGGCCGACTATGAACGGACGGCCGACGGCGGCTTGGTTGCCGGCTCGCCGCGCAACCAGCAAACCAACGTGCCTGGCCTGTACGCGATCGGCGAATGCGACTATCAATACCATGGCGCCAACCGTTTGGGGGCCAATTCGCTATTGAGTTGTATTTTTAGCGGCCTGATCGTCGCCCCGGGGATCGAAACCTGGATCAAGTCGTTGCCGCGGTCGGCGGCTGACCAGCCGGCTTCGTTGTTCGACACCGAACGCACTCGACAGCAACAGCGGCACGACGAACTGCTCAACCGGTCAGGCGGCGGCGAAAACCCGTACCTGATCCACCAACAACTGGGCCAAACCATGACGAACGCGGCCACCGTGGTTCGCCATAACAAAGATCTGGAAGCGGCCTACGGCACGATCGCCGACCTGGAAGCCCGGGCACAAACCTGCTCGTTGTCCGATACCGGGAACTGGACCAACCAAAACGTGGTCTTCACCAAGGCCCTGCTCGACATGTTCCCCTTGGCCAAAACGATTCTCCAGGGAGCGTTGGCCCGCGATGAATGCCGGGGAGCCCACTTCAAGCCCGACTTCGTACTGGGCGGGATTGAAGCCGAAGACCCCGCCGAACAACGTCGCGAAGCCGAAGCATGGTGCGACCGGTTTGAAGCCAAAAACACAAAGTGGCTCAAGTCGACTGTTGCTACGCTCAAATCCGATGGCGAACCAGAATTGACCTATGAAGAGGTCGACACCTCGCTCATTCCGCCACGGCCACGGCTCTATGGTCTGGTAGGTGCCGAGATGATCGAAGAAGTGTGGCAGCAAAGGGTTGCCCAAAAAGAACAATCACCAGGCAACGGCCAACCAGACTCGACCGTCGCGGCGTCTTAAGCACCCCGTCGCGCATCGACCTCGCCGCGAGCTAAAATCGTTCAATCCCCTCTGAGACAGGAACGGCAGATGACCACATCGACCCATGACGGGAATCCCGAAGCGATTAACGTCCGTGTGCTGCGCCAGGATGGGCCTGGGCAAGCATCCTACTGGCAACGGCATCGCATTGCCTATGAACACGACATGAACGTGATCAGTGTGCTGCAAAAAATTGCCACGCAAAGCCGCGATGCCGATGGCCAACCGGTCGCCCCAGTCGCTTGGGATTGCAACTGCCTGGAAGAGGTCTGCGGTGCTTGTACGATGGTCGTCAACGGCAAGACCCAACAAGCCTGTACCGCATTGGTTGACCGCCTGCTGGCGGAAAATCCGGCCGAGATTGAGCTGCGACCGATGAGCAAGTTTCCCGTGCTGAGAGACCTGATGGTCGATCGGGCACGGATGTTTCAGGCGCTCAAGCGAGTGAAAGCCTGGATTCCGGTCGACGGGTATTCCGACATGGGGCCAGGGCCTCGCCAATCGCAATCCAGACAACAGCTGGCCTATCCGTTGAGCGAATGTATGACCTGTGGCTGCTGTGTCGAGGCCTGCCCTCAATACACCAAGATCGAACTGACTCGCCGCAACGGCGAAACCGACGAGCAATTTGCCACGCGCGAGGAGGAGGCTTATAACCGAGGCTTTGTCGGCGCGGCGGCCATCAGTCAGGCGATGCTGTTCAACGAAAACCCGACCGGCCAGATGAACGCCGACGAGCGGGTTGATGCGCTCACGGCCGAAGGAGGCATCCAGGTCTGCGGCAACGCCCAAAACTGCGTGGTGGTCTGCCCCAAAGAGATTCCCCTGACCAAGTCAATCGCCCGAGCCGGCCGAGCCGCCACGGTCCGTTCCATCAAAAGATGGTTAGACACTTAGGATTTCTGATTTGGGATTTAGGATTTAGGATTTGACGCGCTCGCGCGATGCTTGAAGCTTTTTGCAGCCGCCACGTCGCGTCAGCGCGTCAAATCCTAAATCCCAAATCCTAAATCCCAAATCTGAAGGCTTGTTCGGGGATGTTCAATCCGACCGAACGGCTCCAAGCGTCCAGCAGCTTGCGATAGACTGGGCCTGGTCGGCCGGTGCCTACCTGAAGGCCATCGACCTGTAGAACAGGCAACATGCAAACGGTGGTGCTGGCCAGCATCACTTCGTCGGCGCTGGCCAGTTCGTCGCCTGCGATATCGCGTTCGATGACCGGGATGCCCTCCTGCCCGGCCAGCGACTTGAGCACCATTCGACTGATACTCGGCAAGATCTTCTCGCCAATCGGTGCGACTAAACCTTCATTAGCCCGATACATCATCACGCTGGCGGTCGAGGCTTCACTCACATTCCCATCGGTATCGAGTAATACGGCCCTGGCGCCCGGCTGGCGCTGTTCCGCCTCGCGATCGGCCAAATAGTAGTGCATCCGGCTACGACACTTCAGGTCGGCCGGCCAGCAGACCGTTGGCACCTGACGCACATCGGTCACCACAACCGGCTGCCCCTCGTCGTATCGGGTTGCCCAGAACTCAAACGGCAAACGATAGGTATGCACACACACGGTCGGCTGCCGAGGACCGCTGGGCGCCAAGGTCGAATAGGGGCCTGGCGTGATAAAAATCCCCAGCCCTAGGTCACTTCCGGCTGGCACGGTCGACCAATTGCGTGTGACCGCTTCGCAGGCGATGTCGGCCAGTTGCTGGGCACTCTCCTGGGGCTCAATCCCCACCACCTCGAGCGAGTGTATCAAACGACGAATGTGGTCGTCCAACTGGTAAAGTTCACCGGCAAAGGTGCGCAGTTGTTCGGTCACGGTGGCCCCGAGCACAAATCCCGCGTCATAAAACGGGATCTGCAAATCGGCCTGGGTCACCCAACGGCCATTCAGATAAGCAGGCGATGTTTCCATGCGCCCTATTATGCACCAGTCGAGCGTTGGCGTCAGGGGCCTCGCCCCCGAAAGTCTTTCAACAAGCTGTTTCGCGAGCGGTCACCGACCGCTGCTTTTCCTGCGATTCGCTAGAAGAGCTTGCAGAGTCTGGGCTTTGTTTCAAAAGTCGCAGAGCAAAAGTACAAGCACGACGCACAAGCGAGTGAAGTCGTATTTCACAACATTCACTCGCTTGCGCATCGTGCTTGTACTTGTTTTGAGGCAATGCCTCAGTAACACTAGAGCGAGTCGCTCTTTACCGTAGCGGACGACACCTAGTTTTCGCCGAGGTTTTCGGACGAAATACGACTACGAATTATCCGAAATTGCTCTAGGGAACCTGTGGACTCAAGGCCCTTGGGTCAAACCGTCCCAGGCCGCCTGCATGATCGCAGGGCGGAGAATATAACCATCTAACCCATGTTTGCGGCCGATCTGCCCACCCCAATCCCGCTGCTTCACCCGCTGGCGATATTCCCCCAAACGTCCCCAAGAAGCGACGCCTGCGTAGCCCAGCGCGACCGGATCGTAATGGCACTCCACCAGCCCAAAGGAACGCAACACCCGATCGCACGAGTTGTTGACCAGCAATATCTGCTCGATCTGATTCAAGGCCCGACCATGCCGGCGGTTCGGCTCGAGCCAGGTTCGGTCGACTGCGGCAGCCATAGTGACAACTCGGGCTTGGAGCGCAGGCTGCTCGGAGCCAGACAGCTGATATTGCCCGATTTGCCCACCATCGGCCAGATGCAAGGCCCCGGTGATCACTCGGGCTCCAAAACTATAACCCAATAGACCAAGCGATTGGTCCGGCGGCAGCATTTCGAGGAACCGCGCCAATTGGCAGCCTACCGCATCGGTCCGTCGGGCTTTCACTCGCACATCCTGCACCACCCCACGTATTCGATCCGAGGCCCACGACCAAATCACGAACCGAACATCTGGTCGCTGCTGTTGACAACGGGTTAAGCTACGAAAAACGGCCAACCCTTGCGAGCGAGCTGCCGCCGCATCGACACGATTGCCATGCACATAAACAATCGTGTGTTGCCCAGAGCCTGGCTGTTCTAGCAAACTTGGCAAGGAATGCTGGCCCCAGCGGCCCCCATCTTCCAGACGCCAGCAACCGCTGGCGGTTAACAATGCCTTGGCATCACACCGGCAACCAAGCCCTCGCACGCTCACTACCCAAACTTCGTCGTGATGGGTAGCCGTACAACCACGGTTGGTAGCTGGGTTGTCTAATGTCAGTGACGACTCGGCCGGCACGAATTCCAGCTTGGTCCCATCGTCGGCCCCGGCTGTTCCGATCCTGGGGACGGTCAACACAAAGACGAGCAGCCCCAGAACAATCAGCGCTGGTCGCCCCCATTGCCAACGGTTCTTCCATATCTCAGCAGGCCGCCCCAAGCGGTCAGGCAGGCGCCAGTGAGTGACAACGGTTATTCCACTCATAAGGATTCCGCAGCGTTCGAGAGGCTAAGTAGATCGCAAAGCTGGAGTAAAGCGAGTCAAATGTAGCATTTTTTCAACTCTGGTGACGGCGCGAAGTTGCAAAAAATTTTCCTGTTGAAAAATTT
>JANQPJ010000278.1 GCA_028289525.1 Pirellulales bacterium
TGGTCGGCGATAAGGCGCTTTGGGATCGGCTGTATTTCATCCAGAATGCGACGGGTGCGGTGATGGGACCGCTCGAGGCGTGTTTGTGTTCGCGAGGAATCAAAACCCTTGAGCTGCGCGTTCACGAACAGTGTCGCACCGCCGCTCGACTGGCCGACTATCTGGCCGCGCATGGTCAGGTGCGGCACGTCTTTTACCCTGGCCTGAAAGATCACCCCGGCCACCAGATTGCGGCCGCGCAAATGGACGATGGGTTTGGGGCGATGTTGAGCTTTGAACTCGAAGGCGATTTCAACGCTACCAGTCGGTTTGTCGATCAGACTCGCTTGTTCCAACTGGCAGTGAGTCTGGGCGCGGTCGAGTCGCTCATCGAACAGCCGGCCTCGATGTCGCATGCCAGCTACGACGCGGCCGATCGGGCTGCCCATGGCATCACCGACACGCTGGTGCGAATTTCCGTCGGGCTCGAAGCGTTTGAAGACTTGCGAGACGATTTAGAGCAGGCGTTTTCGCAGCTGAGCTAGGTCTTGAGACAAAGCCTAGTCGTCTGTCATGTCAGTCGCTTTCGGATAGGAAGAGTTTTTTCATATCTGACAAGGTGATTTTTTCTTAAAGCCTGAAGCGCCAGCGAAGGAATTCGTGGTATCGTTGCGCAATTCCTTCGCTGGCGCTTCAGGCTTTAGAATCGATAAAATACGCTTTTGGGAAGGTTTGATAGCTCACTAACCCGACGCGTAAGCGAGGAAAACAACTAGAAATACCTCGCTTACGCGTCGGGTTAGTGAGTCCTTAAAAACCTCTTAAGTTGAAAAACGGGTCGGCCCTGCTAGTTCGCCTGGGTGTATCGTCTTGGGCCTGTTTCTCTTCTATAATGGAATCAGCTAGCGATGCGGATGTGAGATTCCAAATGCCATGCTGATTGGCGGCGCATGCTAGCCTAGTGAGGAGAGTCGACTGATGCCAATGTATTTGAGCAACGCGGTCATTTGTGGCGAGATTATCAACACGACCAAGAACAGTGTCTATGGCTGGCTGGGCTTGCGAGACCGTGAGGCTCCGGTGCCATTGCACCTGACAGGCAATTGTTCGCCAGACCTAGCGGGACGGCACATCCGCTTTCAGGTGCGCGAGGATCAGATGCCGAGCGAATTGGCCGAAGACGTCTCACAGCTAGCGGCCCAACAGGTTGGCCCGACTGGCGAAATGACCGCCTTGCGGTTGGGAAAACGCTGCCTGTACCTGGAGTGGTATAGCCAAAACGGCCACGTGGTGCTCGAGTTGCCCAATCCGACGATCGAGTTTGTGGAGCCAGACCAGCAGCCCTCGCAGACCGTTGCTCGTGACGAAGCGGTCGATTTTCCTGCCTTGGGCTTCGACCCCGATCAGGATGACGAAGCATTGCTCGATGCGCTGGATGATCGCGACGACGAGGAAGAAGAGGACGACCCTTATGGGCTGTTCAGCGACGAGTTGAAGCAGGAGTTCGATTCAGACGCTCGTGACGAAGAGCCTGGGCTTTCGATCCCCGAAGAAGCACCCGAGGTGATGCGCGAGCTGGAGATGATGGACGATCTGATTCAGCATGGCGAAGAGGTGCCAGTGGGGGCGATTTTCGATCCACCGATCAAGATTCCCCGGCCCGATCGCCTGAGCGACGATCAGGCTGCCGATGCCTTGCGAACCTTGCTGGCGGAAATGGCCAAGTATGGCATCGCGCTCGATATGTGCGAACACTTCACCCCCCGCCAGGCGTATCAACTGCTCGTCGAGGAGATTTGCCTTCGTGAGGGGGCTTTTCCCCAGTTGAAAGAGACCCAATGGGTACAGCATTTCATGACCCATGACTTTTGCCCTGAATGCCGGCGGGAGATTGACGAGCAAGAGCAAGGGGCCGATTGAAACCGGCGACGCGCCCGGTCGCGGCTAGGGACTTTTGTCCAAGCAAACCCTGTTGGCGATTCGTTATTGGTTAGAAAATAGCCGCGACCGGGCGCGTTGCCGGGACTTGTAAAGAACCAAAGAAGGCCCCAAAATTGCACCATCATGCACCAAATTGCACTACTTAGATGCGTTTTTCCCGGGAAAATACGCACTTCGATAAGCTCGGCAAAATATTCCGGTTTTTCCGCTCAAGACAGGTAGGCAAGGTGGCCGATAAAAGCCTTCGACTGAGTTATCTGTGGGGGGATCGCTCATGCTAGCACGAAGGTGCAAGGAAGAGTTTGATGCCCCGATTGGCTTATTTGGTTCGATGTTTCCCGCTAATTTCGCTGGCCACCTTGGCCCTGGCTGCTGGCAACCAGGCGGTTGCCCAATATGGTAGCCAGCCCATGGGCACCATTCTCTCGGCGCCCCAAGGCATGCATCATGCCGTGCCTGCGTATCGAGGCGCGCACCAGAGGGGCCAATACTATGTCCAATATCCTCGTCGGAGCCGAGGGCCCGATCCCTATGATCCGGCCGTCTGGCAGGCCAAGCGAGGGCGTTCGCTCGGTTTCCAGCGTCCGCGACCTTCCGGCCTCCCGGAGGGTTTTCGGCTGTTTGGCTCGCAACGTTCAGCCTCTCGACCGCATGGAGCCCAGACGCCCAAAGTCACGCTGGGCCGCTCTCAGGGTGGCTCACCGCGCGTGGCCCAACAACCTGTCGACGAAGGGCCTCGGTTTGACGGTACAGCGCCAAGCGTCGAAGAAGGTGAATTGGTGGCTCCACTGGCCGAAGAAGTTCTGCCAGAGGAAGACGGAGTGCTCTACGGACCAGACGAGTATGGGGAATATCCAGACGAGGTCGGTGAGTTCGGCGACGTGTCGGGATGCGATGGTTGTGCCGATGGCTGCAACCAGTGTCGCAATTGGCCGTTTTCGCGTTTAGAGACGCAGGAAGACTATGTTTGTCTGCCAGGCCCTTGTGTTGCCGACGTGCAGGTTCATCTTGGCGTGCAAGGGTATAAAGGGCCAGCAGCGCTGGTCGACCGAGGCAGTTTTGGATTTCATCAGGCAGTCTCGTTGGGCGGTCCCATTCGGGCATTACGGTTTTGGGACATTGGCTACCAGATTGGATTTCGCGCCACGCAAAGCGATCTGTCCGGAACTCCGGATAGCGGCGCTGGCCGCGAGCAGTTCTTCTTTACCGCTGGCTTGTTCCATCCGGCCGTGCACGGCTGGCAATGGGGGGTGGTGTGGGACTACTTTCGCGATGACATTGTGGTGGCCGACGACGAGGTGGAACTAGGGCAAGTGCGAACCGAGGTGAGTTATTTGTATCGCCCGACTTCCGATGTTGGGTTTTTGGGAATGTTTGGTACCCGAGATGACACGATCAACGGTTTCAACCAGGTTTGGGAAGTCAACGATCAAGTGCTCGGATTTCATCGTTGGTACTTTGAAGGCGGTGCTCAAGCCCGCCTGTGGGCAGGCTTTTCTGGCAGCGAGGACGCGATCTTTGGCGGCGACGCGAGTGTGCCGCTCACTGATTCGTTGGCGTTGAACACCAACTTCAACTACCTGATTCCCGACTTGGATGCTGGCCGAGCCGCTTCGGCCGCCGAAACCTGGAACGTGGCGGTGAGCATGGTATGGCATTTTGGTGGCCGTGCCCGCGGCAACAAGTATCGTCCTCTGCTCGAAGTCGCCGACAACGGCTCGTTCTTCAGCAACATCCAATGACACGGTGGAGGGTTAGGACACGGTGGAGGGTTTAGGGTGGAGGGTGGAGGGAACGCGCTTGCGCGGATGGCAAACGTCTTTTTGTTAGGCTCGTCCCAAAACGCTTTTACTTGTTGCTTAGAGAGCAGCAGGCATCATCCGCGCAAGCGCGTTCCCTTCACCCTAAACCGCGTCCCGCGTCTTCCCCGTCGAGTCGTAGCGTTAGACATTTGGCGCTGCCGCCGGCTTTGACGAATTCGTCGAGCGGGGTTTCGCGTGGGTCATAGCCGCGCTCGCTTAACGCGGCGTGCAGCTTTGGGCAGCCGGTGTTGGTCACCACCACTTTGTCGACCACTACGGCATTGCAGGCAAAGCGTTTGGCCTCTTCCGGATCGACCTCGATCAGTTCTTCAACCACCAAGGCGAGTGCCTGGCGACCGTAATCGTCCAAGGCGCCGGCATGGTAAATTGCCCGACCTGGCTCCAGTGGGCAGAAGCACGTGTCGAGGTGATAGTAGTACGGATCGACCAGTTCCATCGGAATCACTCGGCGGCCGATCAGCTCCCCGATGTGTTGAATCGCCGGCGCATCACTACGAAACCGATAGCCGGCCAGCAGCGTTTCGCCACAAAACAGAGCGTCCCCTGCCCCTTCAAAAAACATCTCTTCCGGCAAGGTTTCGACCTGAAAGCCGTCATCGGCCAGCCAACGGGCATTGTAAACCTCTTCGCCCTGTCGTTGTGGATAGCGAAACCGTGACAAGATTGCCTGAGCACCAAACACCATCGCGGCATTGGCCGTAAAGACCAAGTCAGGCAAACCCTGCACCGGCTCGAGCAGCTCGATCTCGGCCCCAGCGTCCGTCAGGCAAGCTCGCAAAGCTTCCCATTGCCGAACGGCCTCGGGATGGTCGACCTGGCGTTCCTGATTCATCCAGGGATTGATTTCGTACTCGATGCCGTAGAATTCCGGCGGGCACATCAAAATTCGGCGAGCAGCAGTTCGAGCGAACAAATTTCTGATCTTTGATTTATTGGTGATTGGTTGTTGGTTGTTGGTTGTTGGTGAGTGGTTGTTGGTGAGTGGTTGTTGGTGAGTGGTGAGTGGTGAGTGGTGAGTGGTATGCGCTAGCGCGTTTCGTCAAATCCTAAATTCCAAATCAGAAATCAGAAATCCAAAGGCCCTAAACCCTCAACCGCGTAATAGGTCGATTTCCTGAACGAGTGCTCGCAAAAATGGTTCCACATCGGTCACCAGTCCGGTGGTTTGGAACGAACCGCGATCATTCAGCTTGATGATGGTCGAAGGGTTGATGTCGACACAGACGACCTGAACCCAGGCTGGCAGCAGATTGCCGACGGCGATCGAGTGGAGCGTCGTGGCGATCATCAGGCAGAAGGTCACATCGCGAATTGCCTCGCGCATCTGCCGCTGTGCCTGAAGGGCGTCGGTTACTACTTCTGGCAACGGCCCATCGTCGCGAATGCTGCCGGCCAGCAAAAAATCGACCTCGTGCTGAACACATTCATACATGATGCCTGAGGTCAGCAGGCCACTGGCCACGGCCGGTTCGATGCCGCCGGCTCGACGGATGCGGTTGATGGCCCTGAGGTGGTGCTCGTGGCCTGCCTCGGCCAAGCCGCCGTCTTGCAGATGCACGCCCAGGCTGGTGCCGAACAAGGCATGCTCGATGTCGTGGGTGGCCAGGGCATTGCCGGCAAACAGTCGGTCGATGTAGCCGCGACGAATAAGCTGGCTGGCATGTTCGACGCTGCCGGTATGCACGATCGCCGGCCCGCCGACCAACAACGTAGAGCCTGGCCCTCGCGAGGCGGCCACCAAGCTGGCGGCGATCTCGCGCACTGCCACGCCTTTGGGTTTCTCGGTCGAGACGTTGCTGTTCATAAACTCGAACGTAGGCCGCTGCTGTGTCCGTTGTTCAGGGAAGACGCGCACTCCGGCGTGCCCCACCACCACTTGGGCTCCTGCCCTGACGTCGGACATCGGAACGCAACTCGCCTGGCCGGTCGCCGGATCAACCTGAATCCCACAATCCATCTCTTGCAATTCCACCGGCAGCCATTCGCCAACCAATCGAACCTCGGTCCGCTGGTTCGTGGTGCTATAAAACCCTTCGGGAAAGACGCCCTCTACGGTGCAGGCAGCCAGTTGGCAATCGCTCCCTGCGGTCGGCACCGCGCCATGATCGCTGATTTGCCCCAAAATGGTTTCTAGCGCTTCGGCCGATCGGGCACGCACTTCGACCAAGGCCGAACTCGGGTCGTTCCGGCTTTGCCCAACCTGAATGTCTTTGATTTGAAAGGCCCCATCGCGCGAAGTGATCGCATCGAGGATTTTCGGCAGCAGCAAGCTGTCGATAATATGGCCGCGCACCTCGACCTCTTCCAGAAAAGGGAAATCATCGGCCGGTTCGGGGGATGGCTGGTTCATCGGCGCTGGCGTCTTGGGGCAAATAGGGATGAGAAGGAAATACGAATCTCGAAATCCGAAATCCGAAACAAATTCGAAGAACCAAAGCACAAAGGTTTCAAACTGACGAGCGCTGACAAGTTAAACTGGTTCCCAAGCTCTGCTTGGGAACTTTTCAGAAGGAAGCTCTGCTTCCAAGGCTTTTTTGATGGGGTCTCCGATCAGGAACAAACGCTTCTC
>JANQPJ010000297.1 GCA_028289525.1 Pirellulales bacterium
ATTCTCTCGTTCCCAAGCAGAGCTTGGGAACCAGTTTACCGCCAGTGTGCCCCCCAAAAGAAAACACACGAGAAAGCCGCCACCAAAAATTACTGCGCCCCTCGGCCACCGGCCGCTGCTTTTTCGAAAGAGACGCGATTTGCAGCTCTCTTATCGGCCGGCCGGCTCGCGCCCTTCAGGCAAATAGATCAGCCGGCCACAACTGGTGCAAAAGACCGAGCGCCCCATGAACAGAGCGTTTTGTTGGTTGGGCGTGATCGACTGAAAGCAGCCGCCACAGTGCTCGCCGTCCAGCGGAGCCAAGGCATCCTCGCCCTTGGCGCTGATAATCCGGTCGTACTCCATGCGAAAGTCGCTCGGCAACGTCTTTTCCGCCGTCTCCAACTCCTCTTCCAACCGGTCGATGTCAGCCTGGATCAGTTGAGCCTGGGCTGCGACCTCGGTTTCCGCCTTGGCCAACTCGGCTTGGGTCGCTTCGACAGCCTGGGCAGCCGTTTGCGATTCGATTTCCAGTTGGTCGATCTCCTCAAGGCCTTCCAAAATTTCGTCGGCCAACACACTATTGGCCATGTCGGCCGCGGCAATCTGGTCTTGCAGGGCTTGGTATTCCTTGTTGCTGCCACAGGTGTTCAGCTTGGTTTGCAAATCGAGGATTTTCGTTTCGCCGCTTTTCAAATCCATCTGTTTGCGGTCGACCGACATGCGGGCAGACTTGATGTCTTCTTTTGCCTGGCTCAATGCGTCTTGGGCCTGCTGCACGCTGGCCTGGCGGGCACGAATTTGGCGAGGCCCACGATCAAGCCGATCACGCAAATCAGTCAGTTGGCGATGAATCCGATGCAGCTCGCGCAGAGCCATGGCGTTTAAGGTCATCTGTCGATTTTCCTTTCATTTGATCGCTGCCGGCCAGCGCTGTAAAACGAAATTCAGTAGTTTCAAATTTCCCATGTTGATCAAGTAGCAGCGGTCAGTGACCGCTCGCGAAACACCTGCTTGTTATACATCTCCCTAAAAACCATGATTTCTGGATTCTCGTTTTTGGAACTACTGAAAATCCAATAAAAAAAGCCGCTGACCGAAAACGGCCAGCGGCTCGAAATCCCATGGCTCTTGCCGTGCAAGGCTTCAGCTTGCCGCGCCGGTGAGGAATCCGGCCAGTTGCTCGCTTCGCACCGGATGCTGAAGCTTGCGCACCGCTTTGGCTTCGATTTGTCGTACACGCTCGCGCGTAACCTTGAAGATCCGACCCACCTCTTCGAGCGTGTAGGAATAGCCATCGCCCAGGCCATAGCGCAGGCGAATGATTTCCCGCTCCCGGTAGGTGAGCGTCTTGAGCAGCGATTCAATCCGTTCGCGCAACAAGCCATTGGAGGCCATCTTCAAAGGATTCTCGACCGCCGAGTCCTCAATGAACTCGCCGAAACTACAATCTTCGCTTTCTCCGACCGGCCGGTCAAGGCTTACTGGCTGACGACCGATGTCCATTACCCGACGGGCCTCCTCGATGCTGATGTCGGCCTCACGGGCAGTCTCTTCGATCGTCGGTTCCCGACCAAATTCGTGCAGCAGGTGTTTGGCCGCGTTTCGCAGCCGGCTCAGCACGTCGATCATGTGGACCGGAATCCGAATCGTACGGGCCTGGTCGGCAATCGCTCGGGTAATCGCCTGACGAATCCACCAGGTGGCATAAGTCGAAAACTTGTAGCCACGGCGATATTCGTACTTGTCGACCGCTCTCATCAGCCCGGTGTTCCCTTCCTGGATCAGATCCAAAAAGCTCATCCCTCGATTGCGGTATTTTTTGGCGATCGAAACCACCAGCCGCAGGTTGCCGCTGGAGAGTTTCCGTTTGGCCTCTTCATACTGCTGGAACTGAGTTCGCAACAGCGCCACGCGGTTCCGCAAGCTGCGCGGGCTTTCTAGCGTGATACGCATCAAGTTGCGTAGCTCCTGACGCACTTCGGCCAATTCCTCCGGATCTTGCGGCTCGGGGCTCACCACACGCAACTGCCCCTGCAACTCATCCATCCGTTCCGACATGCGCTCGAGCTGTTGCATCAACGGTTGCACGCGCCGCGACCGAAGACTCAACTCTTCCACCAACTGTAAGTTCTTGGTCCGCCGGCGAAGAAAGTTCTTGCGCGCCTCGCGCCGGACCTCAGGCGGAGTGCTCTTATGCACCAGACGCTCGAAATCTTCGTGGTTCTTTTCCAACAAATGATTCAAGAGCGGCAAGTTGTGCGGCATTCGGGCTTGGATTTGCTCTTTGGTCAAACGCTCGGTCAACGAGACCTTGATCGTGCGGTCAAACGGCAACTCGCCCCGATGGACTTTTTGCAGCGTCTTGACCGTTTGACGCATTGCATAGTGGCAGCCCAACAACGTGCGCCGGAAGCGTTTGCGAGTGACCTCGATCTTCTTGGCCAACGCAATCTCTTCTTCACGCGTGAGCAGCGGAATCTCGGCCATCTGCGTCAGGTACATTCGAATCGGATCGTCGCTCAGCTTGGGAATGTCGCCTGCCTTGAGCAAGGGGGCCAGATCGTCGGCCTCTTCCATCGGCTTGCTGGGCGTCGCCGGGGTCTCGCCATCGGGCGCTTCGTCGAGCAGTTTGATGCCAGCGACATCAATCTCCGAAAGCAAGTTGTCGAGCTTTTCGGGGCTATTGGCTTCGTCCGGAAGATAGCGGTTTACCTGATCGTAGGTCAGGTAGCCTTGGGTCTTGCCAGTCGAGATCAGTTCTTTGAGGTCGTGGTCGAGATGCTGCACTTGTCAACTCCTTTCACGCTTCCTGCGTGAAGTGGGTGAAATTGACGATTGATCGCTGTGGCCGTGCGGGTATGGTGCGGGTTGAGGGCCAGGCGATCAATGGACAAAGGCTGCTACCCTTCCGTGGGCGCGATCTTACCTTGTCTCGTACGTAATTCGGCCAACAGATTACCCAGCAGTTCTTCCTGCTGCTGTTCGGCCAGTTCGCCGTCCTTCAGGGCGGCGATGTTGCGCTGGTGTTCGACATCCTCCTTGCGTCGTTGAAAGTTGGACAACACTTCTTCTAGTCGCTGGTGGGCGTCCGTCGCCGATTTCGCTTGGCTCTGAGCGTCCAGCTTCACGAGTAGATTTTTCATCCGGGCGTCTTCCGACTCGAGCATCAACCGGTCGAAGTCCGGCAGATCCCCGGCGTCGAAGATCGTGACACAACGGGCGTAGATTGCCCGACCAACAGGCGAGAGCAGGTCGTCGGGCTGAATCGATTCGCGAATGGTTTCGAATCGTTTCGGCACGGCGAAAATCAACTCCAACAGCTCGGCATCCCAACTGTCGAGCGTTAGCGACGCCGGTAAGCTTGCCTCTTCGTCCACGCGCTGGGGCCGGCGGCCGCGCCGTCGCAATTCGGTCAGCCGTTTGCGCAGCTCTTCTTCCGGAGGACCAAAGGTGCGGGCTAAACGGCTCAGCACCTGGTGTTCTCGCAAGCGCGCCGAACCCAGCGTGCTCGAAACCAGACGCGGAGCGCGGGCAAGCGTCGAGAGGATCTGTTCCAGAGCCTCGTTGGCGCGATGCGTGTCAGTCGTCAGATCCATTCCGTTGGTCTCGACTCGAATCTTGTGTTCGAGCGCGTCGACCGCATCGGTCAACAACCGCTCGAAAGCGTCACTTCCTTGTGATAATAGAAAATCGCATGGATCGAGGTTCGAAGGCAAGGTCAAAATTTGTAAATTTACCTGGGCCGCCACAAAAAGCTCTAAAATCTCGTTCGTCCGACGTTGGCCGGCCTCGTCGCCGTCGAGCACCAAGGTGATCGAATCGGCAAATCGGCGCAGCAATTGGACGTGCCGTTCGCCAAGCGCGGTGCCCAACACCGCGACCACATTTTGAACGCCACACTGGTGCGCAATCACACAATCGGTGTAGCCTTCGACCACCAGGCAACGCTTGCTCTTGGCAATGCTATCACGAGCCATGTCGAGGCCATAAACCTGGCGGTTTTTCGAGAAAAGCGGCGTTTCTGGCGAGTTGATATATTTGGCCACGTCGTCATCGGCCAGCTCGGGCAGAATGCGACCACCCAGGGCGATGGGCCGCGACTCGCGACTGTGCGCATCGCGGATCGAGAACAACACCCGACCACGAAATCGGTCGTAAAAACCATCGCCCGACTTGCGCGGCACGACTAGCCCCAACGCTTCCAGCACGGCAGGCGTGTAGGGAGTGCTAGCAGCCTGACGCAGGAGCCAATCCCATTGGTTGGGCGCAAAGCCAAGGTGAAAGGCGCGGATACTCTCAGGCAAAATCTGCCGCTCGGCCAGATATTGGCGAGCCGGTTCGGCCTCGCTGGCTTCCAGCAAATAGCGATGGTAGGTCTGTTCAACCCAGGCCATTGCCTGATAGAGCGTCGGTTTGTCGTCTGGACTGCCAGGGGCCGGTTTCGGTCGCTCGGCCGTCTCTTGGATTGCGATTCCAGCCCGTTCGGCGAGCATCTCGAGCGCCTCGCGAAACTCCAAACCCTCCATCTGCATCACAAAGCTGAAGATGTCGCCGCCGATATCGCAGACAAAACACTTGAACGACTGGCGCTGTGGATTGACGTGCATGCTAGGCCGAGTGTCGTCGTGCCAAGGGCAGATCGCGACAAACTCGCGGCCTTGTCGGCGCAGGTCCAGGTAGTTGCCGACCAGGTCGACAATGTCGGTCGCCTGGCGCACCTGTTCTTTGGTTTCCATCCACTGATCGAGAGGCACGGTCAGATTGCTCCTGCTGGCTTTCGAGGACTAGCTGGACAGCGCCACTTTTGAGTGCAATACAAGCCCGACGCGCAAGCGAGGGAATACGTTACGTCTAAATTCCCTCGCTTGCGCGTCGGGCTTGT
>JANQPJ010000343.1 GCA_028289525.1 Pirellulales bacterium
GAGAAGCGTTTGTTCCTGATCGGAGACCCCATCAAAAAAGCCTTGGAAGCAGAGCTTCCTTCTGAAAAGTTCCCAAGCAGAGCTTGGGAACCAGTTTAAAACGCGCCAGCGCGTTACCCTCCACCCTCCACCCTCCACCCTCCACCCTCAACTCTCCACCGTTTTTCTAGCTTGATGCAAAAGTCGGTTTAAGCGTTTCACGACGCCGACGTTCAATGGTTCGCACCAGGTGCCGCGGATGGTGATGTATCCATCGCACCAACTGCCGAGCGCTGGGTTTACGTCGCGTTGTGCCCAGTCCGTGGCTTTTTCCGATAGACGAACCACGACCGTGGTTGCTTGGGCTTGGGAAAGCTGGCGGCCAGGCAGTCGACTCGGCCCTTGCCCTAGCAAAAAACACTCGACTACCGACAGTGGCACCCTGGCTG
Source organism: Pirellulales bacterium (assembly GCA_028289525.1). Lineage (GTDB taxonomy): Bacteria > Planctomycetota > Planctomycetia > Pirellulales > JAGQOS01 > JANQPJ01. The sequence goes on from JANQPJ010000343.1 coordinate 429, forward strand.
GTCCTCGTGGCCCTAGATAGAACCAGACCTCGCCAGCTCGATAGCCAACTCTCGGTCTCCACCACTGCCAGATCAGCCCTGCGATCGCCACGGCGCCGATCGCGAAAAGTGTCCATCCTGCCCAGCCCGCCACGCGACCCAGACGGGCTTCGGCCCCAACAATCAGCAGCATGCCCAGCACTGCCAAGCCTGCCGGCAGGGCCATACCCCAGGCCAGGGCGCGTCGATTGGGGCCAAGCCAAGTTGCGGTCATCGCGAGTCCGTTTGTTTTCAAAGGCAGGAGGAATGTTCGTCGATCGGGAGTTTGATTCGCAATTGCCGCACAAGAACCTGGGAAATGGGGGTTTGACGTGGAGCAGATTTAACGTACGCTTTTTCCTTAATCAATAGCCATTCCAGTAAATTTGGAAATCTATTAGGTCTCGCTATGACACACGACTCTTCGCACGGAAGTTCGAGTAAGTTGCCGTTGATGGGCATCATTCTGGTGGTGGCCGCCTATGCGGCGGCAGGCAGTGCCGGTTGGCCTCAACATGGTACCGAACTGATCGTGGCTGCCGCTAGTCATCATCACGATCACCAAGGGCACGATGCTCACGATGAGCATCACGAGCACGATCATCACGTGACGCCCGATGACCATCACCAAGGGGAGGCCGGGCACGCGGCCGACGCGAAAGCTCATGAAGCGGCCCACGACGAGCATGGAGAGCATGATGCCCACGACGAGCACAAGCAGCATGCCGATGCCGGCCACGGCTCTCAGGCAGTCGTGCCGCCGCCGCTTTGGACCGTGACGCCGTTTGTGTTGTTGTTGCTGGCGATTGCCGTGTTTCCCCTGCTGCGGGCTACCGAGCATTGGTGGGAGCACAACTTGCACCGCTTCTATGTGGCCGCGTTGTTGGGCTTGGTGACGTTGGCCTATTATGCCTTTGTTCACCAGTCGGCCGTCGAGGCCCATTGGCCAGCCCATGCGGTTGTCGAGCCGGCCAGTTCCGGAATCCAGTGGCAGATGACCTGGACCGTGTTTGCCAACGCCATGCTCAGCGAATACATCCCATTTATCGTGTTGCTCTTCAGCTTGTACACGATTAGCGGCGGAATTCGCATCTCTGGCGATTTGCGGGCTCATCCGCTAACGAACGTAGTGTTTATCACCGTTGGCGGCCTGTTGGCCAGCTTTGTCGGCACGACCGGGGCGGCGATGTTGTTAATCCGACCGTTGCTCTCGACCAACAGTGAACGCAAACACGTTCAGCACACGGTAATCTTCTTCATCTTTGTGGTTTGTAACTGTGGCGGCTGTTTGCTGCCGATCGGCGATCCGCCGTTGTTCCTCGGCTATCTACGTGGGGTGCCGTTCTTGTGGACGATGAAGCTGGTGATCCCTTGGTTCTTTGTGAATTTGGCGCTACTCGTGATTTATTGGGTTTGGGACCATTATATCTGCTATCCCAAAGAGACGTTAAGCGACGTATCGCACGACGAAACCGAAGTGAGCCGGCTGCGAATCGAAGGACTCGGTATCAATGGGCCGCTGTTGTTGGGCGTGATTCTGTGTGTCGCTCTGCTCGATCCAAGTAAGCCGGTGCCAGGCACCGATTGGCATGCCTGGATGTACCTGCGCGAGGTCATGCAATTGGGCTTGGTAGGCGTGTCGCTTTGGTTGGGCTCGAATGCGTTGCGCGAAGCGAACCGCTTTGATTACCATGCGATTGTCGAAGTGGCTGCCTTGTTCTGCGGGATTTTTGTCTGCATGCAGCCGGCGTTGCAGATTCTCAATTCGGCCGGTCCCAGCTTGGGCATCGACACGCCGATGGAATTTTTCTGGATTACTGGAATCCTGTCGTCCTTTTTGGACAACGCTCCGACTTATGTGGTCTTTTTCGAAACCGCGAAAACGATTTCGGTCGGCGATCCGACCGCCGTGGCCGGAGTGCGGGAAACTTTTTTGGTGGCCATCAGTCTGGGGGCCGTATTTATGGGGGCGATGTCGTATATCGGCAACGGCCCCAACTTTATGGTCAAAGCAATTGCCGAGGCCTCGGGCATTCGCATGCCGAGCTTCTTCGGCTACATGATATACAGCGTGTGTGTGCTATTGCCGGTGCTGGCCGTGGCTACGTGGATCATGTTTGCGGCATCTTAACGCGGTGGAGGGTGGAAGGTGGAGGGTGGAGGGACCGCGCTGACGCGAACCACTCACCACCCACTCACCACCCACTCACCACTCACCACTCAATGGACATCTGGTGTGGAACACGAAACAATCACGACTCCGGCCGAGTTGGACGATTATTGTCGTCGCTTGGCACGCGCCGAGACGATTGCTTTTGATACGGAGTTTGTGTCGGAAGACACGTATCGGTCGCACCTTTGTCTGATTCAGGTCGCCACGGAAGGAGGGCTAGCGGTAATCGACACGATGGCCGTTGAGCGGCTCGAACCGTTTTGGGAGGTGCTGGCCGAACCGAACCATCAAACGATTGTTCATGCCGGTCGTGAAGAGGTGATGTTTTCGCTCCACGCGATTGGGAAGCCGCCGGCCAACCTGTTCGACCTGCAGCTTGCCGCTGGCTTGGTCGGCCACGAGTACCCTGCCGGCTATGGGGCCTTGGTCTTTAAGCTCACCGGCCAACGTCCTCCGAAAGGGGAAACTCGCACCGACTGGCGGCGACGCCCGCTGTCTGATCGACAGATTCAGTATGCGTTGTCTGACGTGATTCACCTGAAGCCGGCCGAGCGGTTGCTGAGCCGTCGTTTGACCGAACTTGAGCGGACCGAGTGGATGGAGGAGGAAACCCGAAGCTGGCTGGCCGAACTCGAGGCTTGGCGAACCCGACCTCGTTGGCGCAAGGTTTCGGGGATTTCCGGGCTCTCACGCCCTGCCCTGGCGATTGTCCGCGAGCTGTGGCACTGGCGCGAATCGGAAGCCGAGCGTCGCAATCTACCGCCCAGGCGAGTGCTGCGCGACGATCTGCTGGTCGAGCTGGCCAAACGCGGCAGCGCCGATCCGAAGCGAATCTCTGCGATCCGAGGATTAGAGCGTAGTGGAGCTAAACGTTCGATTCCTGAGTTGTCGAAGGCCATCGAGCGCGGTCTGGCCTCTGGCGGCAACGACTTGCCGGTGAATGTCCGTCGTCATGCCCCATCGCAGTTGAACCTGTTGGGCCAGTTCTTTCTCACAGCGCTCACCAGCCTTTGCCGCCAGAACCACTTGGCGCCCTCGATCGTCGGCACCGCTTCGGACGTGCGAGAACTGGTCGCCTACCGCTTAGGCTTGAACGCTCCGGAGGACGAATCACCGGCGCTGGCGCAAGGTTGGCGGGCTGAAGTGGTTGGTAAGTTAATCGACCAACTTCTGGCCGGCGAGTTGACCGTGCGGGTAGACGATCCACTGTCGGAACACCCGTTGGTGTTCGAGCCTGCTGGCTAGCGTGCGAGGCGTCGCCGGACGGATTCGGATTCATCGGTTCCACAAAAGCAGCGGCCGGCGGCCGCTCGCGAAACGACTAGACTTTCTCTGTTTCGCGAGCGGCCAGCGGCCGCTGCTTTTTAAAAACGACTTTGCAGTTTTCCTGGATCCTCCTCGGCAATCCCTTGACACTTCTAGAGAACCTGTTAAAACTGGCGGCTTGCTGTTGAGACTCGATCTCATTTTGGGGTCTTTCCAAGTTCAGGTTTTGCCAGTCCTCTGTCTGATTGCCTATTTTCCGGAGTAATTTCATGTTGCGGGTTGGTTGTTTGCTAGGGTTGTGGAGTTTGGCTGCTTTGGCCCAGGCTGAGAACGTGGTCAACGTCTACTCGGCCAGGCACTATGATACGGACGATGCCGTCTACGCCGATTTTGAAAAGCAGACTGGTATCCAGGTTAACCTGATCGAAGGAAAGGCCGATGCCTTGCTCGCTCGTTTGAAGCGTGAAGGCCGCCGGAGTCCGGCCGATGTTTTGATCACGGTCGACGCAGGCCGGTTGTTTCAAGCCGAGCAGCAGGACATTTTTCAGCCCATTTCTAGCCTGGTGCTTTCTGAACGGGTGCCATCGAACCTGCGCCACCCTGATGGGTTATGGTTTGGCTTGACGAAACGGGCGAGGGTGATTCTCCGCTCGAAGGATCGTGTGAAGGAGGGAGAAATCACCAGTTATGAAGACCTCGCCAAGCCGGAATGGAAGGGGCGAGTTTTGATTCGCAGCAGTAGCAACGTCTATAACCAGTCGTTGGTCGGTTCGTTGATTGCGGCCTATGGCGAACAGCAGGCCGAGACATGGTGTAAACGGTTAGTGACGAACCTAGCCCGTAAGCCGCAGGGAGGCGATCGCGATCAAATCAAAGGGGTCGCTGCCGGCGAAGCAGACGTGGCGGTGGCGAATTCATATTATTATGCCCGAATGTTGACCGGAACTCCCGAGGAACGAGCGGCCGCGGCCAAAGTTGCGATCGTGTTTCCAAACCAGCAGGATCGAGGTACCCACGTGAATCTGTCGGGAGCCGGAGTCTGCAAAAACGCACCTCATCCGCAGAACGCCATCCGGTTCATCGAGTTTTTGACCAGTCACCAAGCCCAAAAAACCTTCGCGGCTGGCAATCACGAGTATCCCGTGGTCAAGGGAGTCGAGATGGCTTCGGTGCTCGATCATTTTGGCCACTTTAAGGAGGACACGGTCAATGCCGCGGTGTTTGGTCGGAATAATCCAACCGCGATCCAGATGATGGATCGGGCCGGCTGGCGTTGACTTGCTCCACTGGTATGCCAGGCGTCTCTTCCCCAGAGAATCTGTCGTGGTGATCGTGTCCGTTTGGTTGATTTGTTCAGTGGTTTGAGCCGCTTATGAAGTCCGCAGGGCGAATCGTCTGGCCGATGCTATGCTGGGCGATCACTGCGGTGCTGCTGGTTCCTGTGCTGGCGATCCTCTGGAGCGTGACCGAGGACTCAGACGGCGTCTGGCAGCATCTGGCCTCGACCGTGCTGGTGGGGTATGTCCGGAACACGTCGCTTTTGGCCGTGGGGGTCGGCGCCGGCACGACGATCATTGGGGTCGCCACGGCCTGGCTGGTTACGTACTACTCGTTTCCGTTAGTGGGTGTGCTGCGCTGGGCACTTTTGTTGCCGCTGGCTATTCCGACGTATCTGTTGGCCTATGCGTTGACCGATCTATTCCAGTTCAGCGGGCCTGTGCAAGGCTGGCTGAGGGCCACGACGGGTTGGACTCGACAAGATTATTGGTTTCCCGAGATCCGCTCTTTGCCTGGGGCGATCGCGATCCTGACCCTGGGGCTCTATCCGTATGTTTACCTGGCGGCAAGGACTGGTTTTGTGAGCCAATCGACTGCGATGCTCGATGCCAGTCGCACGCTCGGGGTTGGACCCTGGGGACGTTTCTTTCGCGTCGCTTTGCCGCTGGCGAGGCCTGCGATCTTTGCCGGTCTGGCGCTGGTATTGATGGAAACCCTGGCCGAATTTGGGGCCGTGGACTATTGTGCGGTCGACACCTTCTCGACCGGAATCTATCGTACCTGGATGAGCCGTGGGTCGTTGGTGGCTGCTGCCCAACTGTCGGCTTGTCTGTTGGGAGTGGCCGGCTTGCTTTACGCTGGCGAGGTTCTGTCACGGCGTTCGGCCAGGTATCACCATGCCACCCAATCAGCACAGTCGGTGGCCCCGACTCGATTGGATGGCCTTTCTCGCCCGCTGGCGACTCTACTTTGTGGGCTTCCGGTGTTGGCCGGTTTTCTCCTGCCGGTTGGCCGCTTCGTCCTGCTGACTGCCCAGGGCGGTGACCGGCGAGCGGCCGAACTGCTGGTCGAGCTGGGGACAAACACGGCACTGCTGGCCTCGATGGCCGCGGCTCTGACCGTGTTCACTGGTTTCTTTTTGGCATTCGCGCGACGAGAAATCAAGTCGCGAGTTACTCAGGTGGCTGTTCAGGGAGCGGGCCTGGGCTATGCCATTCCAGGCGGGGTGATTGCCATCGGTATTCTGGGGCCGCTCTGGTGGCTGGAGGATGCGATTCTAGGGCAGATTGAACAGCACATGGCCTGGACGCCCGGCTTGTTTCTTAGCGGCACGGTGATTGCTTTGCTCGTTGGCTATCAGATTCGGTTCCTGGCGATTCCGCTGAATGTCATCGGAGCAGGATTCGCTGGCATCCGACCAACCATTGATGACGCGGCGCGAAACTTAGGGGTATCGCGCATTGGGATCTTGCGCCGGATTCACATGCCATTATTGCGGGGCAGTCTGCTGTCAGCGGCACTGCTCGTCTTCGTCGACGTGATTAAGGAACTGCCGGCCACTTTGATCTTAAGGCCCTTTAACTTCGACACCCTTGCCGTTCGTGTCTACCACCTGGCGAGCGATGAACGGCTTGCCGAAGCGTCGACTTGTGCTCTGGCCATGGTGGTTGCTGGTTTGATTCCAGTCGTGTTGTTGGCTCCTCGGAACCCAAATCCATCCTAGTTCGGCTCTCCCAGATCATGTTTGTTGAGAGAAATCATTCATCATGAACGCACCAGGACTTTGTCTGCAAAACATTTCTCATCGTTTTGGCAAGGTGGAAGCGGTACGCGATGTGACGCTTACGATTGCACCTGGCGAGATTCATTGTCTGTTAGGAGCTTCAGGGAGTGGGAAGTCGACGTTACTCAGGGTAATCGCTGGGCTAGAGCGTCAGCAGCACGGTTCCGCTTCAGTTGCCGGTGAGGTGATGGCGGATTCGTCGAGCCGATTGCCTGCCGAGAAACGACCGATCGGCTTTGTTTTTCAAGACTATGCTCTCTTTCCGCACCTCAGCGTTTTGGACAACGTGTTATTTGGAATGGTCCGTCGCCGTAGCGGAGAGAGTCGTCGTCGGGCCAAACACCTCCTCGGCGACGTCGGGTTGGCAGAGCGTTTGAACTCGCTACCCCATATGCTTAGCGGAGGCGAACAGCAACGGGTTGCGCTAGCCCGTGCGATGGCCCGAACACCCAAGGTCATGTTGCTCGACGAGCCGTTCTCGGGCCTTGACTCGCAGCTTCGGGCCGACGTTCGCGAAACGACCTTGCGGGTTTTGCGCGCCGCTAGCGTCGCCACGATCATGGTAACCCACGATCCGTCTGAAGCGGTTTCATGCGCCGACCGAATCAGCGTGATGCACGCCGGTCGGATGATGCAGACAGACACTCCCTACCAGATTTATCATTATCCAGCCGAGGAACGAACCGCTGCGATTTTCGGCCTCTGCAATCGAATTCCAGTCGTGCGCCGTGATGGCAAGCTGATGACCCCTTTTGGAGAGTGGCAGACTGCTGAAAACACCGACCTAGATAGCCAGTCGGTGTTTATCCGGCCAGAGCGGTTGAGCTTAGCTCCCCCAACGCCAGAAGCGCCGGCATGGGAGATCGGCCGCGTGATTCGAGAAGGGGCCACAACACTCTATGAGGTCCGAGCCCCTGACACGTCGACCGTCCATGTGAGAACACTTTCTACCCAGCATGCCATGCCCGGCGAAAAGGTTTGCGTCCGGTTGTGACATGCCCACCGAGAGGATTTCTGATCTGGGATTTGACGCGCTGGCGCGTACTAATCAACTAACAACTAAAAACTAATTACGGGTTGTAAACGATGTGCTGATATGCTCTAGCCGCGATGCAACGCATCGCCGGGCACGCTGTAGTGCCTTGAAAAACTACCGAGAACACAGAGCGTAGGGACTTGGCGGTAAACTGGTTCCCAAGCTCTGCTTGGGAACTTTTCAGAAGGAAGCTCTGCTTCCAAGGCTTTTTTGATGGGGTCTCCGATCAGGAACAAACGC
>JANQPJ010000345.1 GCA_028289525.1 Pirellulales bacterium
GAGAAGGATGGCCTGGCGCCCTCGCCGGAAGCTGATAAGACGACGCTGATTCGTCGTTTGTCGTTTGACTTGACTGGTTTGCCTCCGACGCCTGAGGAGGTCGGCGAATTTTTGGCCGACGATTCTTCCCAGGCCTATGAAAAGTTGGTCGATCGCCTGTTGGCTTCACCTCGCTATGGCGAGCATATGGCGCTTGGGTGGCTCGACGCCGCTCGTTATGCCGACTCGAACGGTTATCAGAACGACGGTACTCGAACGATGTGGCCCTGGCGCGATTGGGTCGTTCATGCCCTGAACGACAACATGCCGTTTGACCAATTCACGATCGAACAGCTGGCCGGTGATCTGCTGCCTGAGCCGACGATGTCGCAAATTCTGGCCACCGGATTGCAACGCAACCACATGCTCAACGGCGAAGGAGGTCAGATTGCCGAGGAAGCTCGTGTCGAGTATGTGGTCGATCGAGTCAGCACGGCCGGAGCGATTTGGATGGGGCTCACGCTGGGCTGTTGTCGTTGTCACGACCACAAATTTGATCCGGTTTCGCAGCAGGAATTTTTTCAGTTCTATGCCTATTTCAATAACATTGAAGAGGTGGGCGGCGTCGATCGTGGTGGCAATGCCGCTCCGGTTCGCAAGCTACCGACCGTTGAGAACACTGGCAAATACGAGGCCCTGGCGGCCAAAGTCAAACGACTCACTCGCGAGTTAAACCAGCCGCCAGACGACGCGGCGCTGGCCCGTTGGGAAGCCTGGTACAAGGAACATCAGCAAGAGCACCGGACGTATTGGGAGCCGGTCGTGCCGACCAAATACACGTCCAACGCAGCCGCCGACATGACGGTTGACGAAAGTGGCACGCTGTTCGTCTCTGGGAAAAACCCTCGCAACGACACCTATGCCTTGCAGATTGAGACCGACGCGGAGAACATCACCGGGCTGCGACTTGAGACGTTGCCCCATGAAAGCTTCACGTCTGGTGGCCTGGCCCGTAGCGATAGTGGCAATTTTGTGCTCACCGAATTTGAGGTTTCTGTCGTGCCGGCTGGTAAGTCGCAGCCAGAGCCAGTCGAAGTGCTCGAAGCCGAGGCCGATTATTACCAACGAGGTTTTCCGGTCGAGCATGCTTTCGACGGTCAGGCAGATACCGGTTGGGCAGTGCTTTCGGGGAACATCCGCGAAACCCGAGAAGCGGCGTTTATCTTTAAGAAGCCAATCTCCGGCGGCCCTGGCACCAAGCTGCTTGTCTATTTGCGGCACGACTCGCGTCACGCGCACCACAACATCGGCCGGTTTCGGGTTTCGATCACCAATTGGCCCCAACCAGCGCTCGACGACCAGCGGCTCGTGACGGCCAACGACGTGGCGATCTTAACACTTGCGCCTGAGCAGCGAACCGCCGAGCAATGGAAACGGTTGGTCGAGATTTATCAACAGACCGACCCCACGCTGGCGATGCAACGGGCGGAGTTGAAACGGACCGAACAGGCAATCACCGAACTGGAAAAAACGTTCGTCACCACCATGGTCATGAAAGAACGGACCAAACGCCGACCGACTTACCGGCTAGAGCGTGGGCAATGGGATGCTCCGGATAAGTCGCTGGCCTTGATGCCTGGCACACCGGCCGCCTTGCCGCCGTTGCCGGAGGGCGCGCCGGCGAACCGTTTGGCGCTGGCCCAATGGTTGGTCAACGGCCAACACCCGCTCACTGCCCGAGTGACCGTGAACCGATACTGGCAGCACTTCTTCGGCGCTGGTTTGGTCGGGACGCCAGAAGATTTTGGGCTGCAAGGCAAGCAGCCGACTCATCCGAAATTGCTCGACCACCTGGCGATCGAGTTCGTCCGCTCAGGCTGGAATGTGAAAGCGATGCACCGAAAGATTGTCACCAGTGCGACCTACCGGCAATCTTCGCAGGTAACGCCTGAGTTGGTCGAACGCGATCCGAACAATGTGCTCTTGGCGCGGGCTCCACGGTTCCGTCTGTCTGCTCAGGCCATTCGCGACTCGGCCTTGTTGATTTCCGGGCTGTTGGTCGAACGCCAAGGCGGTCCGCCGGTCAAACCGTATCAGCCGCAGGGCGTGTGGGACGACATGACGCTCGGCAAAATTAAATACCAGCGTGATCACGGCGAGAGTCTCTATCGGCGCAGCTTGTATACCTTCTGGCGGCGAACCGTGGGGCCGACCATGTTCTTCGACGCCGCTACGCGGCAGGTTTGCAGTGTCAAGCCGAACCGTACGAACACCCCGCTGCATGCCCTGACGCTGATGAACGACGTGACCTATGTCGAAGCGGCTCGCCGGTTTGCCGAACACATTCTGATCGACGGAGGCGAGACGCCAGAAACGCGAATTCATTGGGCCATGCGCCGGGCGGCCTCGCGCCAGGCGACCGAACAGGAATTAAAAGCCTTGCTTGCGATGCTCGTGGCGTTGGAAAAGAAGTATGACGACGATCTGGCGGCGGCGACCAGTCTGGTCGGCGTCGGCGAGTCGCAGCGCGATCTTTCGCTCGCCGTGCCAGAGCTGGCGGCCTACACCGGGTTGGCCAGCGTAATCTTGAATCTCGACGAAGTGATTACCAAGGAGTGACCGATGGACAGTCAAACCGAGCGACGACGCGAGCTTACCCGACGCGAGCTGCTGGGCCGTGCGGGATTGGGCGTTGGAGCCGCCGGATTGGCGGCGCTGTTGGGCCGTGATCTGTCGGCCGCGGTTCCCGCCGGTGGATATCGAGGGCTGAAGGAGTTGCCCCATTTCCCGCCCAAGGCAAAGCGGATTATTTATCTGATGCAGTCGGGCGCTCCGTCGCAGGTTGACCTGTTCGAGTACAAGCCGTTGCTGGCCAAGCGGCGTGGGGAAGAAATACCGGAGGAGATTCACAAAGGCCAAGATTCGACGACCATGTCGTCGCACCAAAAGAAAATTTGCCTGGGCGCGATTGCTCCAATGCGCCAGCGAGGCGAAAGTGGCCAGTGGATTTCCGACTACCTGCCCCACACAGCCAAAATCGCCGACGATCTGACGGTCGTGCGGTCGATGCGGACCGATTCAGTGAACCACGCCCCGGCGATGACTTATTTGCTGACCGGATTCGAGCAACCTGGCCGGCCGAGCATGGGGGCCTGGCTCTCCTACGGGCTGGGCAGTGAGAACGACGACCTGCCGACGTTCTGTGCGATGACCTCGCGCGATCGCGAAGGTTCCTGCGGCCAGTTGTTCTACGACTACTACTGGGGTAGCGGGTTTTTGCCATCGCGTTACCAAGGTGTCAAGTTTCGCGGCGGCGGCGATCCGGTGCTCTATCTGTCCGACCCACCAGGCATTGACCGCGCCACGCGGCGCACCTTGCTCGATGGCCTGTCGCAGATGAACTCGCTCAAGCTGGCCAGTTCAGGCGATCAGGAAATCGCCACGCGAATTGCTCAATATGAGATGGCCTATCGGATGCAGGCTTCGGTGCCTGAGTTGACCGATCTTTCAACCGAAGAGGACCACGTCTTGGAGATGTATGGTCCTGATGTAAAGCGGCCTGGCTCGTATGCCTACAACTGCTTGATGGCGCGTCGTCTGGCGGAAAAAGGAGTGCGGTTCATTCAGTTGATGCACTCTGGTTGGGATCAGCACACGAATTTGCCTACGCAACTGATCGAGCAATGCCGCGACACCGACCAGCCGTCGGCCGCGCTGGTGCGCGATCTCAAACAACGCGGTTTGTTAGACGACACGCTGGTCATCTGGGGCGGCGAGTTTGGCCGCACGCCCTACGGCCAGGGCAACATCAACAACAAGCGAAAACACGGCCGCGACCACCACCCCTATTGCTTTACGATGTGGATGGCCGGCGGCGGTATGAAGTCAGGCCTGGGCTACGGAGCCACCGACGACTTCTGCTACAATATCACCGAAGACGAAGTGCACGTACGCGATCTTCAGGCAACGATTTTGCACCAGCTTGGAATCGACCATCACAAATTGACCTACCGGTTCCAGGGGCTCGACATGCGATTGACCGGAGTCGAGGAAGCCCATGTTGTGAAAGACCTGGTTATTTGAAGTTGCACATTGGTGTTGGAAAGTTCGCAAGCATTTTGATGGCGAAGAGGAATTTTACGCTACAAACGCGATTTCTCATAAAGCCTGAAACGCCAGCGAAGGAGTTGCATAAGCGCATCGGAACAATTCCTTCGCTGGCGTTTCAGGCTTTATGAAAAAAGGATCCAAAGCAGAGCTTTGCAGCGACCTCTTTGGAAAAATTGAGATGCATTTTTGGGAAATAGCGGAACTCCAAAAGGCGTTGCCTGCGATAGATCCCTTGTAGACCATTGGAGCGACTGATGCATATGCGTTTGCGAAACCTTGGAATCCTGTTTGTGCTTTGGAGCAGCACGCCGGCCATGGCCGACGAGCCGGTTGACTTTGCTACGCAAATCAAACCGATTCTGACCAAGCAGTGTATTGGCTGCCATGGGCCAGACGAAGACCATCGCGAAGGTGGACTAGGGCTGCACACGCGTGAACTGGCTATGTCGGAAACCGACAGTGGTGAACTGGGCATCGTGCCTGGCGAACCGGACGAAAGCGAAGTGCTTCGGCGTCTGACGACCGAAGACGAAGACGAGCGGATGCCGCCTGCCGCGCATGCATCTGCGCTCAAGCCCGAGGAGATTGAGCTGATTCGCCGTTGGATTGCCGAAGGGGCCGGGTATGCCGATCATTGGTCATATGTGCCGATGACGCGTCCCGAGATTCCCGAGGTAAAGCGGAAAGATTGGCACCGTAGCCCGCTCGATCGTTTTGTGTTAGCCCGGCTCGAAGCCGAGGGGCTGGAGCCGGCGGCCGAGGCTTCGCGCGAAAAATTGATTCGCCGGTTGTCGCTCGACCTGATTGGTTTGCCGCCAACGGTCGAAGAGGTCGACGCTTTTTTGGCCGATGACCGCCCGGATGCCTACGAGCGTTTGGTCGATCGTTTGTTGGCTTCGCCGGCCTATGGCGAGCATTGGGCCCGCAAGTGGCTCGATCTGGCCCGCTATGCCGACTCGCAAGGCTACGCCTCGGATAACCTGCGCACGATTTGGCGTTATCGTGACTGGGCGATTCGGGTATTGAATGCGGACATGCCTTATGACCAGTTTACCATCGAGCAGTTGGCCGGCGACCTATTGCCAGACGCCACGGACGATCAGGTTTTAGCTACCGCGTTTCATCGGAACACGATGACTAACAGCGAAGGCGGCACGGACGACGAAGAGTTTCGGTATTTGGCCGTGGTCGATCGGGTGAACACCACGATGCAGGTGTGGATGGGCGTGACGATGGGGTGTGCCCAATGCCATACGCACAAGTACGACCCGATCAAGCACGAAGAGTATTTTCGGTTCTTTGCCCTCTTCAACCAAACCGAAGACAGCGACAAGAACGACGATCGCCCGCATTTAGCCACACTTTCGTCTGCCGAACGCGAGCGCAAGCAAATGCTCAGTGAGCAGCTAGCTCAGGCTGAGAAGGTACTGGCGGAAACGAACGCCGCTGAGACCAAGCGTCTCACCATGGTTTCCCGGCGAGGGCCTGTTTCGGCTCGCTACGTGCGGGTGGTGTTGCCTGGCGCCGGGGTGTTTCTCTCGTTGGCCGAAGTGGAAGTTTTTGCCGGGGGGGCTAACGTTGCCCAGGCTGGCAAGGCTTCGCAGATCAATACTGGTTTTGGTGGTCCGGCCCATTTGGCGATTGATGGCAATACCAACGGGCTTTATGCCAAGGCCAAATCGACGACCCATACCGCCGCGTCGACCAACCCCTGGTGGGAAGTCGACCTGGGCACTGAGCAGGTGATCGACCGCATTCGGGTTTGGAACCGGACTGATCCCCAAGTATGGAAACGATTACGGGGGGCAAAAGTGATTGCGTTGGACGAAGCGCGCAAGCCGGTTTGGCTTGGCTTGCTCAATCCGGCGCCTCAGGTTGATCGGGAATTTCCCCTGCCTGGCCCTGGCGAAGATTTTTCCAAAGAATCAGTGGTCTTGCTTGCCGAAGAGGCCGTTAAGAGCATTGATCGAGTGAAAGCATTAGCTGCTCAGGTGGAAACGTTACGGGTTGAGCTTGCGGCCATTCGCGAAGTGCCAACGCCGGTGATGCGTGAGCTGGCTGCCGACAAGCAGCGTAAAACCCATCTGCATATTCGTGGTGCTTATCTCGACAAAGGTCACGAAGTTAAGCCTGGCGTGCCTGCTGCCTGGGGAGCGTTGGCCGACGGTATGCCGGCTGACCGTTTGGCGATGGCCCGATGGTTGGTCTCGCCCAGCAATCCACTCACTGCCCGCGTGGCCGTGAATCGCCAATGGGAACAGCTGTTCGGCGCAGGCTTGGTGGAAACGAGCGAAGATTTTGGTTCCCAAGGGATGCGACCCAGCCATCCAAAACTGCTCGATTGGCTCGCGATCGAGTTCATCGAACGCGGCTGGTCGATGAAGGAGTTTTGCCGATTGGTCGTCACTTCGGCGACCTATCGCCAGTCGTCTCAGGTTACGCCGGAGAAGTTAGCCCAAGATCCTCGCAACCGGTTGCTTTCGCGTGGCGCTCGATTCCGGCTGTCGGCCGAGCAAATTCGCGACACGGCGCTGGCCGCCAGTGGGCTGCTGTCGCACAAAATGTATGGTCCTCCGGTGCGTCCCCCTCAACCCAAGTCGGGCTTGGCGGCCGCATTCGGAAAGTCGCTCGACTGGACTACCAGCACCGGCGAGGACCGTCATCGGCGAGGGCTGTATACCCAGTGGCGCAGAACGAATCCCTACCCGTCGATGATGGCAATGGACGCCACCGATCGCACGGTCTGTACGGTTCGTCGGATTCGCACCAACACGCCGGTGGCGGTGTTTGTGACGCTCAACGACCCGGTCTATGTCGAAGCCGCCCAGTCGCTGGCTCGCAAGGTCGCCGAATTCGAGGGCGAAGACCTGGCGGCGCGAATCGTCTATGCGTTCCGTAGGGTACTAACCCGACGTCCTACCGAGCAGGAGACCGAGCGGTTGACCGGGCTCTATCAAAACTTGTTGGCGCATTATCAACGCGAACCGACCGCGGCCGAGCAGTTGGCGACCGTGCCCTTGGGGCCGTTGTCCGCTGGCATGGACGTTGCCCAACTAGCAACCTGGACCGCGATTGCGAATACCCTGCTTAATCTTGATGAAGCCCTGACCAAGGATTAAAAGGATTCACCGAATATGCATCCCCAAGAACAATACTTGAAGTCGGTTACGCGGCGGCAGTTTTTGCAGAAATGCCAACTTGGGCTGGGCGGCATTGCGCTCGCCTCACTCACAGGCCAAGCGACACCAGCCAGGGCCGCAGGCGGCAATGCCCGACTGGCGACGGCCAAGGCCAAGAACGTCATCTATCTGCACATGGCCGGTTCGCCATCGCAGTTGGAGTTGTTCGATTTCAAGCCGGAACTCAAAAAACGCCACGACCAACCCTGTCCTGAAGAGTTTTTCAAGAACCAGCGTTTCGCTTTTATCAAAGGCCATCCCAAGTTGTTGGGGCCAGTCTACTCGTTTAAGCAGTACGGTGAGAGTGGCGCGTGGATTTCTAATTTGATGCCGAATGTGGCTCGAATTGTCGACAAGCTGACGATCGTCCGCAGCATGCATACCGACCAATTTAACCACGCGCCGGCACAACTCTTCTGCCACACTGGCAACCCTCGGCTCGGCTGGCCGTCGATGGGGTCTTGGGTCACCTATGGGCTGGGTAGTGAGAATGAAGACTTGCCAGGCTATGTGGTGTTGCTCTCTGGCGGATCCAATCCCAGTGGCGGCAAGGCGTTGTGGGGCTCTGGGTTTTTGCCTGGTGTCTATCAAGGGGTGCAGTGCCGCTCGACAGGCGACCCGATCCTGTATGTTTCGAATCCGCGCGGGATGAGTCGGCAGGTGCGCCGGCAAACGTTGGATGCCCTGGGCGACTTGAACCGCTTGCAAGAGCAGCAGGTTGGCGATCCCGAAACGCTTACTCGAATCGAGCAGTTCGAGTTGGCCTACCGGATGCAGGTAGCCGTGCCTGAGGTGATGGACATTTCGAAAGAAACCAAAGCGACGATTGACCGTTATGGAGCAAAGCCTGGCGCCGCTTCGTTTGGCAACAATTGTCTGTTGGCCCGACGGCTGGTTGAACAGGGCGTGCGATTTGTTCAATTGTTTGACTATGGTTGGGATACCCATGGCACGGCCCAATACGACGATTTGAAACACCAGTTGCCGAAGAAAGTCAAGCAAGTCGATCAGCCGTTAGTGGCCTTGATCGAAGATCTTGAAGAGCGGGGCCTGTTAGACGAAACGCTGGTCATCTGGGGTGGCGAGTTTGGGCGTACGTCGATGAACGAAGCACGGAATGGCTCGAAGTTTTTGGGCCGCGATCATCATCCGCACGCCTACACGATGTTGATGGCCGGCGGCGGCCTGAAGCCTGGCCTGGTCCATGGCGAGACCGATGATTTCGGGTATTTCATCACCGAGGGTCAAGTCGAGGTGCACGACCTCCAGGCGACCATTCTGCATCAGCTAGGACTCAACCCGTTCAAACTGTCGCATCCCTTCCAAGGGTTAAACGCACGGCTGATCGGTCCCACCATGGATCCGGTGGTGAAAAAAGAACTGCTGGCCTAGTTCGGGGCGAACTGAACTGTAGCGTCTCTCGGGCTTTGATTTCCAAAGTTTTACGACGAAACAACGCTACACTTACGCTCGCATCTGCTTGAACACTCGATGTCTTGGAGAGGCACTTTGGCGCGCTCCGGCGACGCGTCGCGTCGCGGCTAGGGACTTCTGACAAAAGGAACTCCGCTAGCAGCTCGTCATTCGATTGAAAATAGCCGCGACGCGACGCGTCGCCGGGGCGCTAAAATCATCGAACGTGATCTGCGCTGCGCTACACCGCTTCGATGTGCAGCCCCCGTCTGAGCCGTTCGGCGCGCCGGGCGTCGTCGAGCATTTGGGCCACACGCGCCACGTCGTCAATTCCATCAAGTTCAATCTCCGGATGTGTCAAGTCGCTCGAAGTGATGCGCACCGTGCCAACGTTCACCAGGCGTTCGATGGGCCCTTGCTGCCAGGTAATATCGTCCATGTCGATCACCTCGATCCGATCGGTTACCTGGCGTAAAATCCCTCGCTTGTGGAAAAAACGTTGCGAAGTGAGACGATAGCCGACGTTCAACTGGCGCACGATCAGGCGTAGCCAGAGCGCAACCCAGAGCACAACCAGACCGATCGCGACGAACAGTAGCACTCCAGTGAGCGCCCCGACCACACACCCGGCAATCGTTCCCATCCCGGCTAGAAGCCAGGTGCCGAGCATCGCTTTGGACGAATAGCCGCCTGTCCAAAGCTCCTCTTCCGGGTCGTCACGCCGTGGAGCTGCGCCAGCCTGGAAGGCCGATTCTGGCGAAGCTGCGTCCCCTGGCGCCGGTTCGGCCAAGCGGGTTCCACACTGCTGGCAAAAGATCGCTTGAGGATCTACCTGAGTGCCACATTGGGTACAATGCATCGTCGTTTCTCGGAAAGTTTAAAAGGCAAAAGTTGCAAAGGCGGAGTCAGCTAGAAAGCCCATGCTGATTATACGCCTAGGTGATCGGATGGTCACTATTCGTGGCCGTGAAATCCAGCCTTGCCTACTAACTAAAATCGGCCGGCTAGTATATAGTGAGGCATATGAAGTGCCCTATTTGTAAGTCGGACAACGATCGCGTGGTCGATTCGCGAACCAGCCAGGATGGCTACGCGATTCGGCGACGGCGCGAATGTGTCACTTGTGGACGGCGATACACCACTTATGAGCGGATCGAAGATGCCGTGATCAAGGTGGTTAAGAAAGACGGTGGGCGGATGCCGTTTGAACGCGACAAGATCAAGCAGGGCTTAACGCGAGCGTGCTGGAAACGGCCGATTTCCGACGACCAAATCGAAGCGGCGACCGCTGCGATCGAGGCCGAGGTCTACGATAGTTTTGAGGCCGAAGTGACCAGTGGCGAGCTAGGCGAAATCGTGCTTCGCCATCTGAGCCGCTTGGACCAAGTAGCCTTCGTGCGATTTGCCAGCGTCTATCGTCAGTTTAAGGATGTTCGTGATTTTGTCGAAGAGCTTGAACCGATGCTCCGAGACCCAGGCCAGGTTCGGCATGCAGGCCCACGATGAACCGAACGGTGTTGAGAATCGTGGGGCTCGGCTTGGTGCTGGCTGGTGGCTTCTGGCACGTCAAAGCTCAATCGCCGCATGAACCGTTGGCGTTTGATTCTGTCCAGCCGTTGGTCATCCGTGGTACTCAAGGGTTTACGAAGAGCTGGCATCTGGTGCCGGGAATGCGCATCGACGCTCGCGAGGCGAACTGGCTCGGCAATACCCAAGGTTGGGCAATCCAAATCGTCGCGCCCAAGGTTCCCGGCGTCCAACTCATCGGCGGCGAGGTGGCCGGGCCATTGAAGCTGGACAAAGTGAACGACTGGCACCGGTTTCACGGCTCGGCTGGCGTCTATTTGGCAGGCTTGCCGAAGGTGACGGTCCAAGGAATGCGCATCGGTCAGGTAGGTGATGGAATACGAATTCGCGAGGACTGTCCTGATTGGATCATTCGCGATTGCTATCTGTTTGGCACCGGCGACGATGCGATCGAAAACGATAACTTGCAAAGTGGTTTGATCGACAATTGTCTAATCGAACGAACGCACGTCGGCATCAGTTTGCGACCGAGCCAAAAAGATGCGTTGCGCGTCGATGGGTCGCAGCACACGTTGACGTTGCGCAACACACTCATTCGACTGGCTCCCCAGCGCGCAACGTACAAAAATCGTGGAGCGCCAGCCGGCCATGGAGGGTTTTTCAAGGCGTGGACAAAGCCGATATCGGCAGGAAGACGCATTCAGTTGCGCATCATCAATTGCATTTTCTGTGCCAGCCAGCAGCCCTATACGAACACGCTTTCGCTCGACCCGGCGTTCACCGTAGTCGAAGCCCAAGGCAATACCCTCGTCTGGCTCGGCGAAGGCGTTTTTCCAGAGCGGGTTCCGCCTGGCTGGACGGAAACTCGCGATCCGGCGGTGTGGGATCGAGCCGTTACTCGCTGGAAACAGGCTCACGGCATTCCGCCTGGGCAGTAAACGCCTTGCAATGTAGGCGCTCCGTGGCAGCAGGGCTGGCAGTTAGCGAGCTTGTGGAGCCAAGGGGGTTTTGCTACTGTTCCGCCAAAGTCTATTTTTCGCAGCATCCCTAGAGCAATTTCGGATCATTCGTAGTCGTATTTCGTCCGAAAACCTCGGCGAAAATCCGCTACGGTAAAGAGCGACTCGCTCTAGAGCAACTCGCTTTAAAACCTGAAACGCCAGCGAAGGGATTATTTTGCTGGCTCGCGCAACTCCTTCGCTGGCGCTTCTGGCTTCAAATACATGACCGCTAATCTGTTTTGGTGCGAAGTATGGGGAACTCTGTGAACGCAACAGTTCGATTGACCCTCGACACGCGTTCGTCCCTAGCCGCGACGCGACGCGTCGCCGGAGGGCAATGCTTCAAACGTTGCCTGTTGCCGATCATTCTTTTGGGAACGCTCGCGATCGGTTGCAAGGCAGTGGCGCCCTCGAATCACCGCGATTGGACTCCCGACCAGGCTTTGTTGTCGTATGCCGAGTTTGCTGGCGACCAAGTGCATGTTCACAATATCCGCAACTGCAACTATCTAAACGAAGATGAATATATTGTTGAGCATTACAATCGCACAATTGATCTGAAGCAGGTGGAGTCGGTCGACTTCTTGGTGGTCCCCTTTCCTGATATGCCGAACTTGGCCCATACGATGCTTAGCTTTGGGCTAGGCAATGGAGACTACCTAGCCTTGTCGGTCGAGATTCGTAAGGAACGTGACGAGGCCTACGCTGCTTGGAAAGGTAGTCTACGGCAGTACGAGTTGATGTATGTATTGGGCGACGAACGCGATTTGATCAAGCTGCGGACTAATCATCGGCAAGACGATGTCTATCTGTATCGTGGTCAGGCAACCTCAGAGCAGACGCGCGCCTTGTTAGTCGACGTGCTCAAGCGGGCAAACAAGTTGCGCGACAAGCCTGAGTTTTACGATACGCTGACCAATAACTGCACGACCAACTTAGTGCGGCATGTGAACCATCTACGGCCCCATCGCGTTCCCTATTCCTATCAAGTGTTGCTGCCAGGTCATTCCGACCGCCTGGCGCACCGGCTAGGGTTGCTAGATACCGATCTGCCTTTTGAGGAGTTGAAGATCCGTTCGCGCATCAACACGCTGGCCATGCGCTATTCCGACGCGGACGACTTTTCCGACAAAATTCGAATGGGGCTCGGACGCTACTAGTACTGCAGCGCTAAGTCCAAAGCATTTTAGCCACCGATTGACACGGATGAAACACGGATGACTGGGGATGCCCGACTGACAACCGTTCGCATGTTGTCAGCCATGAAGGGGAACACTCAGCCTTTGAAAATCCGTGTTCAATCCGTGTAAATCCGTGGCTATTTTATGCCTTTCCGCTGGACTTAGTGCTGTAGTACTAGTTCGGGTCGAACTTCTCTCGTTCTTAAGAGAGCTGGGGAACGAGGCTAGCCTGCAGTTCCCAAAATGGAATAATCGCGTTTGCCCTTCCCCCATGTTGGTGGGGAGTGCGCCGGTTTTTCTTGATTTCAACCGGATTGCTTCTGGCCAGCAAAATTCAGGGAAATTTGCCGACCAGCCGTCAATCTGGGGGCTATAGTTGTCCAGACGCAACGCGGCTTTCAGGGGGTAGGTGGTCCCAGATGAAACGTGACGCTGTGATTGGTTTGTGATGGTCAGAGCACACTTGGTGTGCAGCTTCGCGGTAAGGAGACACTCGTGTCGGTATCTCAGGGGTCTACTCGAAACAACAACGTTCTGTCGTGGGGCCGCCGGTTTTCGGCCAACTGGCGCTATGTCCGATCTAGTAGCATTTGGATTGCGCTGTTGTTGATTGGCACCAGCCTAGCGATGTTGAATTTGTATGTGATGTCTGATCGTTGTCGCTTGCAGTTTGACGAAAGCGAATTGCCGATGAGCAAAACGCTTGGCCAATTGCGCGTACAAACGGCACTCGAAAAAACTCAGGTCGAGCGGCTCAGAAATCTGGTTCAGTTTGGCGAGCCGGGAGCGACGCAAGTCGCCATTGACGACCTGCACGCGCAAGCTGCAACACTTCGCAAGCGGATTGAACAATTAGCAACGTCGACTCGAGAGTCGGCCGGAGACGATAAACCGGCTCAATTGTTGGCCAAAAAACTTACCCGCGTGGCGCATCGCCTGGAGTCGTTTGACGAAGCAACTCAAACATTGCATCGCTTGTTGGATGAAAAACGGCCCGACGATCTTCTCGAAAGCCTCGAGGCGCTTGACCGTTTGCTCGATCGCAGTAACGAAGAGCTTTTGGTGGCTGGCGACGTGGTGATTCACACGATACGACGCTCCAGCTTTTTGCTCGCCGAACGCGCTAACCAGCTGTTTTGGGGTTGGCACGGAGCAACGACAATTTGCTTGGTGGTCATTGTGGTAAGTCAGGTATTCCAATTCCGCGCGAATCGCCCACCGACAAGCCCTCAAGGGAGCATCCAGTTGGCCACGCCTGGCAGTGCAACGGCCGATCTCAAGGGAGTTCGGGTATTGGTTGCCGACGACGGAGTTGCCAATCAACGATTGATTGCTTCGACCTTAGAGAAGTGCGGCGCCCAGGTTGATGTGGTCGACGACGGCCAAGCGGCGGTCGAACATCTCACGCAAGCCCAGGCCGAAGGGACTCTGCCTGATGTGGTGTTGATGGACTTGATGCTGCCAGTGCTTGACGGGTTCCAAGCGGCTCAAGCCTGCCGAGACCAGGGGTTTGAAGGGCCAATCATTGCGCTTTCGGCCGCTTCAGAGCCAGACACCCGACGCAAGTCGATCGAACACGGCTGCGACGAGTTGATCAGCAAACCGGTCGACCGAGGCCGGTTGATCACCACGGTCGATTGGCAACGCCAAGTCAAGCGACAACCCGCCGCATCGCGAGCCTAGAGCGAGTCGCTCTTTACGATAGCGGGCGCGACCTAGTTTTCGCCGAGATTTTCCGACGAAACACGACTACAAATTATCCGAAATTGCTCTAGGCCGGCTTTCCAAAGAAGTGGCGTCGCATGCGAACTGCCAGGAAACCAAACAATCCCGGCACCAGCATCCACGAAGTGGCCGGCTCTGGCGGGATATCGCCGCGTCGGTATTGAGTCACACTCGCTGTGTGCGACTGAGAGGGCAACTCTGGGTCAGCGGCAATCTGGGCATCCGAGGCATTTCGCTTGATCAAGAATGCGTAACGCGATTCACCGAATAGCGACCGCAGTTTAGGCTTCGGAGCGTCGTTGGGCTGATAAGTCGCTCGAGACACGCCAGCTGGCTGCAACGCCGCGTCGACGTCTGCTGGCGAGATGTAGGCATACGTTCGAGCTGCCGTGTATGACGGGGTGACGTCCTGCTCGAAGCCAAGATACCGGACAGTGACTGAAAACGTCGAGCCAAGCTGTGATTTGTGAGCCCAAGTCGAACACATTGCGACGATGCCATCGGGCTTCGACAGCGTCTGAAGATCATCAGCCAGGAAGTTCGCTCGAGCATCTGGAGAGCGAAGGGCTTCTGCTTCGGAGTGAGTGACCAATGCTGCTTCTAGCAAAGGGTCACCAAGTGCAAGCATCAGCGAGGACGTGCCGAATTCACCCTGGGCAACATACCAGGCTGAAAGTAAGTCGTTCTCGGGAATTGAGAATTCTTCAGGCGGAGCAATCGAATAAAAAGCAGAAGAGTTGACGAGGCAAATCGCACTTGCTGTAGGGGCAAACAAACTAAGCACGAAGTAGGTCAATACCACCAAAAGCCGCGTCAACTTCATTATGCCGCCCCCCCTCGCAATAGCGTTCGAGCCCGCTTCGAACAGCCATTTTGATCAGATATCGTGCGATTTGAAGCCTGTCTAGCAGGCACTCCCCAGGTAGTGTGTTCGGATTATAATAATAATATCAAGATTTTATGAGAACCCCTCTTGCGGGTGTTTTCTAGGGAAAATCACTAAGATTTTCTAGGATGTCCGCGTGGGGGAGATTTTGGTCTGAAAATCGTTGATTTAGAGCAATTTCGGATAATTCGTAGTCGTATTTCGTCCAAAAACCTCGGCGAAAACTAGGTGTCGTCCGCTACGGTAAAGAGCGACTCGCTCTAGGACGTCCACTAGAGCAGATTACCAAAATACGTATCGTTGTTTCGTCGGAAAATCTCGGCAAAAACTAGGTCGCGTCCGCTACGGTAAAAAGCAACTTGCTTTAG
>JANQPJ010000372.1 GCA_028289525.1 Pirellulales bacterium
ACGTGCCGCACCTGACCATGCGCGGCCAGATAGTCGGCCAGTCGAGCGGCGGTGCGACACTGTTCGCGAACGCGCAGCTCAAGGGTTTTGATTCCTCGCGAACACAAAAACGCCTCGAGCGGTCCCATCACCGCACCCGTCGCATTCTGGATGAAATACAGCCGATCCCAAAGCGCCTGATCGCCGACCACCAACACCCCGCCCAACAGATCGCTGTGTCCGCCTAGATACTTGGTGGCCGAATGCATCACGATGTCGACGCCCAGTTCGAGCGGGCGAGTCAACACCGGGGTGGCAAACGTGCTGTCGACGCCAACCAGCGCCCCGTGGCGACGACCAATTTCCGCGCACTGACGGATATCGCAAATCGACATCAGAGGGTTGCCTGGGCTTTCTAGCCACACCAGTTTGGTTTCTGGCCGCAGGGCCGCCTCGAGTCGGGCAGGATCGGTCAGATCGACCAGCGTCACGTCGATGCCTGCACGAGGAGAAATCTGATGCAACAGGCGATAAGTTCCACCATAAATGTCAGACCCGGTGACCACATGGTCGCCCGACTCCAAGAGCCCGGTCACGGCGTGGATCGCTGCCATGCCGGTCGCAAAGGCCAACGACCCGACCCCGCCTTCGAGCGAGGTGATTGTGGCTTCCAGCGCGGCTCTGGTAGGGTTTCCGCTGCGCGAGTAATCAAACTTTCCCCACTGGCCGGCCGCTGGTTGGACAAACGTCGAGG
This sequence comes from Pirellulales bacterium, assembly GCA_028289525.1. Classification (GTDB taxonomy): domain Bacteria; phylum Planctomycetota; class Planctomycetia; order Pirellulales; family JAGQOS01; genus JANQPJ01. The sequence continues at coordinate 734 of JANQPJ010000372.1, forward strand.
CCAAATGCAATGGCGGCACCACCGCGCCGGTTTCCCGATCGCGCTCGTTGCCAACGTGGATTGCCCTGGTGCGAAACTTCATGTGCTGCTGTCCATCCATGCTGCGATTACCGGTCCAAAGCCTGGGCTAAATCGGCGATCAAGTCGTCGGCATTTTCCAAGCCGCAAGCCATGCGAATCATGTTGTCGGGAATCCCGAACGCTTGCCGGTCTTCCGGCGTACACTCGTAGTAGCTCATGACCAACGGCTGCTCGATGAGCGATTCGGCTCCGCCTAGACTCGGCCCAATGCGCGGGATTCGCGCCGCATCGACCACATCGGCCGTTGCTCGCCAGTCGGCATCGCGCAACAAAAACGTCACCAAACCGCCAAACCCACGCATCGTGCGACAAGCCAACTCGTGATACGGATGGCTGGGCAAGCCGGGATAGTAAACCTGCTCGACCCGCGGATGCTCGGCTAAAAATTGGGCGACTCGAAGCCCGTTTTCATTGTGCCGTTCGATCCGTAGTTCAAACGTCTTCAAGCCTCGTAGCAACAACTGAATCGTTTGGGGGGAAATGACTGCCCCTAAAATTCCGCGCAGATTGCGCACCGGCTCCAGGCGTTCTTCGCTGGAGAGCAACACGCCGGCCAGCAAATCGTTGTGGCCGCCCAGATACTTGGTGGCCGAATGCAGTACGTAATCGACTCCGGCGGCAATCGGCTGGCTGTTGAACGGGGTGGCCAACGTGGCGTCGATCAGGGTTTCGACTCCATGTCGCCGGCCCAACTCGGCAAACCGCTGCAAGTCGACAATGCTCAAATGGGGATTGGTCGGCGACTCGCTAACCAGCAGCTTGGTCGCCGGGGTGATGGCCGACTCCATCGCCTCATAGTCGCCGGTTTTTACCTGGCGAGTTACCACTCCAAATCGCGAGAGGTGTTTGGCGCAAAACTCGCGGCTACGATGGTAGCACTCGTCGAAGAACACGACCTCGTCGCCAGCGTTGAGCTTGGCCATCAACAGCCCGACGATGGCCGCCATGCCGCTGGCATAGAGCAACCCAGCCTCGGCCCCTTCGAGCGCGGCCAGTTTTTGCTCGGCGACTTTTTCGGTCGGGTTGCCATACCGGCCATACTCCTCGCGCGGGTGGCCTTGTTCGATGAAGTCAATCACCGCCTGGCTATCGGTGAACGTATAGGTCGAAGCCGCGAAAATGGGATCGGTGATCGAGTCGCCCAATTTCTGGCGGGCTTCGCCGGCATGGATTGCCTTGGTGGAAAACCCAGACGTCGGGCCGTTCTCTTCATGCTGCATCAATCGTAACTCACTTCGCCTGGATAAGAAGGGGGGACGACCGTAGGAAGGCCGGAACAACAGCGACCGTCGCCACGAGCTTTTTTAACAAGGCCTGTGGCCGCGCGACTGTTACCAAGCGAATGAATCGTCGCCGTACGCTGCCGGGCAGGCAGCAATGCTTACTTAGGGCGACGATGGCACTTTAGCGGTAACGGTGCAAGCGGCCACAAATCCCGTAGTAACAATGTAGGCCTTATTCTAGCTTCCCGACGGACGCCTGACAACCAATCCGTTTTTTCAAACTCAGGACAACTGCAAAGTTAACGATCCGACAAAAAGCAGCGGCCGGTGGCCGCTGTTTTTTTTCGAAAGAGACAACTTTGCAGTTCTCCTACACATTTCACCTATCTCGCTTTCCCTCAAACGGAATCTACGTGTAGAATAGATGGAGTTGGCCCATTGGTTGCGATTGGCCTGTTCGCAGTTTTTTGTCTGAATCCCCCCCTCAACCCATGCGACGGTTCATCCAAATTGGCCTAGGTTTGCTGGTCTGTTTGACCGCTGGCGCGGCAATTGGCGCCAAGCCAAACTCAAACCATTCGCCGGCTGACCTGGTCGCGCTGGTAAAACAACTCGGCGCTCCGCAATACATTCAGCGGGAGATCGCCTCGAGACGCTTGCGGCAGGCCGGCAGCGCCGCCAAAGCGTTGTTAGAGCAAGCGGCACAAAGCCCTGACGCCGAGGTTCGGCGTCGGGCAGCCGAAATTTTAGCCGCGGTGCGACGCTCTGAGTTCGACGCCGCGCTGCGAACCTTCATCGCCGATGACGATGGTTCCCAAGGGGTCGAATTGCCTGCCTGGCAAACGTTCCGCAACCGGCTAGGCAGCGACCGATCTGCCCGAGCGCTGTTTGTTGAAATGCAGCGCAGCGAGGCCGCGCTGCTAGCCGCGTATGCCGGCGAGTTGCCAGCAGCCGGCAAAGCCCTCGAACAGCGTTGCCTGATGCTGGCAACCGGGATGCGCCATTCGGCCATTGGCGGTCGACGGCAAATCGACCTGGGCACCGTGGCTAGTATTCTTCTGGTTGCCTCGGATCCCCAGGTGCCGGTCTCCGACGCCACGGCCCGTTTGCTCTACACGTTCGTCTATCAACCGAGCTTTAACACCGGGATGCAAAACCCTCTGAAACGCGATCTGCTGCGTCAAATTCTTGGCGGTTGGATCGTCAAAAACCTGAGCGCCAGTAACAACCTCGGTTATCAGAATTTTATCTTGGCCATGCGTTACGATGTGTCCGAAGGCCTGGGGCCGGCAATCGAAATGCTCGGCAAGGAATCGGCTGCTCCATCGTTTTCGCTCTATGCCATTCTGACCATCGGCAAGTTTGGCAATCGCGAGCACCTGGACGTTTTGCAGCCGCTGCTGAAAAATGAATCGGTCTGCACGACGACAAATTTGCGCACCCAACAAAACGGCAAACAGGTCGTTCGCCGTGTGAACATCGAAGTGCGCGATGCCGCCCTGGCCGTGATGCTACGGCTTAGCGATCTTGACCCGAAGGAATTCGGCTATCCGGCCGTGCAGGAGAACAAATACTATCTGCTCTCCCCACAGTCGTTGTATTTTCCTAACGCCGAAGCCCGCGAAGCAGCGTTGTCCAAATGGGAAGAGACGCGCGCCGCCGCGACTGCAACTCCTTAAAGGCGAAGCAACGCTCTCGCCTGATAGGACGCGGCTCTAGCGTCCCGACGACGAAGTCTCGTCGCGGTAACAGCGGTCGGTGACCGCTCGCGAAACACTTGTTTTAACGCTCTCTCTGAAAATAGTACTTTCTGGATTCTCATTTTTGGAACTACTGAAAATACAATTGCAAACTCTTTCTAGAGATGTGCACACCACCGATTCGACCCTAGCCGCGACGAGACTTCGTCGCCGGGGCATTTGAGCGCCCTTGAAAACATCCAAGTGAACGACGGCCTTACGATTCGTCGTCGGCCTTGAGCCAGGGCGTCAGGGTTGGCTGATAGGCACAGATTTCATCGGCTTGGAAATAGAGTTCGGTTTCGCGGGCAGCGGCCTCAGGTCCGTCGGAAGCGTGGACCAAGTTCATCTGCCGGCTCGAACTAAAGTCGCCACGGATCGTACCAGCGGCCGCTTGCAAACCGCTGGTCGCGCCCAGAATCTCTCGGGTAACCCGAATCACCTCGAGCCCTTCGAGCACCATCGCTACGACCGGCGCGCCGGTAATAAACGCTTCCAGTGCCGGGTAGAACGGTTTTTCGACATGTTCGGCATAGTGCTGCTTGGCCAACTCGGGCGTAACCCGAAGCATCTTCATGGCCACAACGTTGAACCCTTTGTCCTCGAACCGCGAGAGAACACGGCCCATCAAACGACGTTCAACACAGTCGGGTTTCAGCAATACGAGCGTACGCTCCATGGCAATCGACTCCTCAAATCGGCAAGCAGGAAAAGCAGAACTCAGTAAAATCGTGGTGAAAGAGGCGGATTGTAGACCAATCGGCCTGGCAGGAGAACTGCAAAGTCCGTGATTCTACAAAAGCAGCGGTCGGTGACCAAAGCGCGAAACAGTTTCGCGAGCGCTCTGAAGTTGTCCTGACTGGTGGTTGCAAGCATCTGCCATATTTTTATGCTTGAGGCATGTTGCTCTTATCAATCCATCCCAAGTATGTCGAAAAAATCATTCGGGGCGAGAAACAGGTTGAGTTGCGCCGCCAGCGGCCTCGGTCACAGCCGGGAGATTGGCTCGCGGTCTATGCGACCCTGCCAGTACAACAACTGGTGGGCGTGGCGCGTATTGAGCAGATTTTGGTCGCCAGCCCTTCACAGCTTTGGAACCAAACCGCCGGGCGGGCGGGCGTCACGCATGACGAGTTCAGGGCCTATTTTCGCGAAGCCGAAATGGCAACCGGTATCGTGCTGGCCGAACCGTTGCGATTGCCGGCGCCGGTGTCGTTGGCCCGGCTAAGGACCGCCTGGCCAGGCTTTCGACCGCCACAAAGTTTTCTCTACCTGACCGACGAGCAGGTTGAGTTAGTGGTAAACCAATTCGATGCCCAGGTTCGACAAAAACTCCTAAAATCGGTGGTCTGAAACGGTATAAAGTCATGGCTCGACAACTCGTTAGGCAACGCGTGGCAGCAGCACCGACAAAACAAAATTTGGAAAATTTGTGAAAACGCGGTATAATCTTTGTCACTCTTGCGAATTTCAGCGAAGCCTGGAGTCTGGCAAATCGCTGTTCTTCAGGAAAATGCTTCGCGAGCGGCCACCGGCCGCTGCTACCGCTCGCGATGACATCGGCAAGCCAACTGCAACTTCGGTTGATCGAACACTTGGGACCACGTGGTGTTGGCCTGTTTTCCGTTCTGGGAAAGGAGGGTCGCGATGGGGTTTGAAGACTCGGTTGCCCATGCCTGTCAGTGTGAACATCAGGCACTGCAGAACATTAAGGAGGCACTTCGGGTAACGCTCGACTGGAAAGTGCCAGCGGATGGGCTTTCCCGCAAGCTGTCGAGCGTGCTATTCATCATTCGGGCATTGCAGCGTCACCTGGAGCATCAGCTCGAACTTGAAGAGCAAGACGGCTATATGTCGATGATCGGCGAGCAGAAGCCGGCCATGACCGGCAAAGCCCAACAGTTGCGTCACGAGCACGACATCTTTCGAAAAACGCTCGACGATCTGTTGCCTATGATCGAACGGCTCACCCCGAATGACGAAGCCTACTTCGAACGCCTGTGCCATGAGGTTGTGACACTACTGCAACGGATCGAACGGCACGACGAAATGGAAGCCGATTTGCTGCAAGAAGCGCTTTTGACCGACGAAGGCGGCGAAGGCTGAGCCTGTCAGAGAAATCCCAAATCAGAAATCATCAATCTCAGTCGTTCCAAATTTCCCCTGTTGATCGGTAACAGCGGTCGGTGACCGCTCGCGAAACACTTGTTTTAA
>JANQPJ010000379.1 GCA_028289525.1 Pirellulales bacterium
GGAAACCACTATTTTTCAGGGAAATGTAAAAAACAGGTGTTTCGCGAGCGGCCACCGGCCGCTGCTACTGATTTTCCAAGAAATTTGGAACTACTGAAAGTCGTTTTTTCGAAAAAGCAGCGGTCGGTGACCGCTCGCGAAACGGCTAAGCCTTTTTGTTTCGCGCTTCGACCGCCGGTCGCTGCTGTTATGGAAAGAAACGGGAACCAGGAGGGCGTACCATAGCCAGGCCGACGATGCCGGCCAAGATCAGTCGCTTGCTAGCAGTGCAGGCTTGGTCAGCTGAATTATCGACAAATTCGGCAAAGGTTCTCCAGTGTCGCGCGCCGATAGCCAATATTGTGACTCTAGAAAACCGAATCGAAGCCGACATTTGAACGTTTGCCTCCAGGGCATCTCAACTTGTTTGAGTGGGTGTCCTGTCGCTTGTCTTGGTGACCATGTCTAGCCATTCCGTTCCAATCTGTTCAAGAAAACTACCGAGCAATGGTGCCGGTCCGGTGTCGCGCACAGCCGCCCTCGGCGGTCGGCTGTGCAGACCGTTCGATTTGCTTGGAAAGCATGCTGGCCAGTTTTTGCTGACCTATCCGTTTCAGGTGGCCGTCGGCATCGGGATCTTTTACTTGGCGCTGGTCAGCAGCAAATGGCAGATGTTTCCCGACAGCGCTTGCTACCTGTTGATGGCCCAAGGCGTTTGCGAAGGGCAAGGCTTGAGCATTTTTGGCACCGCTCAAGGCAAGTACCCGCCTGGCTTTACGCTCTACTTGGCCGGGCTGCTCAAGACCGGCCTAGCCTGGATGCTGGTGCTCAACGGGCTGATGGTGGTGATGGCACTCGGCAGCCTGATGATGAGCTATCTGCTGTTGTGCGAGTTCACCACCAGGCGTTGGGCCCTGTTGTCGACCGTCGTGGTGGCCATGCTTTACAAGCTGGTGATGCTCAGTGTCTCTCAACTGAGCGACGTACCTTGCCTGTTGTTGATCGTCTCGGGGCTTTACTGTTTTGCACGTGGTCGGCGCGATGGTCCATGGTGGTTGGCCGCTGGAGTGCTGTTGTTGTTGATTGCCGGATGGTTTCGGGTCGTGGGAATTCCGCTAGCGATCGGTGCGGCCGTGGGGCTACTGTTCGAGCGCTCCCAGGCTTCGCGGTCTGCAATCTGGTTGAGTGTAGTGACTTTAGTGGCCGGCTCGCTGATTACCGGGGGTTGGCTTTATCAACGTGATCGGGCTTTGCAAACGGTCGCCGTCGCTGCGCCGGCGACCTATGCCCATTCGGTCACTCCGCTGCTCGAAAGTGGCCCGGCCGAACAGATCGCTCGACCGTTGTGGCACGCCTACCAGGGCGGACCGTTTTTGGCCCAATTCCTAACCGGCCAGCAGATGTCGCCGGCGATGGCCTTGGTGTTGTTTTGGCTGCCAGGGTTGGCGGGGGCTGCCTGGGCTGTGACGCGGCGCCAATACCTGCTCGTGTTCGCCACGGCCGGATACTTGGGGGCCGTGCTGTTGGTCGATCCGCCGATCACCCGATATTACTTGCCGATTGCGCCGATCTTGGTCCTCTATCTCGTCTACGGCATTCGGGCGATTGCCCGTCGGGCCGGCGCGCGGCCGGCGCTGGCCGCCAATTTGGCGATTGCGTTGCTAATGGTTTGCGTGGCGGCCAATGTGCCGAAAAACCTCCGTCAGCTCTATCGGCAGCACACCGACACCTATCATGAAGACGTCAAGGTTACGATGGCCAGCGCGGCCCAGTTTTTGCGCCGTGAGGCGGCCGACCTTCAAACGCCGGTGCGGTTCCTGATGGACCGAGGCGATTTGGTGGTGGCTTATTTGAGCGGTCAAGAATGTTTGCATCTGGGCAAAGTGGCCGCTCGACGTTCCATTGCGGACCATCAGGTCGACGACCTACTCGAGCGCGAGCAGATCAGCCACGTATTGGTCTGGCTGCCGCCGCGCAAGGTCCGCGCCATGCACCAAGTGATTCGCCAGCAGGTGCAGAACTCGCCTGACTACCAGATAGTGTTTGCCCGGGACGACTTGCAAATTTTTCGTCCTCGGGCATGGCCCCAGAGCGCCGAACATCGGGCCGGCTCCCCACATCGTAAGTGAGTCCTCCAGACCATCGTTTCCCAATTCATTGTCGTTCGTATTTTAACCCAAGGCCAGCACCATGGATTCCTCCCCTGCAGCCCCGGCCGATCAGGCCGCGCCTGTCTTCACGGTCGTCGTTCCTTGCTACAACGAGGAAGGGGCGATTCTCGACACCCTGTCCGAACTGCGTGGCTGTTTGCAAGATGGGCTGCCGCATGAGTTGATCATTGTCAACGATGGCTCGACTGACCGCACGGCCGATGTGCTCAGCAAGGCGATCGAGTTATTTCCCGGCGTGAGGGTGATTCACCATGCCGAGAACCGGGGGTATGGGGCCTCGCTCAAGACTGGGATTCGGGCAGCCCGATCCGAGTGGATCGTGATTACCGACGCCGATGGCACCTATCCGAACGAAGAGATTCCGCGCCTGGTCGAAATGGCCGGTCAATATGACATGGTCGTTGGTTCCCGCACGGCACCGACCGCCCAATATCCGTTGATCCGCAAGATCCCCAAGGTCTTTCTGAGGGCTTATGCCTCTTGGGTTACCAATAAACACATTCCTGATCTGAACTCCGGTCTGCGGGTTTTTCGTCGCGAGATGGCGATGCAGTTTTTCTACCTGATCTCTGACGGCTTCAGTTTCACGACCACGATTACCTTGTCGATGCTGTCGAACAAGCTGCAGGTTCATTACGAACCGATCGGCTACGCCCCGCGCATTGGCAAATCGAAGATCCGCCCGATTCGCGATACCTTGCTGTTTTTTCGCCTGATTTTACAAATGGGGCTCTACTTCAACCCGTTGCGGTCGCTGTTGCCGTTGATGGTTGGCATGTTTGCTCTCTTTACCGCGAGCCTTGGTTACGACGTGCTGGTGCGCAACGACCTGACCGACAAGACGGTGGTGCTGCTGATGTTTAGCATGAACTTTATGTTGCTGTCGTTCTTGGCCGACGCGATCAACCTGGCCAATCGCAAGGCGGTGGTCGTCGAGCGAGGCCGAGAAGAGGTGCCTGCGACCGATGTTCCGGTTGATGCCGGCTCGATTCTCCAGTTTCGCCCAACAGACGGACAAGACGAAACCCAGCCGCCGAAGGTGGTGCCTACCCGACGACGCTCGGTGGCTTAACGCGGTGGAGGGTTTAGGGTGGAGGGTGGAGGGAGACGCGCTCACGCGTTGCCGGGGCTGCTGAAAGAGCCAAGACGACAGCAAAGTCCTGAGTAGAGAGAGGAACAGCGACCGGTGGTCGAAGCGTGAAACGGCTAAATTCTCCTGTTTCGCGAGCGGCCGCCGGCCGCTGCTTTTGTGGAATTGTTGACTTTTCAATCGTCCTGCTGAGAGAGACCCATGATTGGACAAGAAACGATTTCGTTGTCAGACTGGACGAATCGGGCTCAGCTTTTGCTCGACGCGCCACAGCCTCTGCGGTTGTCGTTTTTGTGTCACGAGTTTCCGCCTCTGGGCGGCGGCGCCGCCACGGCTCTCGATCAACTGACCAGAACCTTGGCCCAACGTGGTCACGCGATTCAAATTGTGACCATCGGTCTGGGCCGTGCCTCGACGATGGAGGCCGACCCGGCAGGGCGTTGGGTCGCTCGATTGGGAGTTGGCCGCAAAAAACTGCTTGCGCCATCGGCCTGGCACTTGTGGCGATCGTATCGCGCCTTGAAGCGACAGTCGCACCGGTTGTTGTCCGAGTTTCAGCCCGACGCGATGGTTGCCTATTTTGCATTCCCGGCCGGTCGGGCGGCGTTGAGTTTGCAGAAAAATCTTCAGGTGCCGCTGGTGGCTTTTCTGCGCGGCTCCGACGTGCCAGGGTTTTCGAATGCTCGTTGGGGGGCGTTTCAAAAAGCCCAACGGTTTTTGGTGCGCGATGTTTGGGCTAACGCTGATTTGCTGTTGGCCAACGGTCAGTCGTTGGTCCGCCTGGCCGAAGCCTTCATGCCTGAACGGCGACCGGTGAATCTGGCCAACGGGGTCGATACGCAGCGATATTATCCGCCAGTTCGCCGGACAGACGGCAAGACACTCGACGTTTTGTTTGTCGGCCAACTGATCGAGCGCAAACGGTGTCGCGAACTGCTGGCCGCCATGCACTGGCTCGACCGGCATCAGGTGCCAGCCCGACTGACGGTTGCCGGCGATGGGCCGTTGCGTGCCGAACTCGAAGCAATGGCCGCCAAGCTGTCGCCCAGGGTGCAGGTTCAGTTTGCCGGTCCGGTTGCTCGCCAGAGAATGGCGGAACTGTACCGTGGCCACGAGGTGTTGGTCCACCTTTCCCGAGCGGAAGGGGTTTCCAATGTTTTGCTGGAGGGGATGGCGTCTGGCCTGTGTGTAGTTGCTTCGCGGCCGGCGGCTGGCGAGGTGTGTGGCGATGGTGAAGAACATTGCGTGTATCTCGATGCGATGACTTCGGAACGCTTGGGCCAGACCTTGGCCGAGTTGGCAGGCGACCTCGATCGTCGCCGGCAACTTCAAGTGGCCGCTCGCACGTTGGCCCAACAGCATCAATGGTCTCAGGTGGCTGCCCGGCTGGAAGAACATCTGGAACCGCTCTGCCCACAAATTATCCCGCTTCGACAACACGACGTGTTGCGACGCCCGGACACCGCCGGGAGCACACAGAAGAAAGCGGCCTAGCAAGACATTGCGTGAGCGCGTGCTAAAAACCACCCAGAAAAAGGTACCTGACACCTTTTTCGCTGCACCTTTTTCGCTGCACCTTTTTCGCTGCACCTTTTTCGCTGCACCTTTTTCGCTGCACCTTTTTCGCTGCACCTTTTTC
>JANQPJ010000295.1 GCA_028289525.1 Pirellulales bacterium
GACTTCCCAGCCTTGCGAGCCGGTTGGCGGTTCCTCTTCGTCTTCTTCCTCTTCTTCGTATTCGTCTTCCTCGTATTCCTCTTCGTCCTCGGCTACAGGCTCTTCTTCATACTCTTCTTCGTCCTCTTCCTCATATTCTTCTTCGGGTTCCTCGTATTCATCTTCCTCCTCCTCGTCCCAAAGTTCTTCCTCTTCGGCCTCGATTTCTTCTTCAGGCTCTTCGGTTTCTTCGGGTTCCTCGATGATCGGCTCTGGCTCTGGCGCAACTTCAATCACCGGCTCGATCGGCTCTGTCTCTAGAACCACTTCATCGGCTCCTGGCAATCGGCGTACATCAACGCGAAGCGTCTTAAAAATTTTCCAGACGTGTTCGTGGCAAGTAAAAATCAACAGTTGATGCCCACTGCGGGCAAAGTCGCGCAGCACTTTGGCGGCCGCCTTCGCACGGCCAGCGTCAAAATTCACTAGCACGTCGTCTAGAATCAACGGCAACTTGGCACCGCGCCGAGCATACAGGGCCACGAGGGCCAGCCGCAGGCTCAAGAACAACTGTTCCCGGGTGCCACGGCTCAAGCTATCCACCTGCCAGGTTTGGCCGGCCGAGTCCTCGACATACAGCACCTCGTCGCCAAACGGTGTCCAGATGCGCGTGTAGCCGCCATCAGTCAATTGGACGAGATATTTCGAGGCTTCCACGAGTGTTTCTGGCTGCCGGTTTTGTTCGAATTCTCGGCGAATCGACTCGAGCAGTTGATAGGTTACACAGCGTACCTGCCAGTCGTGCAGGGCCGTCGCCAACCGGTCTTCGACGTGCCGCAATTCCCACTGAGCCCGTGCTAAGCGGTTGTCTTCGCCCAACTGGCGTAGTTGTTCGTTCAAGGCACCCTGTTGGGCCGCCAGGCTTTTCAGTTGTTCCTGGTTCGCTTCTACTTCCTCGCCGAGTTCTTCCCAGCGCTGTTCGAGTTCGTGCCGCGAATGGGACAGCAGCAAATCATCCACAGCTTCATAGGTTGTCTGTTTGCCTAGAGCCGCTTCGATCTCGCGGTCGATCGCCGCGCGTTGATCTTGAAGTTCACGAAGCGTTTGGTGGTCTTTCGTTAACCGCGCGAAGTCAACGTCGCCAGAGACCCCGGCCTCGCGGAGTACCGCCCGACTGCGGCGGCGGAGATCGGCAATCGAGCGGGCGAGTTCGCGAGCTTCCTGCTTAATCGCACGCGCACGGCGACGGACTTTCTCGCGTTGAGAAACCTGTTGGGCTTCTGCTTGCACGGCCTCTTGCAGTTGCTCAATGCGGTCGATGGTCGCTTCGCTCGCTGGGGAAATCTCTGTATCCTGCAACACTTGAGTTACGCGGCCAGCAATTGCCCGTTGCTCGCGTTGCCGATTCTCCAACTCTCGCCGTAGCTGTTGAGCTTGCTGGCCCACGCTGTTGAGTTGTTGGCTGCGGCCTTGCAGTGTCCGCACTTGGCCTGGAGTAAGATCCGACGGCAGGCCAGCCGTGTGCAAAGCTTCGCGCCAGCCACGCTCGGCCGCGGCCAGTTGCTGATGAGCCCGGGTAATCTGGGCTACCGAAGCGCTTTCGCTTTGTTCAGCGGCCAGCCGTTCGGCCTCGAGCGGCAGCAGCCGTTCGAGTGAAGCGAGTTCGCTTTCGGCGGTTTGGAGACGCACGGTCAAAGGCCCGCCGCCTGGCGGCAACTCACGGTCGAGCCCGGCGCGTTCTTCTTCCGCCTGTTTCCGTTGGCGACTCAGGCGATGGAGTTGGTCGCTGACCGAATCGAGATGGTATTGCGAGGAACCTTCCATGACGAATCGAGTGACGCCGACACAGGCCCCGATCACGGCCAGCATCCAACCGAAGATCGTCATTCCAGTGATGCCCATCGCATAGCCAAACACGATCAAAAACGCCGCCACCACAAACAAGGTACCCAGGCTGGCAACGACCCAAGGCGGCATTAACTGCTCATCGTCCATACCCAAAGATTGTGAGTCGAGTTCGCGTTCTTGACGATCAATTTGAGCGATCTGCTCGTCCAGGGAGATCCGTTTACGGAGCTGGGCCACACGATTGCCAGCCTGTTCCAAGGCGGCATGCAGGTCACTGGTGTCGCGGCCATCCAGCTCTTCGAGCAACCGCTCTTCAAGCTGCGAGGCCTCGCTCGTAGTTTGTGAGCTACGGGCATCGAGCGAAGCCAGCCGGTTCTTGGCCTGCTTCAGCGCCCGGGCAGGGCCACGCAGCAAACTGATCGTATGCGGGGAGATCGGATTCAACTGGCTCGAGGCAAATTCGGTCGTGCCGCCCAGGCCGCCGGTGAGCGATTGCAATTGGGTCTCGACGCCAGCAAGCTGTTGGGTGGTTTCGGCGATTTGCTCCTCGAGCGAAGCGACCCAGTGCTGCTGTTCGGCCAAGGCTTCGATGCGCGCGCGATGTCGCCACAACGGTCGATTGGTCTGGATGGCTCGATGACGGGTTTTGAGCGTTTCCCATTCCTCGCGCAGTTCTTCACGCTGTCCAGTGCGCTGTTCAACCTTTTGGGCCAGTTTTGTCAACCGGTTGATCGCCTCGTCGTCGAGATTGCCAATGGGGCCAATCCGTTCGAGTTCGCGATTCAGGTCTTTACGATGCTGCCAGCGTTCTCGAACACCGATGGCCGTCTCCATCGTGTGTGCCGTTTGGACCAGTTGGCGATTTTTCTCTTCGAGTTCAAGAATTTGCCGGTCGAGCGTTTCAGATTGTGAGCTAATCCGCATCCATTTCGAGGCTTGGCCGCTCAAGCGGTCGATGGTCTGCCGCAGTTGCTCGCGATCGTCGAGCAGGCTGGTCACCTGACTCGGTTGTTCATCGTCCGACAAAATTCGTCGTCGGGCAGTCGAAAGCTCACGCATTACATCGACTAGCGATACGCGATCCAAACCACTGGTTAGGCTATAGAGCCAGGTCGATGCTTCGGTGTCGCCTAAGGTGCCCAACTCTTGCATCTCACGCAGGCCGACCGCAAACACGTTATTAAAAATCGACTCGTCGACATTTGACAGCAATGCCCGCAGCTGGTGAGGTGTTTGCTGAGTGCCATCGGCCGCGGTAATCGTGAGCTTGCCATCGTCGTCCGGTTCGCCAGTTGCACGCCGGGCAATCGCCAACGGGCCACCGAGCCCCGACACATGCAAAGTGCCGCTGGGCTGTCCGCCGGAACGCGGCCGGAGATATTTTTGCCGGCTCTCGGCCGAATAGCCGTAGAGAACCGCGCGCATGAATTGCATCAAGGTCGTCTTGCCAGCCTCGTTCGGGCCGTAGAAGACCGTGATGTCACCGGAAAAATCGTGGAGTGCCAGGTCGTTCCAGGCACCATAGGCATCGATCTTCAAGTCGTCGATTTTCATCGCGCGTCACTCCTTGCGTCGCGCCGGTGGGTGGGGACTAAGCAACTCGGTTCCTAGTTGGGCCGCAGTGGCCAATACACGGCCGCGCGTCGTGGGATCGGTGAGCCGGGCGACTGCGGCCAACTCGCCTTGGCGTTGCGCCTCGCTCAAATATTCGCTCAGATCGAGCGGCTGTTGCTCGGTTTCGTAGTTGTCCAGAAGCCGTAAAAAATCGCCTAGCAAAGTCTCCTGGTCGTGAAGCTCCTGAGCCGGACCGGCGGCAGCCAGTAGATCGGCCGATACGGTCCAGGCGGCTGGGCTGCGGTCGCCATAGCGTTGCCGAAAACGTTGTTCGAAGTTGACGACCGCACCGGAGTGACGGAGGCGAGCGGCAACGGTCGCACTGGTATCAAACTGCCAACGAACGAGCAGGTCGCGGCCGCCAGCTCGATCGATCGCTAGGTCCAAGGCTTCGTTGGCTCGACGCTCCAGTTGTTCGTCAGACGGCTCAGTGTCGAATGTCAATGGAATCTCAACCCAGCGAATCGTGTCGGTTTCGATCTGCCGGGTATGCAGATTGCCATCGTAGTCGACTTCAACAAGTGTGCAGCCATGTGGCCCGCTTTCCGCCGGCGAGCGTCCCTGCGAAGTTCCACAGTAATGGGCTGCTCGAGGAGGCCCTGCTAGCGCCCGCATAGCATGTTGACCACCCAGGGCCAAGTAGTTGACCCGACCGGCCGGCAACGACTCGCGGCCAAACGATCCATAGGCAACGCCGACAGTAAATAGCCCGGTGGCGTCGGCCGAAAACTGATCAACCAGCGCGCGACTCGAGCCAGTGCCACTGGCCCCGATCAGCCTGGCCAGCGGTTCTCCGTCACTGTGAAAAACGTGCTGGTCGATGCCGGTGGAAGAAAAAATGACGACGTTGGTGGGAAATGCCTGATTGCTCGGCCAGGGGGAATGGGTATCGACGCCGCCGCGCGCCCAATAAACGTCGATCTTCTGTTCAGCCAGTCGGGCAAATTGTTCTTGAAGGAACAAAAAAGCTCTGGGCCCAGCCAGACGCGTGTCAGCAACATCGCCGGCCAAGACAACGAAGTCGACTGATTCATCAAGTGCTGCTTGGAACACGCGCTTAGCAGCCTGATAAGGCGCTTCGAGCAAACGTTCTCGCAGCGCCTCTGGTGTGCGCTCGCCGGTACAATACACCGGTGCTTCGAGATGCAGATCGCTGGCATGAAGAAACCGAACGGGCCGCGTAGACATAAATCGCCTCCCTGCGCGGTCAGCTCTTGATTAGCTGATGCGAAATTTGCTCATTGGCGGACAATGAAGGAATTGCGTAGTTTAGCCGCTAGGGGAGGTTAAGGCTACCGCGGTTTTGTTTGTCGATTTACGGAAGGATGCCTGGGGTAAATGGGTTGTTTCGGGGGAGTTTCGCGAGCGGCCACCGGCCGCTGCTTTTAAAAAAGAACGAGCATAAAGAAGCCGAGTGTTACTGTGATTTTAAAAGCGTCCACACGCTTTAGCTTGCAGGCAAATTCGATGACGTCTGTTATCGTAAGGCCCCGGCGACGCGTCGCGTCGCGGCTAGGGGGCAAACAAAAAACTTGCAACCCGGACAAATTCGCCATCGTCCACTTAGCGGGTTGCTCGACGTTTGCCCGATTTTCGGGGGCGAGCCGCGGCGCGAGGCGCGTCGGACTGACCTGTCATTTCATACAGAAAACGACTCGGCACGGTCTCTTTTTTACGTCCCCATTTCATCCGAGTGAGCGCCATGCTCATCGTCAACCGGTCTTGGGCCCTGGTCACACCGACATAGCAGAGTCGGCGTTCTTCGTCGATGGCTTCGTCGGCACCGGCGATCGAACGGCGGTGGGGCAGTAGACCTTCCTCCATGCCGACCAAGTAGACATGTGGAAATTCAAGCCCTTTGGCCGCGTGTAGGGTCATCAGCGCGATAGCGTTGCGGCTTAGTTGCGACTCTTTGTCGTCTTCGGTGTCTTTTTCGGCCAGGGCCACGTCGGCCAGGAAGCCAGGCAGCGTCGCTTTGCGTTTGGCGCGACGTTCGTAACTGGCAATCGCGTTGATCACCTCTTCGACCGAATTCCAACGCGATTCCTGATCCTGTTCGTTGGGATAAATGCGAGTTAACTCCTCGCGATAGCCGATTCGCTCGACAAGCTCTTTCACCCCAGCGGCCAGCGGCGGCTGAACCAGTTTGGCGGTAAACTCTTCGACCAGTTCGACAAAACGCCCAATCGATTCGCGAGCCGCGTCCGACACCTCGGCCAGTGTCGAGGCTTCAGAAACCATCTGGCCAAGCGGCACGCCACGCTGCAAGGCTTGTTCGGTCAGGGTGGCGACGGTCGACTGACCGATTCCACGCGGTGGTCGATTGATGATCCGGAGCAGCGAGACTTCGTCCATCTCGAACGCCAAAACTTTTAAGTAGGCTAAAACGTCACGGACTTCTTTGCGGTCGTAGAACGACATGCCGCCCAGCAGAACGTAAGGCAGCTTGGCCTTGCGTAGCTCCATCTCGAAACTGCGTGGTTGCTCGTTGGTGCGGAACAGGATGGCGACGTCGCGCGGCTCGATCTCCGGTCGGGTGAGTTGCGTGCAGATGTCGGCCACGACTTGTTGGGCCTCCTGCTCCTCGTCTTCGAATTGTAAAATCCGCGGCCGCTCGCCGCCATGACGTGCCGGACGGAGGGCCTTGTCGTGTCGAGTTTGGTTGCAGAGGATGAGTTGGTTAGCCAAGGTAAGAATCTCAGAGGTCGACCGATAATTTTCCTCCAGACGAATTACCTTGGCGTCAGGCCAGTCCTTGTGAAAACCGAGAATGTGAGCCACTTCAGCGCCTCGCCAGCCATAAATTGCCTGATCGTCGTCGCCGACCACACACAGATTGCGATGGCCCATGGCCAGGGATTTGACGATGCGGTACTGCGGCCCATTCGTGTCTTGATATTCGTCGACCAGAATGTGGTCGTATCGCCCGGCATCCTCACGGCGCGTTTTGGGAAAGCGGCGGTACAACTCTTCGGTCAACAATAGCAAATCATCGAAGTCGACCGCGCCGGCCAGCTTTAAATCGCGCTGATAACGTCGATAGGCGGCCGCGGCCAGGTGTTCCTTGTCGGTTTCGGCCACGGTAGCGGCCTGATCGGGTCGCACGCCGGACGATTTCCAGCGGCTGATTAAATAGAGCAAATCGCCTGGCCGCAGGGTTTCGCCAGGCACTTTGATTTGCCGCAACGCGCCACGCGCGACCCCTTCCTGATCGCCACGGTCGTAAATGGCAAACTTTTCAGGGTAGCCGAGCAGTGTAATATGTCGCCGCAAGATACGCACGCAGAGCGAATGAAACGTTGAAATTTCCGGCCGCTGCTTGCGACGCTTGCCCAGCAGTGCGGCGGCCCGTTCTTGCATCTCGTTGGCCGCTTTGTTCGTAAACGTCATCGCCAGGATGCGTTCCGGACGGGTGCCGTGTTTGATCAGTTGGGCAATCCGGAACGTGACCACCCGAGTTTTCCCGGTACCGGCACCAGCCAGCACCAGCAGTGGACCAGAAAGCGTGTTCACCGCTTCATGTTGGGCAGGATTCAGATCCGACATCCTAGACGTGGGCCTTCCTTGGACCAAGCGGGGCGGGGAGAGGTGGGAAATTAGATTCCCCAAGTGTGGGAAGGCGACCAGAAATTGTCAAACGGTCTCTTGTTGTTTCCAGAAGAACTGCAAAGTCGTCGTTTGGGGATAGCAGCGGCCGGTGGTCGAAACGCGAAACCGGTGAAATCGACTGTTTCGCGAGGGGCCACCGGCCCCTGCTTTTTCTTCAAGGGACGACGATGCAGTTCCCAGGTTGTTGTTTCCGGACTTGACGCGTTTTGCAATCCCGACCTATATTGCCCGTTTGAAACGTCGGTAAACTGGGAGATTTTACAAGTCATGAAGACCGAACGTCGACACGAACTGCAGACCAATTATTTGGCCAACCGGCTGGCTGTCTGGATCGAGTGGGTGAAGCCCTACTCCTCGGTTCTAACGCTAAGCGTGATTTTGGCGCTGGCCATCGTCGTGTTTGCTTCGTATTTCTCGCGTCGATCATCGGAAAAGTCAGTGGCCGCCTGGGATGCCTATTTTCAGCAGAGTGAAGCTGGAATGTTGGAACGCGAGCAGCTTTTAAAGGCAGCCAACGATTTCGAGGGGACGGCCATCGAAGATTGGGCCCTGCTGGCCGCTGGCGATGCCGCGTTGCAACGTGGAGCGATGGCGTTATTTCGCGACAAGAAGGAAGCCGCTCGGTTTTTGAACGCCGCCTGCGATGACTATCGAGCGTTGAAAAACAATGCGCGCTCCAGATTGGTCCAGCAACGGGCTGCGTTTAGCTTGGCGATGGCCTTGGAATCGCACAACAAGATTGACGACGCGGTGCAGGCCTACCGCGATGTCCAAGGAACGCTGGCCGAGGCCGCTACCCAGCGAGTTGCCAGACTGGAAAAGGGAGAACGCCAACGAGCGTTTTACGATTGGTTTGCCTCGGCCAAACTGCCGGTGACCCCGAGCAGTGATGGGGTTTCAAAACCAGGAACTCGACCATTGTTCGAGGCCGACGATCCCAGCTTGGGGAGCTTTCTCGAATCGAGCGAGTCTGCGAGCTCCCCAGAAGATAATGAGCTGGAGTCTGACGCTCAGCCCCCGGTGTCAGAAGAATCCTCGGCTCTAGACGCCGAGTGAGCGAGGAGCAACCGCCGGTGGGCGACTTGCAGCCGAGTCCCGACGATCGGTCGGCAAGCGAGTTTGTAGTCGAGCCTGCTGAAGTGGGCCAGCGTCTCGACCAAGTTTTAGCCGCACGGTTTCCCGAGTTTAGTCGGGCACATCTCCGCCGAGCCATTGATGCCGGGGCAGTGGCGGTCGATCGGCAGCAGACCAAGGCGTCCTACCGGCTGCGGGCTGGACAACAGGTCGTGTTGGTGCCGCCGGAGTTGCCGCGCGAAGGCCCACGGCCGGAACCGATGTCGCTCAAGATTCTGTATGAAGACCCACATCTGGTAGCGATCGACAAGGCGCCAGGCGTGGTGGTTCATCCGGCCAAAGGGCATTGGTCAGGCACGTTGACCGCCGGGCTGGCCTATCATTTTTCGCAGTTGAGTGAAGTGGGCGGACCGACCCGACCAGGCATTGTGCATCGACTCGATCGCGATACTAGCGGCGTAATCGTGGTGGCCAAGACCGATACGGTACATCATCATCTGGCTTGCCAGTTCAAAGACCGGACAGTCGAAAAGGAATATTTGGCGATCGTCTGTCGGGTGCCTGAGTTAGATCAAGATCTCATCGACCATCCAATCGGTCGGCACCCCAGGGACCGTGAAAAAATGGCCCTGGTCGCCGGGCAGCCGACCAGCCGAGCGGCGCAAACTCGATATGCCGTTCGCGAGCGATTCGATGGCTTTGCACTGGTGGCCGCTTTTCCAAAAACCGGTCGAACCCATCAGATTCGACTCCATCTGGCCAGCATCGGCTGCCCGGTACTATGCGACCGGTTATACGGCGGTCGGGCGGAATTGAGCGTAGAAGAACTCCATGCTCATCAAGCTGGGCCGACGGTGATTTTAAAACGTCAGGCTTTGCATGCTCATCGCTTGCGGTTGACTCATCCCATCTCTGGCGAGCGTCTCGAACTCGTGGCACCGTTGCCTGAGGATTTTGAGCTGGTGCTTACTCAGTTGCGTATGCATCGCAGTCGGACGCAATGAACAACAGAATCAAGGAGTTACACATGATGTACTGATGGTCCCTAGCCGCGACGAGACTTCGTCGCCGGAGTGCTATTTTGATGAAGGAAGTTAGTCAAGGTTTCCAAACACGCTTTTCATCAGATCGGCCGTGCCAAGTGTTTTGGGGCTAACCACCAGTTCACCAGCCTGAAAACCTGCGGCCAGGCCTTGATGTTGAGCGGCCGCGCGAATGCGATCGAAGAGATAATCTTTGACCGGCGGAAATTGAGTTTTGTAGCAGCGAACCGCGGCGATCTTCGTTTCCAGCGTGTCGGCAATGTCGACCACCAAGTGGCCAGAGCCAGGCGGCAAATCAAGCGATCCGAAGGCCAGCGTATAATAAAGTTGGGCTGAAATGGCGTGGACCGGCAGGCCTTCGAAATGGTCGTCCCATTTGGTGAGCCGCGAATAAAAGATCGCCGCATCAGTGATTTGCATTGCCTGCCAGTGATCGGGCGACGCCATGGGCGTCTTTTCGCCAAACCCCAGCACCAGGTCGGGCCGATACTTGCGAAATTCGGTTGCCAGCTTTACCCGGGCTTCAAACGAATCGAACAAGCGGCGGTTGGGCAAGTCGAGCGTGACGCGGGTTTGTACCCCTAGGGTTTCGGCTGCCTGGCGGGCTTCTTCGAGCCGGACCGCAGGCTCAGGGCAGAGTGGGGTCGGTTCACCGTCGGTCAGGTCGATGATGCCAACTTGATAGCCTTGCTGGACCAGCCGGGCAAGGGCGCCGCCACAGGCGATCTCAACGTCGTCGGGATGGGCGCCAACGGCAATCACATCGAGTTTGGGAAATTCGGGGTTCATGACGGTTTCACCGCGGACAGCAGAAACGAGGGATTGAGCGCATCGAACCGAACGCGTTCTAGTTGATAGGTGCCTCGGGCAATGTTGAGCATCCAGACCTTAACCTGTGGAGTCAGGCGTTGCAGAACCTGATGCACGTCAGCCAAGTTTTCGATGCTGCCTACGCTGGCCACCAGACGCCCACCGGCCTGAAGTCGTGCGAAAGCAAGTTCCGCGATACGGCTAATCTCGCGGCCGCTGCCTTGCGCAAAAATGGCGTCAGGGGCCGGCAGGTCGCTCCAGGCTTCCGGGGCCTTACCAAGCACGGCCACCACGTTGGTCAGGCCAAAACGCTTGGCGTTGGCCTCGATCAGTTCGTGGTCTTCGGCCTCCATCTCGATCGCAAACACCCGACCTGCTCGAGCTAGCTGTGCGGCTTCGATACTCACCGAACCGCTGCCGGCGCCGATGTCCCAAACGACGCTACCGGTGCCAAGATCCAGTTCGGCCAAGGCAAGCGAGCGAACTTCCGCCGGGGTAAGCAGGCCTTGCTTCGGTTTCGACTGCAAGAACGCTTCCTCGGGATTGCCAAACAGCCGTCGGCCGGCGGCATCACGCGGACGGTCGGGGGCGCTCGGGTCGCGAACCAGAATCATCACGTTCAGCGGCGCGAAGTCCAGGCTGGCAATTTCGTCTAGGTCGCCCTGGGTTACCCGTTCGTCAGGCGAGCCAAGGTTTTCACAAACGTAGGCGGAAAAATAAGTGATGCCACGTTGACGCAGGGCCTCGGCGATCGCCCGCGGCGGACAGCTTTCGGTCGTAAACAGCCCGACCTTACTGGCCGTGCGGATGCGTTCCAGGACATCGTCCAGATGATGATGGGCCAGATCGGTCAGATAAGCTTCCTCCCAACTTTCCATCACCCTGGCAAAGGCCAACTGCATGCTGCTGACATGCGGAATAATTTGAAATCGTTCTTTGCCGAGCCGGTCGCCTAGGAAGCGAGCCAGGCCATAGAACAACGGATCGCCGCTTGCCAGAATTGCGATTCGTTTGTCGGGGTTGGCTTCGATGCGTGCGACCGCTTCGTCAAGGTTGGTATCGACGATCAGCCGTTCGGCCTTGGATTCAGGCACCAAACTTAGTGTGCGCGCCCCGCCGATCAACAGCTCGGCCGCGAGGATCATTTCTCGAGCCGAGGCAGGCACGCCATCGAGCCCGTCGTCGCCCATACCGATCACTAGAATTTTATCTGCTTGAATCACCGAATTCAGGTTTCCTCTGTTGGAGTTGGGGGTCGGGACGGTGTTTTCCAGCCAAGGAACGCTCATTATGGCAGGTTTGACGACGTATTTTTAGGGGATATTTTCCACCGGAAAAACCTGCTGTCCACGGTACCAGGTCGCGACTACCTGGGCCTCGGGATGCGTTAGCAACTGCTCCGGTTTGCTGACAATCGGTTCTGGAATATGGACGATGGCCAGATTTGCCAGTTTACCGACGTCGAGCGAGCCGACTGTTTGCTCACAGCCCAGGGCTCGGGCTCCATTGAGTGTGCCCATTTTTAACACCTCATCGGCAGGCACCGTGGGGTGCTCGACGGCGACGGTTTGCATTTCTGCCCATAAGCTCAGGTTGGGACTCGAAGCCAGGCTGTCGGTTCCCAGGGCGACGTTGATTCCGCCAGCACGGGCCTTTGCGAGCGGATAGGGCGAGTGTTGGAAAAACTGATGAGTGCGTGGGCAGTAGACGAGCGACATGACGTCACGATGGGCCGCGACAAATGTGAGTTCGTCGTCGGTCAGGTAGTTGCCATGCACCACCAAGGCCCGGTGGGCGGTCGCCAGACGCTGTAGATAATCAAGGGGCCGTGTGCCTGGTTGCAAGGTTGTCTGCCAGTCGAGCCCCAGGTCGACGAGCAGTTGGGCCAGTGGGCCGGTGCCCAAGGCTAGAAGTTCCAACTCTTCCTGACTCTCGGCCAAGTGCATTGCAATCGGGACGCGGTTGTCAAAATCTCCGACCAAGTCTGGATGGACCGAGTAAGGGGCGTGAGGACTTAGGCCGGCGAATCGCTTGGTTGTTGGTTTCAAGGAGTTCAGATGCTCGCTGGCCAACTGTCGCAGACCAGTGACCCGATCGGCGGCAAGGCCAATCAGCTCTAAAAACAAAATGGCATCGAGCGACGCGTTGGCCCAAGCCTGCTGGGGCCAGGCAGGCTGAGCGATTTCGCCAACGGTGGTGGTGCCGTGGGCCAAGCATTGTTGGATGCCGTCTCGAATCGCCTGAGCCCGATCGATCGGGGTAGCGCGGTTGGCCAGGACCAAGCGAATCCAGTCAGGCAGCAAAATGCCTGGTTGGCCAAGTGGTTCGGCCAGTTGACTGAACTCCAAGTGCGTATGGGCATTGACCAAGCCTGGCACGATGGCGACATGGCCCAAGTCGTGGGCCGGACGCCCCGATTGATTTTCACCAACCGCTACAATCTGTGAGCCGTCGATCGTGATGATCCCATCAACCAGTACGGGACTGGTAACTGGGTAAACCAACCGGGCTTGAAGAGCAAACGGGGGCATCGTGCCAGTGGGGAGTCAGGGGAATGAATAGGGCGATTTTCGGGAATCGTTAAAAACCGCCTGTTTCGCGAGCGGTCACCGACCGCTGTGATTGATCCGTATGAGAAACTTTGAATTTGTTTCGAGTTTTCCTCCTCGGGTGGAAACTCCGCTGCACCCAGGAAGAGTGCCATGAAAGCATTATTTATGGCCGACTAAATATTCTTCGTTGCTCAGCCGCCACGACTCGACGTCGAGGGCTTCTTGCAACGTTTCTTCCTCGGTCTTCTGGTAGGGCAGCCGCTGGAGCCAACGTAGCAGATAGAAGGTGGTCAGCCCACAGACCAGGAGTAGCAGCCAGCTATATTCGAATGCCGGCAGGCCGTCGCTGTCAGTGCGGTCGAGCATCCAGCGCAGCAACGGTTGGGCCATGATGGCTTCCCCCGATGCGATTACCTGAGCATAGAAAAAGCCGAGTGCGTTGTAGGTGCAGTGCAACAAGATACACGGAATCAGGCTGCCGGATTGGACGGCCAGATAGCCAATGATTGCCCCCATTACCGATGCGGCAATCGACTGTTGCAGCACGCCATGGGCTACGCCGAAAAAGATCGACGAGAGCGCGATCGCCCGCCACTTGTGCCCAATGTGTCGCAGACCAGAGAGAATAAACCCACGGAAGGCAAGCTCCTCGCAAACGGCTGGCAACAGGGCAATCAACAATAGCGGCAACCAAACGTTTGGCGATGCCTGGAGCAAAGCGTTAATTTTTTGCAGCCCAACCGCCACGTCTGGATTGACCGGATACAAGCGTTGGATACCGGTCGACAGGGTCACGCCGATCGGATGTAACACAGCGCCCAGCAGCACCGCCGCTGGAATCAGCCCCCAACGAGGACGTTTCGCCAGCAACAAAGTTTGGCCAGGACAACGGGTTAGCATGATCGTCATTAACATGGCAGGCAAGCCAATCACGACTACCTGGCTGACGAATACCTGTTGGACCAATTGCACCAAGTTCGTAGGCGGATGCATCGCCAGGCTAATAAAAAACTTGATCAGCAAGATCAGCACGAAACAGCAAATCGCTTCGGAAATACTAGGCGTAGGAGCCCGATCGCGGACCAAGTGACGCATCCAAAGGCCCAGGTCGAGCCGTTCACTTTCACGAAACAGAACCGACTCTTGGTTGAATTGGTCAATTGCCCAGCGAATCGCAAACAGACAGCACAACAAGGTGACGCCAGCCACAGGCAGCGTATATTGCAGCCCCACCAGATATTGGCCTTCGAGCATCGTGCGAAGCAGAAGCACTACGCCGGTGACGGGAATTAGGCTGTTCCCAAGGTTCAACTCAACCCCAGGCGCCATCGGCAAGATCATCAACGGAGTCGTGATCAACAGCAGTGGCATCAAGTAGTATTGGCCTTCTTTGGTGCTTCGGGCAAACGCGGCGAGCGCCAAGCACAAGGCACTAAATAGGGCCGCTACCGGCAGCAGCGCGAGCGCCAACCAGCCAAATGCAATCAGCGGCGGCAAGCCGATTTGGTTGTCCGCAGGCAACAAACCTAGCTGAGTGAGTTGCGATACGACAAACGCGCCGGTCAAGCCCATGCTGGCTAGGTTGAGCAGCGCCGTGGCAACGCTGAAAATCATCACCGTCATGAGCTTACCCCACACGATTTCACCGCGCTGGGCAGGACTCGATAGCAAGGTCTCCAGCGTGCCGCGTTCTTTTTCGCCTGCGCACAGATCAATGGCCGGATAAAAAGCACCGGTCAGTGCCCAAATCAGCAGCACAAAGGGCAGGATTTTCGACCATACCGCTGCAGAACGATGGCCACGCTCGGCTACATCGTTCATTTCAAAATTAAAAGGTCGAGTCGCGAGAACCGGAACTCTGCTATCGCGCAGGTTTTGGTGGCCAATTGCCGAGGTCCAGCGGTCGAGTACGCGGGCCACTCGAGCATAGGCAATTTGCGATTGTTCTCTGGCCGAATTGTGAAAAATCTTGGGGGCAGGTACTTCAGCGGCTTGATTGCTGGAATTCGCTGTCGAGGCCCCGGAGTGCCGGAGTAATTGTTGGTGAAAGGCCGTCAAGCGTTCGGCAAATCCTGGCGGAATCCACAGCACCAACTGGGCTTCGCCTTGCTCCAGGCGGTGTTGAGCATCGGTCAACACCGAGGGCGATTCAGTTGCCGGGGGGCGAATGTCGCCAGCGGCGACAAAGTTATCAGTGGCAAGCAGCTCGAGCTGCAACAAGTCGCTATGGTTGGCGTCGGAGAAGAGCGTAGGGCTAAAGTGTTCGCCGTCAATCAATGGCGGAAAATCGTCCAGATTGGCTAGTTGTTCGGCACCGACGACCAAAATTTTCGTCGGGTGTTCCCGCATGAACTGGGTGATCTGGAAAAAACTCATCCCCAGCAGCGGATAGAGTAGCAAAGGCAGCACGGCGATCATGAACAACGTGCGCCGATCGCGCAGCTGGTCGCGGATTTCACGACCTAAGATCAGTTTGACGTTGGCCCATTTCATGCTTTGGCTAATTCGCTACGGTTGTTTGAGAAGTGAGTTGCGCTTCGTGATTTGCTTCGTCGTGCGAGATTAGCTGAAAAAACAACTCTTCAAGATCGCGTTGTTCATGTTGGTCACGCAGCTCGTCAAGCGTGCCTTCGGTCAAAATCCGCCCACGATGCATGATGGCTACCCGATCACAGAGCCGTTCGGCCTCGCGCATAATATGGGTCGAAAACACAATACATTTGCCTTGGTCGCGCAGATCGGCAATGGTTTGCAACAGTGCCCTGGCAACCAGCACGTCGAGGCCCGAAGTGGCCTCATCAAAAATCAGCACCGGGGGATCGTGGATGATTGCCCGAGCGATCGAGACTTTTTGTTTCATCCCGGTCGACATCTTGGCACCGAGTAGGTCGCGAATGTCGTTCATCTGAAGCCGGGTAAAGACTTCTTCCATCCGGGCTGTCAGCTGGTCATTTGCCAGACCGTATAAACGCCCAAAATATTCGACCATCTCCCAAGCGGTCATCCGGTCGTAGACTGCGGTGTTGGCCGAGACAAAGCCAATGTGATGGCGCACGTGAGACGGTTCAGTCACCACGTCGTAGCCGGCAATCGTGGCGGTGCCGCCGGTCGGGCGGAGAATCGTGCTGAGAATTCGTAGGGCCGTGGTTTTGCCTGCCCCGTTGGGGCCCAGCAGGCCGTAGATTTGTCCGCTTGGGGCCTGAAAACTGATGCCAGCCAAGGCCACAAAATTGCCGCGTCGCAGATCGGCATAGGATTTTGTGAGTTGTTGGACGTCGATCATCGCTAAAGCCTTGTTGTCAAGGAGTCCCTGACCAAGCACCAGGGCTGATCAATTTTTCAAATTGGTGAGATTTGACAGCCTACTAAGCGCGACGCGTAAGCGAGGTATTTCTGGCTGTTTTCCTCGCTTACGCGTCG
>JANQPJ010000299.1 GCA_028289525.1 Pirellulales bacterium
GGCCGTGGTGGCGTTTCGTCGTGCCGGGGCCCGATCGCCTGGCGACGATCCGCGAATCCAGCCTTCGACCTCGTTGATCGAGCGAATCGGCCGTTGATTGATGGCCGTGATCACGTCGGTCGGCTGCAAGCCAGCTTGCGCGGCCGGGCCATTAGGGGCCAGGTTGACAATCTCCACTTCGCCGCCAGGCAACGGCGACAAAATTGCCCCCAAATAGCCAGGGCCGGCCTCGTCGCCGACGGTCGAGCCAGGCAGTAATACCAACAGAGTTAGTCCAACGATCAAGCGATTGGTGAACGGCATGCTAAGGGGTTCCCAGAGGAGGCAGGTTGGTGGAGGATTATCTGCAAATCCCTAGCCGCGACGAGACTTCGTCGCCGGGAAATTGCTTGGAAAGCGACACTTTCAAATAGCGCCCCGGCGACGAAGTCTCGTCGCGGCTATTTTCTAACGAATGACAAAATCGCTAGCAGGGTTTGCCTTGACAGGCAGCCCTAGCCGCGCTCACGACGCGTCGCCGGGATTTACGAACTTCGATTTTTCTACCTACAAATATAGCCTGTCGTTTTCCGGCAAGGCATGCCTGGTATAACCAGCAAAATCAGATAAAGTAGGCCACATGCACCCATCCGGCAAGTTAACGATCGTGCCTGCAACGGCAGAAAGTCAGGCAGCGGCGCTGCAGTTGGTGTTTGAACACCTACCAGAGCCAGACCGAACGACCGTGATTCAAAGTCTGCTGGCTACCGAGGCCGAGCCAAACCGCCCAGGCGGACTGTTTGAGGCGCGCCGCGACGAGCGGTTAGTCGGTGCAGTTTGGGCACAGCTTCAACCAGGAGCCGTGGCGGTGGTTTGGCCCCCTCACCTAGCCAGCGAGGAACAAAACCCCCAAGTGAGTCGAGCCCTGCTTGACGCTTCCAACCACTTCCTGCAAGACCAGCAGGTCGTCATGGCCCAAACCCTGTTGACCAGCCCAGACGATCCCTCCGCTACGGATCTGAAGATCGCCGGCTTTTCCTATCTTGCCGATTTGATCTACATGGTTTGTGGTGAAGAGCGACTTGCAGCAACGGCTTTGCCTGACGAACTGGAGTTTGAACCCTATCGAGAAACGCAGCACGCTCGTCTCGCTCAACTTGTTTTGGCAACCTATGTTGAAACCCAAGATTGTCCTGAGCTGAATGGGGTACGGCAAATAGAGGATGTTCTGGCAGGCTATCGCGCCACGGGATGTTTTCAGCCTGAGTTATGGGCGTTTGCTCGCCACCAGGGCCAAGACGTGGGCTGTGTGTTGTTGGCCGATCATCCCCAGGCAGAGCAGGTCGAACTGGTCTATATGGGCTTATTGCCTGAAGCCCGCGGACAAGGGTTTGGTCGCCAGATTGCCCAATATAGCCAAGCCAAAGCATACGGTTTAGGACGTCGACGTTTAATTCTAGCGGTCGACGGGCGTAACGAGCCTGCGTTGCGTGCTTATCAGGCAGGCGGTTTTTTGCCGTGGGATCGACGGAGCGTATTTTTACGCATCTATCGCACCTAATCGGCATCGAGCAGGTGCGGAAACGGTTGCGCAGCTGCTGTTGTTTGCAAGCGAGCAAACAGGTTTTCCACCACGTTAGGATTGCGAGAAAAATTTTTTTTGAATGGATGAAACAACAATCTCGGCGCGTTTCTCGGAGTTTCCTTTGTTCCCGCGCGACAAGTCGACTTGAGCGACGATTTGTCCGTTGTCAAGTGGTTTGACAATCATGCTAGCACGCGTAAAATCAACCCCCGAACGACGCATCGTTCGCTGTGAGTTGCATCAAAAAAAATCCTACCGGTCGTGGTTGCTGACGGCCAACACCAGGCTTGAACGTCGGTTCCGATGGAATTGATTTTCAGGCTTGGCGAGGTGGTCTGGCGACACGTCCATTTTCTTTCCGGCATCGTTTCAAGCTGGCGTTCTTCATACATGGTGATGAAGCAGGATTGTTCCAAGAAGGGATAATTCTCCGCGCCCGGTTTGTGCGCTGTCGAGGGTAAGCAGGAAGTGACGATCGACGATAAGGAAATCGTTTCCGCTTTGCGTGCACGCTTGATTGAACGGATCGGCGACGATCGGTTTGATCTGTGGTTTGGCAATGGTACGCAGCTTGTTCCCCGGCCAGGAACCCTACTGGTCGAGGTTCCCAATTCGTTTTATCGGGATTGGTTGCGCAGCCACTTTCGTGGCGACCTCGAGGCCGTTTGTGCCGAGATCTTCTCAGACACCATGGCCGTCGAGTTTCAGGTCAACGAACACCTAACGGTGCCTGAGCCCTCGGCGTCGAAACAGCCTCGGACGGCGCAGGATGATCAGCCTGAGGGCTCCGTGGCAGGCACGATCGCCACGGCCCAATCGTCACGGCCGATCAGGCGCGCCTGGGCAACGTTTGACGAATTGATGGTCGGCACCAGCAACAAATTGGCCGCCACGTCGGCCCAACTGGCGGTTGAGCGGCCAGGCACCATTTCTCCTCTGTTGCTACATGGCCCAACTGGCGTAGGCAAATCGCATTTGTTAGAGGCAACCCTGGCCGGCATGCAGGCAGCCCATCCGCATACGCGGACCGTTTATCTAACGGCCGAGCAGTTCACCTCACACTTCCTGGAAGCGCTCTCCGGGCGTGGGCTGCCAAGCTTCCGTCGCAAGTATCGCGATATGGATTTGCTGGTGCTCGACGACATCCAGTTTTTTGCCGGCAAGAAGGCCACCCTGGTCGAGGTGCTACACACGGTCGACCAACTGTTGCGGCAAGGTCGGCAAATTGTGCTGGCCGCCGATCGTCCGCCAGCCGAATTGCCGGAGTTGGGCCCCGAGCTAGTTGCCCGCTTGAGTGGCGGCTTGGTGTGTGGCTTGGAACTGCCCGACTACGCGACCCGGCTAGGAATCGTTGCCCGCTTGAGCCGTCAACTCGAGGTCTCGGTGCCTGAGGATGTTCAATCGCTGGTGGCCTCGCAAGTGGCCTCCCACGCACGTGAACTCTCTGGTGTGCTCAACCGCCTTCAGGCAACCAGTTTGGCACACGGTCGTCCGATCAATCGCACGCTGGCCGAAGAGGTGTTAAGCGACATGACCGCCCAGGCTAGCCGGTTCATCCGGTTGCCTGACATCCAAAAGGCGGTTTGCGATGAGTTTGGAATTCTGCCGGATAGCTTGCGATCGACGCGCACCGCCCGTTCGGTGAGCAACCCTCGCGTGCTGGCCATGTTTTTAGCTCGCAAGCATACGCGAGCCGCCCTCTCTGAAATCAGCCATTATTTTGGCCGTCGCAGCCACAGTACGGTGATCTCGGCCAACAAAAAGGTTGAAGCCTGGATGAGCCGTCCCGAGACGCTTTTGTTGGGCGAGAAAGATTGCCACGTCGAAGAGGCGCTGCGTCGCGTCGAACAACGCCTGAAGATCGGCTAAGCTTTGTCTCAAGACCAATCCAAGCACGACGCGAGGGGCGAATGGGCGCAGCGAGTTGACCGTGCAATCCAGCTTCAAGTTCGTGACCTCGAAGCCGTTTTGAACCGGCTATGCCTGACGGTAGGAGGACTTGCAGCGAGGGCAGATTGATAGCCCGCTGAACGTGTCGAACTGGAGATGGACTTCCATCGTTTCGTCATCCCAGCAGCGACGGCAAATCGTACCTTCAAGCTGGGTTTCCAGCTCATCGGATTCGGCCGTCGCCAGCGAGCCATGGGCATCTTCGAGATCAAAATCCACGCCAAAATCAATCGCGTGGTCGAAGCCTTCTGCCAAGCTGGGCTCGGAGTCGTGGGCAGGGTTGTGCTCAGGTTCATTCTGTACTGGTAATTCCAGCAGCGTCTCGTGAGTAACCGGCAACTCCGCAATTGTTTCGTTAGGGCGCGGCGTTTGTTCCAAGGCTGGAGCAGGCTGAGCCTTGGCCGGCGTTTCATCATGGCCGACCGCTGGGTCTGTTTCCGCCAAGCTGGCCAGATGGTCTAGATCGAGAGGCTCTTCTTGATGCGTCGTTTGTACAGGCGGGGTTTCAGGCTGGTTGGCCGAGAATTTCAACGCCTGTCGAAGTCGCTTTAACAATACCATGGTGTTCTCGCGAGCCGCGTGTTCGCCACTTCCTCTCCCTTAATTTTCACATGCCGTAACAGCGAACGCAATCTTTCGGCAATGAGTTTCGTGCATCGAGCAATAAAAATCGCCGTACGCTTGTGTCGCGATACACCTGTTGTAGGGGTTGTAGCAAACCGCGAGCGCCAGCACGGCGCTTGTCGCGCATGACAAAACGGTCACCCCAAGAGTCACCCGGTTGGGCGAAAGCCCCCCCAACGAATCGGGAATTTATGGGTCGCCGGGGTCTTGCAGAGTGCCTCGAATCGAGCCCTTGAGCGAATGGTACTTGCCCAATCGCCGCCGGAGAATTGCACGATAAAGGCTAAAAGCCATCGCACATCCCCACGCCACGGCAATGAGGATACCAGCATAGATCAACATGTCTACGGAAATACGCATCGTCTGCTCCTCTCTTTCGGCGATGGCGCCGAAGTGCCCCTCAACAACACGTTCCCCCCCCGGAGAATTCGAGCATTAGGATACCGCAAATCGTTTGACGCAGGTACTCTTCAAACGGGGGGGTAACAGCGGTCGGTGACCGCTCGCGAAACACTTGTTTTAACAATCTCTCTGAAAAATAGTGCTTTCTGGATTCTCATTTTTGGAACTACTGAAGTTGCTTTTTACCGTAGCGGACGCGACTAGTTTTGGTCGGGGTTTTCCGACGAAACATGACCTACGAATGATCCGAAATTGCTCTAAAACATATGCGATGCAAGATTTGAAGCCTGAAGCGCCAGCGATCAGCCGAGTGCAGCAGGGTCAGGGGAAAATCCGAAATCCGAATCTCGAAATCCGAAACAAAGCGCGAAATTCAAAACCGGAAATGACCAAAACATGCTAGCCGTGCATCGGTTGGGAGCATTCGTGCTTTGG
>JANQPJ010000329.1 GCA_028289525.1 Pirellulales bacterium
CTTACGCGTCGGGTTCGTAGGCCGTTAAACCTTCACTAATTTGAAAAACTGATTGGCCCTGCTCTATTTAAGGAAGAAGTTGCTTGATGAACCGTTTGCTTGTTGGCCTGATGGGTTGGGGCGTCGGACTTGGCGGCCTGGTTGGTGTGGCCATGGAACCGGTGGCGGCAGAAACACCAGTGGTCCGTTTTCTGGAGCCGGCGATCGTTGCCAGTGCTCATGGGCGCGACCAAATCCGACCTTTGCCTGAGGCCGTGCCTGTGGTGTCCGGCAGGCTCACTTTGGCCAAGTTGGAGCAGTTGGCCCTAATGCACAATCCGGTGTTGGCTCAAGCTCGGTTTCAAGTTCAGGCTGCCCAAGGACGCTGGCGTCAGGCCGGTTTGCCAGCGAATCCTCGGCTGGCTTATGTAGGCGAAGAGATTGGCGACTCAGGGACCGCAGGCCAGCAAGGGGGTAGCGTCTCGCAAACGTTTCTGACCGGCGGCAAGCGTCGGCTCGGCCAAGCTGCCGCGGCCGCAGCGGTGACTCGGGCCGAGCAACGGTTTGCCGCCCAACGGCTGCGCGTCCAAACCGATGTGCGAGCTGGCTATTACCAAATGTTGGTGGCTCAGGAGCGTGTCGATTTGGGTGGCCAGTTAACCCACATTGGCCAGCAGACGATCGACACCGTCGACAAGATGATTCGGGCTGGCGAAGCTCGGCGGATCGATCTTTTGCAAGCCAAGCTGGAAGCAGAGAATGCCCGCATTTTTGCTCGGCAAGCAAGCCATCAACGGCAACATGCCTGGCGCAGCTTGACCGCCGCGATGGGCTTGCCTGAGATGCCGCCGGCGATGGTGGCCGGCGAGCTTGAACATCCGGCCGATCCAATCCGTTGGGAAGCAGCGCTTTCGCGCTTGCAGACCGAAAGCCCGTTGATCGCCGCCGCGATGGCCAAAGTCAACCAGGCCTGTTGGAACGTGCAGCGAGCCCAGGCCGAGGCGGTTCCTGACATCGACGTAGAACTGAGTGTGCAACACGACAACGTGAGCGACGACACATTGGGCGGGGTTCAGGTGGAAATCCCGGTTCCCTTGTTCAATCGCAACCAAGGTCGGATTGCGGCGGCCCAGGCTGAGTGGAATGCTGCCCAGCACAACGTCGAACGGGTACGGTTGCTGCTGAGCCAGCAACTGGCCGAGGAATTTCGCCGGTATGCCGATGCTCGGTTTCAGGTCGACAAGTATTCGCAAGAAATGCTGCCGATCGCGCAGCAAACGCTTAGTCTGGTGGACGAAGGCTATCAGGTCGGCGAAGTTGGCTATCTGGAATTGCTGACCACCCAGCGAACCTTTGTCCGCATCACGATCCAATATCTAGACGCCCTTGAACAACTTTGGGCCAGTCGCCAGAGGATCGAAGGATTGCAGCTAGACGCCAGCTTGAACCAGTAAAGCGCATTTACTGCTCATTCCAGACGGGCAAATCCAAGCCCGACGCGCAAGTTTTGAAGTTGTACATTTCCTAGTTGGCCTGCGTCATTTTGTTGTGACTTCTTGGATAGTCGTTATTTTGGGCTTTGCCGTTTTCCTGGGTCGGACACGGTTTCCGGCCGATGCCTTCGTCATTCCCGCCTACACGATGACGTTGCTGATCCACATGCCGAGCCAGACGATTCTCAGCCGTTCAGTGAGCTGTCTCACATTCGCGCGTCATGTTGGCACCGGCCACCGGTACGTCCTGAGGGGAAAGGCCTCCCCTCTGGCGTGCTGGAACGAAGATTCCTCTAGTTTTTTGGCGATAAACTCTAGAATTGTCGTTGCAATGCATTACACTCTCTCTTCCCTGAAAAGCCCATCCGCACAGGCTTTTCAACGGCTGCCGAAGTTGGCAATCAGCGGATCGAAGTGGAACGTTTTATGAGAGAGGTAACCCATGCATTTTCTGAAACCTGTCCTCAAGGCATTACGCGCGTCTGGACGTCCTGCCGGTTCGCGCGGTAAGGCCCGCCGGCGCAATCGAACTTTACGCACCGAGACACTCGAAACACGTCAGGTCCTTTCTGCCACCGCGTTGCAAGTTCAGGTGGAAAACCTCTCGTCCGACGATGGTCTGTACCTGACTCCGTTTTGGACCGCGTTTCACGATGGCAGTTTTGATGTCGCTTCGCCAAACCGGCCGGCCGCGAATTTCCCAGGCCTTGAGCTGTTGGCCGAAGAGGGAGACACCTCGGAGATCAGCCAAGCGTTCAACGACACCAGCTCGGGAGTCGCCGCCACGATTCTCGCCCCAGGCGGTTTTGGCGGGGCCCCGGTGTTCGACCCAGGCGAAGTGGTGACCGAAGTGATCGACGTCGACGATCCTGGCGTCAACCGGTACTTCAGTTTCGCTACGATGGTGATCCCCTCGAACGACGCTTTTCTGGCAAACACCGGTCGACGTGCCCATCGATTGTTCAATGCCGATGGTGATTTTCGAGGGCCGACGACAATTACGCTGTACGGTCGCCATGTTTGGGATGCCGGCACCGAAGTGAACAATCCGGCCGGCGGGGCCGCGTTCTCGACCGAGGGGGGCGACAGCGTCGACGAAAATGGCACGATTCAACGCCTAGGCAGCCTCGACGAGTTTATCGGCACCGGCCTGCCGACAGGCGACGACCTGGGCACCGCCTT
>JANQPJ010000342.1 GCA_028289525.1 Pirellulales bacterium
ACGGCCAAACCGGCCGCCGCGAGGATGGCTGCTACCGAGGTCGTATCGACGCCCAACTGGTTGAGCGACGCCAGCACCACCACGACCAACAACAAGGCATAAACCATGTTAGCGGCAAACTTGGTCAGGGTTTCGTCAACCTTCGACCGGTTTAGCATGCGGGTGACTAGCCGAGTGAGCAGACGCGCCGCCCACTTTCCGATGACGAAGATCGCCAACGCGGCGACCAAGTTGATGGCCAATTGGGTGCCTTGAGTCGACAAGAAGGTCATGACCGTGTCGAGTAATTGCTGCGGATTGATTTCGGCCAGCATCACAAAGCGCTCCTTGATGGGTGGAAATGGTTTGCCTGGGAAAGCGGCGGCATCCTACCATAGCATTGCCACGAAGAACAACAGCAGAGAGTGTTAGGCTTTGCCTCAAAGCAAGTACAAGCACGACGCGCGAGTTGACCGTGAAATCTGGGCTTGTGTTAGTCTCGTTCCCAAGCAGAGCTTGGGAACGAGACTAACGAGCGCTACAAACTCGTGAACTGGCAGTTCACCACAGACAACGCCTAGAGCAAATTACCAAAATGCGTGGTGATGTTTCGTCGAGAAATCCCGGTGAAGACGAGGTGTCGTCCGCCACAGTAAAAAGCAACTTGCTTTAGTACAACGGCTCAGCGATCCCAGCGCTGTCGACGTGCCATGGCGTCCAAACCAGGGCGACTTGCTCGATCAAAATGTCGGACTTGCGAGGCGCCAGTTTGAGTGCCTCCAGGCTCAAGCGGTCAACCGCCAGGCGATCTTCGGCGGCTTGAATATCTTGTTGAAATTTGGCATCCAGCTGGGCCAGTTTTTCCTCAGCAGCGGCCAATGTTTCCTTCGCCTGACCAACGTCATCACGCTCACGAGCTGCGCGACCTACGCTGCGCATGGATGTCGAAGCTTTCCCTACATTTGCTCGGCTGGCCAGCTTGCGTCCAAACACCGCGCCCAAAATCGTCGTGCCAAAGGAGAGCAGTGATTCCCACCTGCGTTGGCTATACTGCGACTTCTCGCGCTCCAGGCGTTGTTGGGCACGAAGAACTTGGCCCTTGATCGTAGCCAGCCGCTTGGCATAACGAGTCCGCAACTTTTCGAGTTCCAAGTCGCGCCGCTCATGGGCTAATTGCGACAGGCGAATCCGAAAGTCACCTTCGGCCTCGCCAAGCTGCGAATACTGTTTTAGTTCGGCACATTTCCAAACGGTCGCCGCCTGACTGCGATACAAATAGGCTTTCAGCTTCGTGGCCCACGATTTGTAGTTTTTGGCCGCCAACAGCGGGCTCGGTAGTTCAGCAAACTCGGCGCTGGGCTCAGGCTCTTTGCGCCAGTCATCCAGCGCACCTTCCCAAGCGATCGATTCTTCCCACAGCAAAGATGGAATCTGCCGCGGCGCCAGCAGTAGTCTAGCGTGTGATTGCCAGTGATCAATTTTATAGGTGGCACGAATGAAATGGAGCCGTGCTCTGCCCAGCAGCGCTGGACGGTAAACGAGTCGTCCTTCCGGCGCCGCCGGCCGACGAACCGGGAGAAAGACCTCCGGCACTTGGTCAGGAATGCTTGGCCGGGGTGCTGGCTTTTCAACCAGCGATTCGCGCGGTGCTGTTCGAGCCGCGGCGTCCACGGCAAGCGCTTGCCGGCGATCGGCCATCAAAGTTTGAACTTGCACCCGTGTGAGTGGACCCCGCAAATAGGAGAGTGCAAACCGAGTCTTGAAAATGACCGGCTCGTCCTCGTGCACGTTGTTCATCAAGAACACTCGACTGCCGAGCGAGGCCAAAGTCGCCTCCATCTTCGCACGATCAAAATCACTACCAGCTTGGGCCGAGGCCCCTTCGAGTCCTTCCAGCACGCGTTGCTTGTCGCGTTCGGTTTGCAAACGGCCCAAAAACCAGGTGCCGGCGTTCGACAAACCTTTGTAGTCTAAGTCGACCGGGTTTTGAGTCGCCAGCACCACCCCTAGCCCGTATGCCCGGGCTTGTTTGAGCAGGGTAAGCATCGGTTGCTTCGAAGGTGGGTTCGCACTGGGTGGAAAATAGCCGAACACCTCGTCCATATATAACAAAGCCCGTAAGCTCGAAGTGCCAGGCTGGGCTCGCATCCACGTAACCACTTCGTTTAGCAGAATCGTTACGAAAAACATACGTTCTGATTCAGACAGATGGGCAATCGACAAGATCGCCAATCGTGGCTTGCCTTCAGGCGTGTACAACAACTGCCGAATGTTGAGCGGTTCGCCTTCTAGCCAACTGGCAAACGTAGGCGAAGCCAACAGGTTGTTCAGCGTCATCGCCAACTCGGCCCGATCCTTCGAGGGGAAGAACGAATCCAGGGCCATCACGCCAACCCGATCAAACGGCGGACTTTGGATCTCTCGAATCAACCCGGCCAGATCTAGATTGCGCCCCTCACGCCAAGCCCGATCCAACAAGTTGGCGATCAAAATGTGTTCGCGGCTTTGCACCGGATCGATGTTGCGTCCTAACAGGGCCAACAAGCCTGACGTGGACGCCGAGACCCGTTGCCGGAAGGCGTCGGAGTCTTCCACTACCTGGGCTGGCGGGGCATCGAACGATCGCAACACGGTCAACGGCAACCCCGCGTTGCTGCCAGGAGTGTAGATAGCCACTTCGGCCGCTTCGCGCAACCGTTCGATCCGTTGGCCATCCTGCCCCCATTGTTCTAGCCCGTCGCGCCACCGCTGGGCGGTTTGGCTAGCATACTGGTCGGCGGTCATTCCTTGCCGGACTGCCTGCGATTCGTCGATCCAGGGGCGAAAGTCGTCGGCCGCCAAATCGGGAAACGTGAGCATCAGGTTGCCCAGGTCGCCTTTGGGGTCGATCACCAGAGCCGGGATGCCGTCGATGGCCGCCTCTTCCAGCAGTGAAATACAAAGCCCGGTTTTGCCGCTGCCGGTCATGCCGACACACACGGCGTGCGTCGTCAGGTCTTTGGCATCGTAGAGCAACCAATCGCCAGTCGTACGTTGATCGTCCAGATCGTATCGTTTGCCAAGGTAGAACGCGCCAAGCTTTTCGAAATCCTGCATCCGGCCACCTATTGAACTAGGCTTTGCCCCAAAAGGTGTTGAGCGAGAGAATACAAGCACGAAGCGCTAGCGAGTGAATGCTGGATTTCACGGTCAACTCGCTCGCGCGTCCGCTTGTCATTGTTTTGAGATAAAGTCCAGTAGACGATGGCATTCGAACTTGGTGGTTGCAAGCTTCTGTTCGCCCCCCTAGCCGCGACGCGACGCGTCGCCGGGGCCTCACAAAAACAGATGTCATCGTTTACAAGTGGACCAAGCGCAGCACTTGGGCAGAAAGGGTGGCTGAGGGGATTCGAACCCCCGACCTCTGGAACCACAATCCAGCGCTCTAACCAACTGAGCTACAACCACCGTCGATCAAGCATGCCATCCTACTTCGACGTCTGAGCGCGGTCAACCGGGTTCGGGGTAACTCCAGGGCCGATCAGTTCTTCAAATTGGTGGAGGTTTAACGGCCTACCAACCCGCCGCGTAAGCGAGGAAAACAGCCAGAAATACCTCGCTTACGCGTCGGGTTGGTGAGCTCTTAAAGCTTCTTAGATTGAAAAAATGAATCACCCTGGGGTAACTCAGGATTCGTCGACCTCAGGCGAACTTCCAGACCGCAAATACTGTCGGTACTGCTGGTCTAATTCTGCATAGTTGGCGCCGGTCAATCGAGCTAAAGTGGCCGGCTCGGCTTTGCCGGAGTAGACCGCCTGGAGGTATTTGACCAGGGCCTCTCGATAACGGCCGCCATCGTAGTGCATCAGAAACGTCGCCGTTCCGGCTGCCTGGGTGTAGATCTTGGCGATCGCGGGATGACGTTGCAAGTCGCCTTTTCCCATTTCGACCAGCCGGGCCAGTGGCAAATAAAAGCCGCCGTCCAGCACTCGTTCACGAGCCTTCGGCACCCGACCAGCATCCATCCCGCCCAACGTATAATACCCGTCGCTGGCGGAAAGCGATTCGAAGTAGGCGGCAATCCCCTCGACGATCCAAAAGTTGTCGCGCTGGCCAACATGACGCGCGGCGCGCCGGGTCTCCTGAAAAAGCTGGTGGGTCGCTTCGTGATACAACGTGCCAGAATGCTGGTCGTTGCCGGCAAAGAAATAGGCGGTCTGTTCCCGATCAAAATAGATGCCCAACGTAATTTCGATGTTCGATTGCCGGGAGCGGAGCGCCTGATTGTATTCCTCGCGTGTGCGATAGTAGACGACTCGATGCCGTTTGGTCGGTCGGACCGATCGCCCGGGGGTTGCAAACCGGTGACGCACCTCGGCCGGCCGCATCGCGTAGCCGGCAAACACCTGGGTCCACACCTGCTGTAGATGCTCTAACTGGGTTGCCAGTTGAACTCCTGCGACCAAGCGGTCGTTCGTGCGCACATCATAATGTTCGGTTTGTACACGCCAGCCACGGTCAATCCGCGCCCTCTGCTGTTGTGCGTTGTCGACCGCCAGCCAGCGAGCACCGACCGGTCGCTCACCACCTACATATCGAGCAAGATCGTCTTTCGTGATCCAGCCAAACTCGGGATGCCAAACCTTGCCTTGGTCGATCATGCGAGCGGCGTAAGGGGTTTGCCAGCGTTCTTGATGTTCGACATACCCCATCGCCAACCGCGCTGCACGATGGTGTGGATCTTCTCGCAAGGCTTCACCGAGCCAGATCATGGCCTGCGAAAGCTTCCCCTGGGCGGCGGCCTGCTTGGCCAATTGGTAAAGTTGCTCTGCCTGACGGCGACGCAGTTCCCAGAATTTGGCCTCCCAGGCCGGCTGTTCGTCAGTGCCGGCCGCGTGGGTAAGAGTTGCTGGACCAGTCACAAACAGATAGAGCCGATGAGGATCGCGTCGCAGGTGCCAAGTACGCGCGATTTGGGCCATCTGACCGGCTCCCTGAGCCTCGCACTCATCGGCCAATGCGTCCAGTTGCGTCGCGTAACGCGCATCGTGCTGGGCCCATTGCTCTGGCAGCGCAGCGCTGGCCACTCCGTGGGCACAGGCCAAGCCAAGCGACACCATCAGATATCCCACAACACGACCAACCACCGGCACCTCTTGCTCAGGCTGAGAAAACGGACTCCGGGGGCTCCTGGTCCAAGCTAGCTTTGCCCAAAAACTCGTCCTTAAGTCATGGATTAAAGCCTGAAGCGAGGGGCGAAGGGATTTTTGCGATGCTTTTCCACTTTCAGTCGTTCCAAATTTCTCGTGTTGCTCAGTAGCAGCGGTCGGTGACCGCTCGCGAAACATCTGCCTTTTTACATTTTCCTGAAAAATCGTGATTTCCGGATTCCCAATTTTTAGAACGACTGACTTTCAGCAACGAATTCCTTCGCCCCTCGCTTCAGGCTTTAAGCGGTTTGAGGGCAAAGCCCAACATTGAACCCCCAAGTACACCCTTCCCCTTTAGTCTAGCATCCCCGAACCACAAGGTGCCACGGGCCGGAACGGAGACTTGCCCGTTCTGGCCTCAGAACTCCGCTTATTCGTCGGCAAATGCCGCATCGAAGGCGACCGCACTGGGCTCAAAATCGAGCCGCTGGACAAACTCACAGGCTTCCCGAGCACCTTGCTCGCGGTCCATTCCACTGTCTTCCCATTCGACCGACAGCGGCCCATCGTACTTTACGACGTTGAGCGCTCGGATGATCTCTTCAAAGTTCACGCCGCCTCGACCTGGGCTGCGGAAGTCCCAACCACGCCGCGGATCGCCAAAATTGAGATGGCTCGCCAGGATGCCGGTCTTGCCGTTGAGTGTGACAATCGCATCTTTGATGTGAACGTGATAGATCCGATCGGAAAATTCTCGAATGAACTCAACCGGGTCGACACCTTGCCAGATTAGATGACTGGGATCGAAGTTGAAGCCGAACTCTTCGCGATGATCGAGCGCTTCGAGCGCCCGCTGTGCGCTATAAATGTCAAAGGCAATCTCGGTCGGATGAACCTCCAAGGCAAACCGCACGCCACATTCGCCAAACACGTCGAGAATCGGATTC
>JANQPJ010000089.1 GCA_028289525.1 Pirellulales bacterium
GGATTGCGCAAGAAAAAAGGCGCTTCAGGCTTTAGAACAATTACAACGATAAAAACGAGTGTTTCGCGAGCGGTCACCGACCGCTGCTACCGATCAACATCGGAAATTTGGAACTACTGAATTTGCTTTAACGACACAGAATTTCTGATTCCTTACAGCTCCAGAAAAAAACCCTCGTACCGGCTAGCAAGCCAGTACGAGGGCGGTGGTATCTTCGAAAAGTTTGCCGCGAGGGCGATTACTTGGCGCTGGCCACGCGATCGGCACCAAAGTTGAATCGCATTTCGCGATCTTCTCCAGCGTTCAGTTCGATCGTTTTCTCCTGGCTCAGCTCGCGACCGTTTTGGTTCACGGTCACCAGAATCTTGTAGTTGGACCAGCTTTCGCCAGCGGCCAACTTGGTGGTCGTGAACTCACGCACCGGACCGGCCGAGCGGGTTTCGCGACCAGCCAACACGACCTTGGCCACCGCAGGCACGTGGAGCGTGAGCTTGGTCTTCACCGCCGATTCGGCTACCTGAGTGTCGGTCGCTGTGCTGTCAAAGTCGAAGGCGATGTTCGACTCCGAACCAGCCTGTAGGGTTAGCGTTTGGGTTTTGGTCAGTACTTTGCCGTCCCGCTCGAGTTCTGCCCGGACCTTGAAGGTGTAGGCTTGGCCAGGGTTCAGATTGCGCGACACATACTGTCGGTCGGTCCCTTCGGTCTTGGTGAGCATGTCGTTGACGTAGACTTTGGCTTCGGCCGGCAGACGGACCTTGAAGCTGGCGCTTTTTTCGTCGGTCGGTGGCACCGGAGCCTCTTCGGTCGCATGAGGAGCCACTTGCCATCCGCCGCTCGATCCGCTGCTGCCTGAGCTACCGCTCGATCCGGAGCTTGCTCCCCAGCTGCCACTTGAACTGCTGCCGCTCGATCTGCCGCCCCAGCTACCACTGCTGTGATGGCGAACCCGATGGCGGCGATGATGACGCCAGCCATGGCTTCCCGAGCTGCCAGAGGATCCCCAACTTCCGCTCGATCCCCAGCTTCCACTTGACCCCGAACTACCTGAGCTGCCACTCGAGCCTGAGCTACCAGACGACCAGCCATAGGCCAAACAGGTGGTTGGTACGAGCAAACCAAAGGCCGCAGTCAAGGCGGCACTCAAGGCAAGTTGCTTGCAACTGCTGTGTGTCATCACTGCAAAATTCCTTCTTTCCGGGAGAATTAGGATGTGGGGCCAACACACGGCCCAGAATCAGGGGCCCCGATAGCCTCCGAGGATATGCAAAGCTAGCATTCAATACAAGCAATCTGGGTAAAATTTTCGGATTTCGTGCTCTAGGGCGCACAAAATCTGTTCTATTTCTATTGGTTCCCCTATTTTTCCTAAAGTTTCTAGGGGAAACGCTCTAGTAGACGATGGAATTCGAATTTAGCAGGCGGTAGGCGTCTGTTTGCTCCCCTAGCCGCGACGCGACGCGTCGCCGGGGTGCTCTCTGAAATCGTCGCTTTTCGAGCAATTTCCCGGCGACGCGTCGCGGCTATCAAGGAAGAACTATGTATACAACGACAGGCCGAGGCCCCAGGCTGGAAGAATGGGCTGGGGCCAGCGGCCCACGGCGACCTATAATCGCCCCGCGATGGAACGGTTTAAGTGGATACAACGCCTGCCTTGTCTGGCCATTTTGACGGCCGTCCTGCTGATGCTGGCAGGCTGGTTGGGGATTGCTCGGGCGGAGTCGCTGGCTGGCTCGTCTGGCCATTTTTTGCGTGCGCAAATCGTGTGGTCGGTGC
Source organism: Pirellulales bacterium (assembly GCA_028289525.1). Lineage (GTDB taxonomy): Bacteria > Planctomycetota > Planctomycetia > Pirellulales > JAGQOS01 > JANQPJ01. The sequence goes on from JANQPJ010000089.1 coordinate 1,774, forward strand.
TCAGCTTGCTGGCGGCTGGGCTGGTCGTGGTGCCTAGCTACCGCGTGTTTGGTCGCCATAGCTATCTGCTGTTCGTGTTAGTGCTGGTTGCCTTGACGCTGGTCTATTGGTTTCCGCCGATCAACGGAGCCCGACGTTGGATTCGCATTGCCGGGGTTGGGCTCCAGCCTTCCGAGTTGGCGAAGGTTGTGTTTGTGTTGGCGTTGGCCAGATATTTGATGTACCGAGAAAACTTCCGTCGTCTGACTGGCCTGCTGATTCCGTTGGCTGTTAGCATGGCACCGATCGTGCTTATTTTGCGCGAGCCAGACTTAGGAACGGCCATTGTCTTTTTGCCAGTGTTGTTGACGATGTTAGCGATTGCCGGCGCTCGGCGTCGCGATTTGGCGCTGGTCGCTGGTGCAGGCATCTGTTTGTTGCCTTTGTTGTGGACTCAAATGAGCGCCGAGCAACGTAGCCGAGTGACTGCGTTGTTTTCGCAAACTCCGCCTGGCACAACCGTCCGTGGCGACGGCTATCACCTTGCCCAGGCGAAACAGATGTTGGTCCTCGGTGGCTTCTCTGGTAGTTACTTTCAAGGCGAGATAACCGCCGACCGTTCCGTCTATCAAGTGCCAGAAGGCTCGACCGATTCGGTCTTTGTGATTTTGGTTGAACGCTATGGGCTGCGCGGAGGCGGGCTGCTGTTGTTGCTCTACTTTCTGCTGGTCTGGCGAATTCTGGTTGTGGCCGAGCGGACACGCGAGCCGTTTGGACGCTTGGTGGCGTCGGGCATCGCTACCTTACTCGCCGTGCAGGTGGTCATTAACACAGGCATGATGGTCGGGCTGTTGCCGATCACCGGATTGTCGTTGCCGTTGGTCAGCTATGGCGGTTCGGGGTTAGTGGCCAACGGGATTGCCTTGGGTTTGGTTGTGAACATTGCCCTGCGGCCTGGCTACGAAGTGGCCGCCGAGCCGTTTCGCTATCAGGTCGAGAAAGCGGTTTAGCCGCACGGCACCACTGTGTGCCTGTCCGTTCGTGTTCTACGCCAAAGTGGGTAGAGAAATTGAGGTTTGCAAATCCCGGCGACGCGCCCGGTCGCGGCTATTTTCCAACGAATGGGGAATTGCCAGCAGAGTTTACTTTGACAGTAGTCCCTAGCCGCGACGCAACGCGTCGCCGGGATAAAAGCTTGGTGAAAACTCGTGGCATCAAACGTATTTTAGCACAAAGCCTAACGTGACGCTGGTCGCAAGCGCAGGTCATCAAACGAGATTTCCCCGACCCCGCCCATCAGGCCAAAGCTGATGATTGCCTCGCGCGCAGCCAGCGGCACCGCCAGACGGGCTGTTTCGTGCTGCCAGGCAAATGTGCCGATCCAGGTTCCGATGCGTTGCTGGCCGACCGCGGCGCGACGTTCGTCAAAAAAGGTGACCAGCAAATGGGGCCATTCCGAACGGTTGCGACCGTAACGTACTTGGTCGCCACGCACCCACAACGCCAGCTCTAACTCCGCTACTTGACGCCCATCAACGGCAAAGCCTTGCATGGCCCTGGCAGACCGGCCTGCATGCTTGTTGGTGAACGTGACATAACGCTCGCCCTCGCGGGCTTCCCGTGGGTTGGAGACTACCTGAACCTGACGCTGGTAGTGCCAGCCAGCCACCTTGGACGGCTCGCCGATGACCTGTTCGAAGCCGCCGTTTTCCAAACGCGGACGCGCCGGGTCAGGCTGCTTTTGGCGACGCTGTTCAGCGGCGCCTGTCATCGGCACAAACAGGGTCGCGCGCAGAGCCTCGGCAACGAGTTGGCCATCGCGCTTAGTAAACAGATACAGATTTTGTCGATAGCGTTCGCCGACCGGAACGATCATCCGGCCCCCTTCGCGGAGTTGGTTGACCAACGGCGTGGGAACCTTCTCCGGCGAACAGGTTACAATAATCTTGTCGAACGGGGCGTGTTGGGGCCAGCCTTGATAGCCATCGCCGACCTTGACGGCCACATTGCGATAGCCAAGACGTTTGAGCGTACGGTCGGCTTTACGCCCTAAGGAGTCGACGATTTCGATCGAATAGACTTGCTTCACCAAGCCACTCAGCACGGCGGCCTGATAGCCGCTGCCGGTGCCGATCTCAAGCACCACGTCCGACGGCTGAGGATCGAGCTGCTCGGTCATGTAGGCCACCACAAACGGTGGCGAAATGGTCTGGTTCGCGCCGATCGGCAACGCCATGTCGAAATACGCCAGCGAGCGCTGCTTGAGCGGCACGAATTCATGACGCGGTACGCGACGCATCATCTCGATAACTTCCAGATGGGTCACGCCGGCTGTGACAATCTCTTGGTCAACCATCTGCTCGCGGGCTGCTCGAAACATGGATCGAGGGTTTTGGCCCCAGGCCAGCACTGGGTACAAGCAAGTCCAGGCAGTCAAGAGCCCGAGAACCATCCACAGGCGAACTGCAAAGTAAAAACAGCGACCGGTGGTCGCTCGCGAAACGGTCAAGTTTCCGGTTTCGCGAGCGGCCACCGGCCGCTGTTTTGCCTGGACATGACTTGGCAGTCCTTCTGGGACCATCCAGAGGATCAACGTTTTTCGAGATAAATGGTTCACAAAAGAATTCCTGTCGATGGCCAATCGAGTGAGGCAAATCTGTCTGGTTGGCGAGGCCCCCCCCCCTGCCCTGCTCTATCTTACCTTGCGTTTTGATTTAGTCGTTCCAAATTTCTGAGGATGAGGCCGAGCGATTTGCCTGACCGGTAAAGCTTCTCTAGCTTCGTTGTTCGTTGGCATAGGTCTTTTCATCGAGTTCGCCTGAACGGAAGGCCGATCGTGATGGTAAACCATTTTGCCTCGTTCACGCTTGGTTCGTACGTGCATCATGCCAAGATAGGAATGCCATGGGATTGCTCGCACCGACGTATCTCCGAACTTTTGCGGTTTCCGTCGATCTGGAAGTCGCGGTGGACCGTTTAGGCCATCGGCAAGAGGCTGGCCTAGAACGCGTGACCGACGATTTGCTGAAGCTGTTTGCCCGACACTCGATGGCAGCCACTTGGGCTGTGGCCGATCCATTGCATTCGGCGGCCACCGAACGCATTCGCAGTGCCAACAAGTCGCACGAAATGGCAATTTTGGGAGACTCCACCTGGGTTGGACGAACCGCCGGTCGGAGCCGTTTTTCGCGAGAGCTGGGACGTCGGGTGCTCAGCGCTCGAGCGGCCGGGCTCGAGGTGACGACCTTTGTGCCAGGCGGGACTGGGTATGCCGAGCATCTCGATTTGGTGCACAAGCATGGGATTACTGGAGTCCGTACGCAAACCTCCCAACTCACAGGCAAACGAAAATCGCACGGCATGGCGACGCTCCGCTATGGTCTGGTCGAGTTTCCGGTCGGAGTGGCCCTGCCGGCCGAGGGCAACTGGCTGAACAAACTTGGCCGCCTGAGCTTGGCGTTCCGAGCGGTCGATCGGCAAGACTTTTGCCAATTGGTGCTCGACGCTCCGGCCCTGATCGCCGCTGGTCCAGCTGCCATGCGAACTGTTCAGCGAGTTGTCGAGCGCGCCGCGCGGCTTCGTGATCGACACCTGCTCGCCATTGAAACGCTCGGCAAGACAGCGGCCAATCTGCGCCATGCTCCCCAGCGCGAACCGTCGCAGTCGATCTTGCGGCGAGCGGCTTAGCGTCACTGAGTGGGCTAAACCTGCTCTTTCAGGGTTGACCAGCTCAGATAGGCCAGCAAGACCGCGCATAGTGCGAAACAGATGTCCATTGCCATGCTGGCCCGTTTGAACGGATAGCCGATTGCTAGGTCGGTGAGAAAGACCAGTCCGACCAGACCGGCAACCGCCAGGCCGGCTTTTGTCATCACTTTTGGCATCAGTGGGGATTGCTCGCGAGCTAGTCAAAAGGTGTCGTTGGCTAGTTTCTAGTATAGTTGGAACGAATTGCCTGTCACCTGCCGTTGACCAGGACAACTGGAAAGTCCTGGGCTAGCGAGTCGCAGCGGCACCGGTCGCTGCTGGTCAAGCTGCAGGCCTCGTCCTACAATGCCCTTGTTTGTTCACGGGGCGAATGTTTCTTGGGATTCGTGGAATATGGCCGAATTGCCGTCCAGTGCCGAGCCGTTTTGGAAAGATTTCCGACGTCGCATGCCGGTTTCGCAGCGTTGGGCCTATTTAGACCATGCGGCCGTAGCACCGTTGACCGCCGATGCCCAAGCGGCGATGACCGCGTTTGCCCAGCAGGCGGCCGAGCAAGGGGCCACGGATTGGGCAGCCTGGTACCGACGCTGTGAAGAGGTGCGGCAACTGGCTGCCTGCCTGATCGGGGCCGAGGCGGCCGAGGTCGCGCTGGTTCCCAACACGACGGCCGGAATCAACTTGGTGGCCGAAGGCATGCCCTGGCAGCCAGGCGACAACGTGGTGACGCTTGCCGATGAGTTTCCTTCGAACCTTTATCCGTGGTTGAACCTGGCTTCGCGCGGGGTCGAAACGCGGCGTGTGTCGACCGACGAGGGCCGGCTCGATTTGAATCGCCTGGACGAAGCGTGCGATCGGCGAACGCGCCTCGTATCGGTCAGTTGGGTCAGCTATTCGAGCGGTTTCCGGCACGACATCGAGCAAATCACACAGATCGCCCAGCGTCATGGGGCCAGAATGTTTCTAGACGCGATTCAAGGGCTGGGCGTTTTCCCTTTGGACGTGAGTCAGACGCCGATTGATTTCCTGGCGGCCGACGGCCACAAGTGGCTCCTAGGGCCGGAAGGCGCTGGGGTGATGTTTGTGCGTCGCGAGCGTCTGGAGGAGCTACGGCCGTTGCAAGTCGGCTGGCACAGCGTAGTTCATGCGTTTGACTTTCGGCGAATCGAACTCGCTCTCAAGCCGGCGGCTGCCCGTTATGAAGGTGGCTCGCAAAACATGATTGGGTTCCACGGCCTGGGGGCTAGCCTGGAGTTGTTGTTGGGCTATGGAACCGCCGCCCTTTCGCGCCGGATTTTGGAAATCACCGATCTGGCTTGCCAGCGGTTGACCGAGTTGGGGGCCAGGATTTGCTCTGCTCGCGAGGGACCGAACCGCTCTGGCATCGTCTCGTTCGAGCTGCCTGGTTGCGAGCCTCAGCAAGTGCGTGCGGCGGCCAAGGCCCAGGGAGTGGCTCTCGGATGTCGGGCGGGCCGATTGCGGATCAGTTTGCATGCCTATAACGACGACCAGGATATTGACCGGCTGGTCGCTTGTCTCAAGCAGTAGACGAATTCTAAAGTAAAAGCAGCGGCCGGTGGCCGAAGCGCGAAACTGCTAGCTGGACAGCGCCACTTTCGATGTAGAAAAAACGACAATACAAGCCCGACGCGCAAGCGAGGGAATTGAAGCGTAACGTATTCCCTCGCTTGCGCGTCGGGCTTGTACTGTCATCGAAAGTGGCGCTGTCCAGCTAGGCTTTGTCAGAAAACGTTATAAAGAACGTTATAAAGCCTGAAGCGCCAGCGAAGGAATTGGCTGCTGGAAATCGAGATGACTTGACGGTTCCCAGCAGGGCGCGTCTTGATTTTCAGTCCCCGAAGCCCAACAATGAGGCCATGACCAATTCCGACTCGCGCGTGGCAGTGTATACCGGATCGTTCGACCCGATCACGTTGGGGCATATCAACGTGATTGAACGGGGCAGCCATCTCGTTGACCGGCTGATCGTGGGCGTTGGCTTGAATGCCGGCAAGGAGGCGCTCTTTACGCCTGAGGAGCGTGTCGACTTGGTGCGCCGCACGACCGAACAGTTCGAGAACGTCGAGGTGCGGCAGTTTGCCGGATTGGCGGTAAATTTTGTCCGCGAAGCGGGTGCTCGGGTGATCATTCGCGGCATTCGTTCGTTGTCCGACATGGATGCCGAGTTCACCATGACGTTGGCCAATCGCAAGCTCGATCCCGGCATCGAAACCGTGTTTCTCATGGCCGATGAAGAATTTTCGCATGTCTCGAGTTCGTTAATCAAGCAGATCACCTCGTTGGCCGGCGACGAAGAGTTGGCCCGCTTTGTGCCGGAAAAAATCATTCCCGACTTGCGCCGTCGTCTATAACGCCGGGGCCGATCGCAAGCTCATTGGGCTAGCGCTACCCGGCTCCCAATCAACAAGACCCAGAGCGCGCCAAGCGTCGCCAACGCGGTCTTGATTTGCTCGAGCAGACTCGAGCCGGCAAAGGCTTGCCAAGCGGTTTGAGAGACCACGCGATTTGAGCCGGGAGCCAGGGCCGTCACGGGGGCGCTGGGTCGGTGTTGAGCATTCTGACGAGTGGCCGCGTACCGTTCGGCGACCGTGGCCGCATTGGAAAATTCGCCAGGATAACTCTCATAGCCTGGCAAGTCGGCCGGGCCGGCTTGGTGGTCCGCCTGGGGCTTGCCCGGTCGGGTCGCCACGCGGCCGATCGGGCTTAGCTCGACCGCCGGCATGCCTGCTGGCTCGGCGTCGGCCGCCACGAACGTCTCCTCAGGCACCTCGACCGGCGCTGGCGTGGTTTCTGGGGTTTGGACTGGTTGGACTGGCGACGCCGGTTGCTGGGCGGCCAACGCTCGGGCTGGGTTGGTGAGGTCTGGTGCAATCGAAACCAGAAAACCGCTTACCCGGCCGGCATAGCTGCCCATGGTCGTGCCGTGGCTGGCACCAAACAGCACGCCTGCCAGTTCGCCGTGCTGGTTTAGAATTGGGCCACCAGAATCGCCCTGCCGGGCTTGGACCGAGACCTCGACCATTTCCTCAGGCAGGTTGATCCCCGGGGCCAAGTACTGCAGGCAACGCCCGGTCGCGGCCAAGTAGTTGCCTTGTCCGTAGCCGGCGATCGTGAGCGGCTCGCCTGGCCGAGGAGGTTGGGTGGCGAGCGTGACCGGTGTGATTTCAGGCCGCCAAATCACCAGGGCCGCCAAGTCCCAGTCGCGGTCGAGCTTGAGCGGCCGGGCTGGCGAGCGAAAGCCGTTGGGAAACACCACCTCGATCGTCCCAGTGGCGTCGCGGATCACGTGCCAGTTGGTCACCACCAGTCCATACTGCTCGCGCACATCGATCAACGTGCCTGACCCATACGAGGTGGCCCCCTGCTCTGGCACGATGATGCGCGCTACGGCCGGATGAGGAGTTGAAGCGCTAGCGAGATGCGGACCAGCCCAGAGTGAGCTGGCGAGGACTAGCCAAATGCTTCCGACCAAACTGGTCCACGCGATCGCCTGGGTCGAGGTGGACATGGTTCTACTTCTTCGCTTGCTCGCGAGCCGACTCGCGTTTGAGAATCATTTCCAACAAACGGCTGCGCTGTCGCTCGAGCGCACGCGGATCGGTCGACTTGGAATCGGCCTGTTTGGCCACAGGCAAAGGGGGACGAAACATGATTGTGCCAATCAAGCTTGGGGACAGGGGGCAGCCGGCAATCGAACGCCTTGAAGCCTGAAGCGCCAGCGAAGGAATTTTTGAGATGCTCCGACGCTCCCAGCAACCAATTCCTTCGCTGGCGCTTCAGGCTTTAAACCACTTTGAGACGCTCCAATTCTCGCGTTGCAACGCGGCTTCAGCTATTTTGGGAGGGTATCGTATCAATCCGTATCGACCAAGCTGCCCACGTTTCACCAAACATCTGACGTTCGGTGGTAGCCGTTTCGCAACGTGCAAAATCGACAGAAGAGGCATCACTTGCCAGACGCTTGGGCCGCGTCCAGAATCGCTTGAATGACGCCAGCGCCGGTGGCTTCGGCCGCCTCGGCCGCCGGCTCGAAGCCAGCTTCGCGGAGTACCGCCGAGGTGAGCGGGCTGATGGAAACCAATTGGGTGCAGCGTAAATCGTCGCCAAACTGTTGCATCAGCGAGCGGGCAATCGCCGAGCTGGTGACCGTGGTCCAATGGAGTTTGCCGGAGTGTAGCGCCGCCTGAACGTCAGGATTGACTGTTTCGACGTCGCACGACCGGTAAACCACCTGTTGTTCGACCGTCGCCCCGGCCGCGGTGAGCATTTCGGCCAACACCTCTCGGCCACGGCTAGCCCGAGCTAACAGGTAACGCCCGTTTGGTGCCTTGGCCACGAGGGCCTCGGCCAAGGCTTCCGCCTGATAGACCGCAGGCGACAAGTCGGCACGCAGGTGATAGGCTCCAAGCGCCGCGGCGGTCGAAGGTCCAATGGCCGCCAGCCGGGTTTGGCCTAGTTGCCGTAGATCGCCGCCCCGTTCAAGCAACCGATCAAGCAAATAACGCACGCCATTGGCGCTGGAGAAGACGAGCCAGTCGAACTGATCGAGTCGGGCCAGAGCCTCGTCGACTGCCGTCCAGTCTTCTGGCGGCCGGATTTCGATGGCCGGTTGCACCACGATTCTGGCACCCAGTTCGGCCAGTGGTTGACGCATTTCGACGCTTTGCCCGGCCGGTCGCGTGATGAGCACGGTTTGGCCGTACAACGGTCGGGCTTCAAACCAACTGGCCGTGGGCGACTCTTGTGCGACCTGACCAACGATGATAATGGCCGGCGGCCGCAGGCAGGCTGCTTCGAGACGTGCGGCTAGTGTCCCCAGATCGCACCGCAATACCTGTTGGTCAGGCCAGCTACAACGCCGGACCACTGCCACGGGAGTGTCGGCCGGTTTGCCGGCCTCGATCAGTTGTTGGCTCCACTGGCCAGCAGTGGTCACGCCCATGTAGACAACTAGAGTGCCTGGGAAATTACCCAGCGAGCGGAAGTCGAGTCCGGCCTCGGCTTTGTCCCGGCATTGTTGGCCAGTGAGAATCGCGATCCCCGAGGCCTGATGACGATGGGTAATCGGCACCCCGGCATAGCTGCCTGCGGCCAGCACGGCGGTGATCCCTGGCACGATTTGAAAGGGGATCTGAGCGTCGGTCAGGGCGTCGGCCTCCTCGGCCGCTCGTCCAAAAATGGCCGGATCGCCCGACTTCAGCCGAACCACCACGTTGCCTGCCTGGGCTTCGGCCACCAGGCGAGCATTGATCTCCTCCTGGGGAACGAGCCGACCTTGGCCGTGCCGGCCAAGACATTCGCAGGGAGTTCCTGGCCGAGTGTGTTCAAGCAGCTGAGGGTTAACCAGATAGTCGTACAACACCAAATCGGCGCTGGCCAGGCACTCGACTGCCTGAACGGTAATCAGGCGCGGATCACCAGGGCCGGCACCGACCAAGTACACTTTGCCCACTGGGATGGTCATACGAACGCTTCTCTCACGAACGACTGAATGACAGACTATTAGGGGTTGCAAACGGGCTGAAGCAACTCCACTGCGGATGTTACAATCACCAAGATGCACCACGGAGACCCAACCACCGGCAGGCCCGATCCGTCGACCGACGAAGTCCGGCCGATTCCCCCCGCCCAGCGCCGCCAACTTCAGCAGCGCTACGAGCACGGCTGCCGTGCGGCTGACGCCAAACAGTTTACCGCGGCCAGCGAGATGTTCGCTGGCTGCCTGGCGAGCGACCCCGGCAACGTGGTCTATGCCCAAGCGTTGCTCGAAGCACTCAAGGCTAAGTATACCAGCGTCGATAAGCGGGGGAAACTTGCTCGTCTCAAAGCCTTCGCAATGCAGGCGGCCTTGCAACGGGCTCGTAACCAGGGAGACCACCAAGCCCGGCTTCGGCTGGCGATCGACTTGGTGCGCAACAACCCTTGGGATCGCGCCGGACTGATCGCGTTGGCCGAGATTTGTCAGGCTCGGCAAGCCGAAGAAGGCCAACTCTTCTACCTTGCGGCCGCGTTGGCCGCCTCGCCCGACGACCCTCAGTTAAACCGCCTGACAGGCCAGGCTTTGGCCGAAACGGGACGATTCGAGCAGGCGCTCGACTGCTGGCGTCAGGTTGCCCAGGCCGACGCCAGCGACGAAGAGGCCCAGGCGATGATTCGCCTGCTAAGGCCTCCAGAGCCGACTGCCGACAGCCAGGCCGTCGAACACCGGCTACGAACGGCGATCGCCAACGACCCGACCCAATTGGCAAACTATCTTGAGCTGGCCGACTTGCTCGACCAGCAGGCTTGCCATGCGAAATCGTTGCAAGCGCTGGTCCAAGCCACGGCCAGCACAGGGGCAGGCGACTTGGCAATCGTCGAGCGTCAGGAAAACTGCCGGATCCGTCTGGCGGAACAACAAATCCAGATTGCCCAGCGACTGTTGGAGATTACCGACTCTCAGGCAACAGCCCGATTGGTGGCCCGGCTGGTTGCCGAACGCGATCGGGTTGAACTGGACGTGTACGCAGCCCAAAGCGGTCGCCAACCGGAGGATGCTCGCTTGCAGCATGAGGTTGGAGTCCGGCTAAAGCGGCTTGGCCAGTTCAGCCAGGCTCTCGGCCCGTTGCGACAGGCCGTAGAGTCTGAGAGCTGCAAGGCCATTGCCTGTATTGAGTTAGGTGAATGCCTGCAGCACCTGCGGCAGTTTTCAGCGGCTGTTTCGAGCTACGAACAGGCACTTCAGGCTGCCGTGCCGAAGTCGGATCTTCAGAAGCTGGCCCTCTATCGGGCTGGGGTGTTGGCCATGGGGCTCGAAGCCTGGGATTCGGCCCAAAGCCACCTGACCGAGCTGACCACGCTCGAGCCTGGATATCGAGATGTAGCAGAACGCCTAGACAAACTCTGCGAAATCAGTAAAAAAGAGTGATTCTAGAGCGAGTCGCTCTTTACCGTAGCGGGCGACACCTAGTTTTCGGACGAAAATATGACTACGAATTATCCGAAATTGCTCTAGATGGTCGCCGGCTTCCGAAGAGCCTTTTGAAATCCAGATTTGTATTTTTTGTAGATGAGCTTGGAGACGCATGCCTAATACCAAGAGTGCCGAAAAACGGCTTCGCCAGAACAAGGTTCGAAATCTTCAGAATCGCGCCATTCGCTCCAGCGTTCGGTCGCAGGTTAAGAAGGTGCGGTTGGCGATTGATCAAGGTGATAAAGAGGCCAGCCAAAGCGAGTTTCGCCTGGCGGTTCAGCAGCTAGACAAAGCTGCGGTGCGCAAGATCATTCATAAGAACAAAGCGGCCCGCACCAAGTCGCGTTTGTCAAAAGCCATCAAGGCGATGTAAACCCTCGCTGTTGGCGAGAAGGCTCGCCGGCGTTGAGCGGTTTACCAAACAATTTGCTGCGCGTCGAACACCGGCCCTTCGACGCAGGTACGCTGATAGTCCCAGTTGCCGTCTGCCTGGCGCACTTTGGTTACGCAGCTAAAGCAAATCCCGATCCCACAAGCCATCGGCGACTCGAGCGATACCTGACACTGGGCGTCCTGCTGGCTGGCAATCTCGGCCACCGCTTCCATCATCGGCTCCGGGCCACAGCAGATTACCCGGGGCGAACCAGTCGACTCGGCCAGCACTTGGGTCAACAGATCGGTCACCAGGCCGTGGTGGCCGGCCGAACCGTCGTCGGTGCTGATCCGCACGTCGACGCCGAGCTGTTGAAAATCTTCGACGCCTGCCAGAAAGTCGGCCGATCGGGCACCGTAGCAAAGTGTTGTCTGACTGGCTGACTGGACTTCACGCATTGGGTTACCATAGCGTCGCTGGCCGGTCGCCTCGGCGGCCATGGCTACAAAGGGCGTTTGGCCAATGCCGCCGGCCACCATCACCAGATGTTCGCCAGCGGCTGGCGCGAAACCATTGCCCAACGGCCCCCAAATCTCCATCGCCTCGCCTACCTGACAGGTAGACAGCTTGCGCGTGAGTTTGCCGACCACCAGATAGACAAGATCGACACCAACCGGCTCGCCGGCTTCGTCGAGCACCGTGTCGTACAGAGCCAACGGGCGGCCCAAGAGCGGATCGTTGCAGTTGGCCAACCGGACCATCACAAACTGGCCAGGCACGGCCCGACGGGCAATCTCAGGGCAGTGTAGACGTACGCGGTAGGTGTCCCGGGCCAGTTGGCAATTCTCCACGATCGTTGTAGGGCAGTGGATTGCCTGTTCGGCGTAATAAGCAGCGTGGAGCGGATTGGTCATCTCGGAATTTGGGATTTCTGATTTGGAATTTGGAATTTACGCGCTAGCGCGTACCAACAACCTTCCCTCGCGTCACCACTCACCACTCACCACTTATGCTCTCTTGCCAGCGGAGTGTTTGTTGCGAACGCCGGTGGGGTTGGATTGCGAACCTTGAGAGGCTGTTTTTTTAAGTGCCCGAACTTCGTTGGGGTCAAGACTACGGTAAGCCCCGACCGGAATGTCACCCAACCGCAAGGGCCCAATCGCAACGCGGACCAACCGTTGAACTCGGTGTCCGAGTCGGGCCATCAGGCGGCGGATTTCTCGGTTCTTGCCTTCGTCCAACACCATTTCCAAAATCACGCCCTGCTTCCGTCGGCTCTTGATGCGCACGCTCACCACTTTGGCATGCCCTTCGGCCAAATGAACCCCCCGGCGAAGCTGCTTGAGCACGGCCGGTTCAGGATGGCCAACCACCTGAACGTGATAGGTCTTTTGCACTCCATAACGCGGATGCATCAACCGATTGGCCAGCTCCCCATCGTTGGTCAGCAGAATCAGCCCGGTGCTGTTCATGTCGAGTCGACCGACGGTAAACAACCGGCCGGCACTGGGCGGCACCAAATCGACGACCCTGGGACGCCCTGCCGGGTCCGAGTTGGTGCTCACCACTCCGGTCGGTTTATGAACCAAATAGTAGGCCGGTCGTTCGGCAGTGAGTGTTTCGCCGTCGAAGCGAATCTCTTGACAGCTCAGATCAACCCTGGTGCCCAATTGCGTGACCACTTGGCGGTCGACCTCGACGCGGCCTTCCTGGATAAAGGTTTCGCACTCGCGACGACTCCCCAGACCGGCGGCGGCTAGCACTTTTTGCAGCCGTTCTCCGGTAGGCGGTTCGGACGAAATAGGACGGTTCACAGCAGGCATCGACGACTCGGCGGTTGGGGGGCAGGCTAACGCTGGAATCTCTCATCATACTGCCGGCCGCGCCAAAAACCCAGGGTTCTTTAGCAGGAGAATTGCAAAGTCGAAAAGCAGCGACCGGTGGTCGAAGCGCGAAACGGCTAAATTCTCCCGTTTCGCGAGCGGCCACCGGCCGCTGTTTTTTCAAAGATGTAGTTGGAGACCTCAATCAGATTCAGATCAGGGTCTCGAAAGTACGCCGAGACGATTTTCCCGTTCGCCCCGGTCCGCTGCACAGGCCCTTCGATCACCGGTACGCCACATGCCTGGAGATGCTGGATTGCTTGTTCGATCGGCTCCTTCACGATCAGACAAAGGTCGGCGCTTCCCGGCTGAACATGTTCGGCTTTCGGTTCAAGCTCATGGCCATGTTCGTGCAAATTGATTTTCTGCGAGCCAAACAACAAGGCGACCCGCCCCTCGCCAAAGACCACCTTCTTCATCCCTAGCACCGTCTCATAAAAACGGACGGTCTCTTCAAGATCGCGAACTGTTAGCACAAGGTGGTCAATGCGATCGGCTTGCATGGCAACTTTTCAAAGCGAGAGCGTTCGGATTATGACTCGTCGACAAACGTCACGCCTTCCAGTTTGACTACCACGGGGTTGGGCCAACGGTGGTCGTTGTAGATGCGCTGCGCCCGAACCACGGAGATTTGGAGGCCCTCGTCGGTTTGTTCGAATTTTGAGACCGGCTTGGCGCGCGGCTGGTATTCCAAGACGCGGTCGTTTTGGCCGAGCACCGAGATGCGAGTGTTGTCGGTCGCGGAAAGCGACTTCAGCGTATAGGTTCTTCGTGCGCCGCGCCGCCAATGCTTTTTGCCTTGGGGGATAAACACATAGACCGTGCTGCTCTCTTTCGTGTCCCTGGTAAACCACATTTCACCTTCCTTGATGATTGGGCATGGTCGAATGTTGTGGATGCTTTCGCCGTTGATGAACATCCAAAGGGCCAGTTCCCGAAAGGTTCGCTCTTGCTCGAAGGGGATCTTGCCAGAAGGCTCTGGACCCATGTTGATCAACAGGTTTCCGCCTTTGGAGCGGATGTCGATCAGCATTTCGATCAATTTTGTGCCAGACTTATAGACTTCGTTGGTCGGTTTGTATTGCCATTGAGTGCCCAGCGTGAAATTGGCTTCCCAAGGGCCGGGAAGTGGTTTGTTGGGGATATATTGCTCCGGGGTTTCCATCTCCCCGCGAGTCACCAGGCACCGAGGTTGGAGTTCATGGATGTATTGAGTGATATGGTCGTTGTCGAAAGCATCCAGGAAGGCAATGTCAATCGGCCCGTAGTTACTGAAGAGTTCCTTGATTTGAATTTTGTTGTGTGCCAGCAGCTCAGGGTTGCTGGAGATATTGGCATGTTTACTTTTCCGTCTGATTTCATGGCCTTGCTTGTGCAGGAACCAAAAATCTTCTGGCGAAAAATAGAAGCCGACCTTCAAGTCATACTTGCGACACGCTTCGACAAATGGTCCCACAAGGTCTTTTTGGTAGGGAGTGTTGGCGATCGAAAAGTTGGTCGACTTGGTCGGCCAGAGACAAAACCCATTGTGATGCTTCGTGGTTAGCACGACATATTTGCAACCAGCCAGCTTGGCTAGCTTAGCCCAAGCTTCGGGGTCGTAGTCGGTCGGGTTAAAATGTTTGGGCAACTCGTTGAGATACCGGTCGATGTACTCCTCCGATGCGCCGACCAGGCTGTGAGAAATCACGCTTCCCAACTCCGAGTCGAGGCTCCAGTGAACGAATAGTCCGACGCCCCAGTCCATGAATTCCTCGCCCCGCTGCACATCATTCTTCAACTTGGCGGCAGGGTCGGCTTGTGCCTGGAACGTGCTTGAGAGGAGGAGAAGTAAGCTTAAAATGCCTAACGCAGGTTTGTTCATAATCTGTATTCTCATGGCTCTCTACATTACTGGTTGAACGTCTGGAATCAAAGCGGTCAGAAACCACTTGATGAACTGCGGCTGTTCGGGGTGGAGGAACGGCCAATTCACCAAGCACTAGGGTTCAGGCGGATAGACGTTTGAACCGCGTTGCGCAACGACCAATGACGTTGCGCGATGGGGTGAACGGGAAGTATAACCCAAGGCAAAGACCCAGGAAAGAAAAAAGCGTGTTGCTTTTCTTTTGGCAATGTTTGCCAAGGTTTTTTGCCAGGTTTCCAGGAAAACTGCCGAGTCGTTTTTTAAAAAAAGCAGCGGCCGGCGGCCGCTCGCGAAACGACTCGGCAGTTTTCCTGGAAACCTGGCAAAAAACCTTGGCAAACATTGCCAAAAGAAAAGCAACACCCTTTTTTCTTTCCTGGGTCTTTGCCTTGGGTTA
>JANQPJ010000090.1 GCA_028289525.1 Pirellulales bacterium
GGATTGCGCAAGAAAAAAGGCGCTTCAGGCTTTAGAACAATTACAACGATAAAAACGAGTGTTTCGCGAGCGGTCACCGACCGCTGCTACCGATCAACACCGGAAATTTGGAACTACTGAACTTGCTTTAGCGGACGCGACATGCGTTTGGGTTAAGCTCTTCCGACGAAACATGACTACGAATGATTCGAAATGACTCGAGTAGACGATGACATTTGTTTTTGTAGGGCCCTGGCAACGCGGCCGATCGCGGCTAACGGCAAACAAAAACTTGCAACCCCCGAATTCGAATGTCGTCGTCAAAAGCAACCTACGGCAGGCCGCCTGATTACGTTACTAATATAGACAGCCATGCACTGAAGACGAGACTTTTTGCTGGCGAAATTACGCCAACTATTTCGTTTTTACGTAGAGGAAAAACCCCGGGTGAATGCTGAGCGGCTGTGCGAAAATTTCGCCCTAGAGCGAGTCGCTCTAAAGTCCAATCGGAGCAAAGCCCTAGAGCAAATTGCTTTTTACCGTCTCTCGTTCCCATGCTCTGCTTGGGAGCGAGACGAACCGAATTTGGCGTCTGCCATGTGCCGACAATCCCATGATGGCATCAACGCTCAGAGTCATTGCGTTGCTGGTCCTGGTTGGACTCAACCTGACAGCCGGCGATTAAGGCTGCCAGTTCGGGAACAGATCTGGTCTTCATTTTGTTCAGCACATCGCGCCGGCGGCGGTCGACGGTGCGCATGCTTACTCCAAGACGTGTCGCGATCACCTTGTTAGGCTTTCCGCCAATCATCAACGCGAGCACTTGATGTTCTTCGTCGTCCAGTGTGGCTAGCCGTCGCTTGACGTCGCGTTGTCGATCCAGACGCTGCCGGTTTTCGGCATCAAGACGCAAGGCGCGATCGACCGCACTGAGCAGTTCTTGGCTGCGATAAGGTTTTTGTAGCAAGGTTACAATGCCTTGTTCCATCAACCGAACCGCGATCGGCACATCGGCATACCCGCTCACCACAATCACCGGCAGCGCGTCTTCCGTGGCCAGGCGTTCGAATAGCTGGACGCCACTCATACCTGACATCCGTAAATCGGTGATCAAGCACCCTGGCCGGGAGGAATCAAACTGTTCGAGAAATTCTTCGGCCGAGGCAAATGGCTCGGCATGCAATCCACGCGCACGAATCAACTCGCAAAGCGATTCGCGAACGGCCACGTCGTCGTCAACGACATATACGGTCTGTGCAGGTTGGTGCCACACCGGTGCAATCTTTCGTCATGTCTCCCTGCGCGACGAGAAGCCCCCAAAGACATCGCGACATGCACGAATCATTATAGCGTTATTTAGCGATCGAGTTCAACTAAAAGAGGGGGCGGCGCAAGAAAACTGCAAAGTCGTCTCTTTTAAAAAACAGCGGCCGGTGGCCGCTCGCGAAACGAGAGAATTTAGCCGTTTCGCGTTTCGACCGCCGGTCGCTACTGTTGCTGCAAGTGCTGGACTTGTGGTTCACCCTCTGGCGTGGCCAGGTTGGTATGCGTCGAGGCGGGGTGGTCGAGGTCTAGCCTGTCTGAAGATCGCAGGCCAGTCTGACGCGGTTCGGCCAGATGGGTGACAACCAGCTTCAAGAGTCCTTCTAGTCCAGAAGTTGTCTCGATGGTGTTCATATCCAGAGGGTCCATGTCTCGGGAAATAGAAAATATTTAGTGAACTAGAGCAGTTTCAGCAGGTTTTCTTCGGCCAGCTTTGCCATGCTCAGGAGCAACTCATCAAGCAAGCCATTTCCTTATAGGGAACGAGTTCCTAAACTTCGAACAAGCGGATGTGAAGTCTTTGCAAAGGTTTTCAAAATTGGTCGAATTTCACCTGGAATCTTGCCCTGACAACACTCCAAAATTGAGCAAAAAAACATGAGCCCTTCCTACCTAGCCGCCGCCGTTCAGATGCACTCAGACCTCGATACGATGGCCAATCTAGCCACCGGTTTCGCGCTTCGACCACCGGTCGCTGTTTTTTGAAAAAGACGACTTCGCAGTCGTCCGGTCCGGCAAATCCTTCTGCTCGCTTGACGCGGCCCAAGCTGGTACATTGGAAAATCGTGTGAGTCTGGCCTCTGGAGGCCGGCCAATTTTCTGCCAAAATCCCCGAGCGACTAAAGGTTAAACGATGCACCGTTGTTGTTTCTCGATTGTGTGGTTGATGACCGTGTCGATTGCCAGCACGTTGTTGGCCGACGATGCGCTCCGTGTGCTGATTGTCGATGGCCAAAACAATCATCACTGGCAGGCAACGACGCCAGTGATGAAGAAAGCTTTTGAGCAGTCCGAGCGTTTCACGGTCGACGTGGCCACCTCGCCGCCGAAGGGCCATCGCCTGAAAGATTTTTGCCCTGACTTTGCTGCCTATGATGTGGTGGTTTCAAACTACAACGGAGCGCCTTGGTCGCCGGAAGCCCAGAGCGCGTTTTTGGAATACATGCGCGGCGGAGGCGGTTTTGTGGTGGTCCATGCCGCCAACAACGCCTTTCCCAACTGGAAAGAGTACAACCGGCTGATCGGCCTGGGCGGCTGGAATGGACGCGACCAGCGGAGCGGACCGTATGTCTACATCAAGGACGACCAAGTCGTGCGGGATGAAACCCCTGGGCCAGGCGGTAGCCACGGTCCACAACACGAGTTCCACGTAGTGATCCGCGATCGTCAACATCCGGTCACCCAAGGCATGCCGGTCGTGTGGCGACATGCCAAAGACGAACTGTACGATTCGTTACGTGGCCCGGCCGAACAGATGACGATTTTAGCCACGGCCTTTTCGCCCAAGTCGGGACGCCACGAACCGATGATCTTCACGGTTCAACTTGGCGAAGGACGCGTCTTCCACACCCCGATGGGCCATGCGGACTATTCCATGCGATGCGTTGGCTTTCTCACCACGCTGTTGCGCGGCGCCGAATGGGCCGCCACCGGTCAGGTGACTCAGGCGATTCCTGACGACTTTCCCACTGCCGATGAAGTGCGTTCGCGCGACGATTCGAGCAAATGACGTAACACATCAGCCGGGTGAAGTGAGATTCACCACGGAGTGAATTTCGATCAAACATCACCACCATGAAAACACTCACCCAAGAGATCTGGATGGAGGTGCCTGAACGTCGGGCAATTGTTTCAATCCACGACCAAGTCGAGCAGCTGGTCGCCACGAGCGGAGTCCAAGAAGGCATCGTGCTGGTGAACGCCATGCACATCACGGCCAGCGTCTTCATCAACGA
>JANQPJ010000099.1 GCA_028289525.1 Pirellulales bacterium
GCGAACGTTCCCACGCCCCTGGCACCGACGGTGCCAGAACCATTCGGAAAATCCGTACGATCTCTACAACCCTAATCATCACAGAACATGATGTTTTGCTGCCCTCGAAGTTGCTACAGGAACTAGAGTGGCAATCTGGTGGCAGTCTCCTTGGAACCCCTCGAATCTTGGCAAATCAGCCTTAAAACAGCCCTTTCCCCCGAGATTCTTTACGAGGGCTTCACGCAATTCTGCCCGAAATACCCCTGAGAAGAGGGGGGTTTGCCGCCAGAGTGCCCCACAAGCGATTAGGGGAGATAAGAGTTTTGCGAAGAATACCGCCGGCCGGGTGGGCTTTCATCTCGATGGCGGTGCCCGGTCGTGAGCGCAGTCAGTCGTGCGTCAATCAAGAATCAGGTGCCGTGCTTAACTAGAAAACAGCGAGTCGACTCGGGCTGGCCAAGAGTCTTCCAAGCCTTCGTCAAAATCGCCGTCATGTCCATCATTCTGCGGCGACTCGACAACCCACTCGATGGCTGCCCCGATCGGAACGCCATGATGGGTGTAGCTGGCGTGCAAGTTGGTTTGCAAGGTTGCGCTCAATTCATAGGTGCCTGGCTCGAGCGTAGGCAGGTCGTACCACTCGCCAAACACAGTCGCAATCCTTTCGCCATCGAGATGAAGATGGGCATGGCCTTCGCCGAAAATGTGGGCACTGTTGATATGCTCTGGCGCAAAGACAAAATTGGTGGCGGTCACGCGCACTCGATAGCCGTCGGTCGCGTTGCCGTCAAGCTCCAGCCCAACTTCTGGCAGGATTGCATGATCGGCAATCTCAACATCGGACGCATTGCCATGGGTGTGTCCGCCGAGCGCCGTCCGATCGAGTTGATGTAAATCCCAGACCTCTTGAGACGAGAGCGTGCGGTTGTAGACGCGCACTTCGTCGACCAAACCAGCATAGCCGTTCACATTCGGATCGGCTGGGCCGGAATGGAATCGGGTTCGTCCATTGGTTCGACCAATGCCGATGTCGCCTGCATGGCGGCGCAAGAACTCGGCCTCGCCTGCGCCGATTTCGTGGCCATCGACATAGCCTCGCAGGGAACCGGCCTCGCCGCCATCGAGCGTCAACACCACGTGATGCCAGTGGCCGGAATTGACCTCTGAGGTGTTCACAAAAGTTCCGTCCCAACCTGCCCGCGTGGCCCAACCACCGACATAGAGT
This sequence comes from Pirellulales bacterium, assembly GCA_028289525.1. GTDB lineage: Bacteria > Planctomycetota > Planctomycetia > Pirellulales > JAGQOS01 > JANQPJ01. The sequence continues at coordinate 1,208 of JANQPJ010000099.1, forward strand.
TGCCCACCATCCAGGTAGATGCCCAGGCCGGTGGTGGCGCCGCCTTCTTCATACAGCACTTGCGGCCCGGCTGGCGAAGCCACGTCGTCGGCCTGGAACCAAAGCGAAATGGTCCGCTGAAGGAAGACATCCAAATTCAAATCGACCGAGTCAGGCACATCGACCAAATCGGCTTGTCCGTCGAACCGCACCGCCCCGGAAACGCCGGCCTCGCTCCATTCCGGCGAGGTTTGCCCCGTGCCGTCGGCCAGCAGAGCCGAGTTGTCTTGTCCGCCTGGCGAGCTGTCGGCCGCCACGTCACCGGTCCCTTCGTTGAAATTCCAATAGGCGACCAGGTCGTCTTCTGAAATGCCGGGGTCGATCACCGTAAGCTCATTGGCCGTCACATCGCGTCCCACGGCCCCGGTGGCCGCGCGGGCGGTCGCCTGAACGTCATAAGCGCCAGCAAGCAGCGGGGGATTGATCGCCCCCTCAGGCAACACCCAAGTGCCATCGGCCCGGTTGAGCGCCACATAGGTCGTGCCGTCGACCGTCACTTCGACCAGCGCCTCGGGATCGTCGACCAAACCGGTCAACTCGGGCGTGAAGTTGAAAGTTTCCAGCACATCGACGCTTACGAGCGGATGCCCGTGCTCCAGTTGGGCTGCGGCCAGACTTTCGATTTCGGTCACGTCGAGCGGCCGGTTATAAATTCGCAACTCGTCGATCATGCCGGCCAACCCATCGCGATTGCCCTCGGAAACCCCGGTGTGGAATCGGGTGAGCCCGTCGACCCGACCGAGCCCGATGTCGCCGCCATGCGATCGCGAACCGATTGCCGCGCCGGTGCCGAACTGGTGCCCATCGAGAAAGCCTTGCAATGCGCCGGGCGTCAGCGTGTCGGTGCCATCCAGCACGAGGGCGACATGGTGCCAGCGCCCTGAAGTGACCGGCTCGGATACCAGGAAGGTGCCTTCCCAGCCCTCAGGCGTCGACCAGGCGCCGATATATAGCCGCGAATCGTCCAGATAGATGTTCATGCCCCGGCTGCTGCCGCCATGCTCGTAGAGAACCTGTTTGCGTGTGTCCACACTGGCGTCATCGGCATAAAACCAGAGGGCAATCGTGCGCTGAGAGTGCTGGCGCAGATTGATGTCGATCGAGTCGGCCAGGTCGACATAATCCCGCTCTCCGTCGAATGTGAGCGAACCGCCTAGTCCAAGTGTGTTCCACTGTGGCGCGGTCTGTTGAGTACCGCCTTCGAGTTGCCCTGGATTGTCGCCGCCATGGGCCGAGGTGTCGGCTGCCGTGGTTCCGGTGCCTTCGTTCAGCGACAAATAGGCGACCAGTTCGGCGTCCGTGTCGACCTGGGGCTGAATGGTCAACTCGCCGCTGGTGTGGTCGGTAGCCTCGTCGCCTGACTCGAGCGTGGCGACCGCCTGAACGTTCAACGTGCCGGTCAACAACGGCGGATCAATCGTGTTGTCTGGAAGCCGCCAGCGGCCGTCGCCAAGGTTCTCGGCCTCATAGGTCGCGCCGTTGACGGTCACGGAAACTTCGGCCGCCGGATCGTTCACTGTGCCGGTCAACTCTGGGGTGGTGTCGAGGGTTGTCAACGGATCGACGGTTACGGTCAACGGCGCAAAGGCGGTCTCGCGCGTGGCCAAGGCAAAGACTTCGTCGCTTGCCAACTGGCGATTGTACACGCGGGCTTCGTCGATCATGCCTGCCATGCCGGCCGGACCGTCTCGATTGACGCGAAAGTTGCCGTCATGAAATCGGGTCGACCCGTCAATGCGGCCCAGGCTCACGTCGCCGCCATGCCGGACCGATCGCAGCCCTTGCCCGCGCCCGAATTCGACGCCATCCAGGTAACCGACCAACACGTCGTCGTCCAAGGTGGTCGAACCGTTGATGGTGAGCGCCACGTGGTGCCAGCGGCCCGAGGCGATTTGAGCGGTGCTCAAAAAGGTGCCGGCCCAACCGTCGACCGAGTCGTTCCACTGCCCAACGTAGAGTTGGCCACCGTCGACATAGGCATTCACACCTCGGGCTTCACCACCCTGCTGGTACAAAACCTGTTTGCCGTCGGCATTCACATCGTCCAGATAAACCCACAAGGCAACCGACAGCTGGTCGTGGGTCACGTCGTTGATGTCATCCGTATCGGGAATGTCGACATACGCGTCGCCGCCATCGAAGCGGACCGAGCCGTTCAAACCGGCGTCGCTCCAAATGGCTCCAGCCTCCAAAGAGGCATGATTGGCGCGTCCTTGATCGGAACTGTCGAGCGCCACGACGCCAGCCGCCTCGTCAAACTTCCAATAGGCTACCAGTTCATCGTTGGCCACACTGCCGTCGTGGAACCGTACGGCGTCGGCGGTGAGGTTACCAGCGCCCTGGGCATTCACGAGCGTCAGCGACTCGTTGCCCTGGCCGTCAAACTGAAAACTTCCCAGATCGACCCAGCCGGTTTCGCCAGCGGTCAGGTCGATCGGAATCACGGTTGTCTGGCCGTTGTGTACGAGTTGCAACTCGGCGCCGGTCGTGTTGGCCGGATCGACCACTTTGTAAAACTGCACGCGATGGAGCCCGGCGGCCACCAGCGGCGTCCAGCGGGCCGAGGCCCCTGCCTGATCGGTCTGGCGAACGCTGCTGCCTTGCCAGCCAGTGGCCGCGCTGGTCTGCCACCCAGCACCCTCTTCGGCGTAGCCTGGGTCAGCGTTGTCGACCACGCGCGTGCCATAGATGGCCGTGTAAGTGGTGTCGACCGTGGGCGTGCTGATTTCGTGAGTGACGGCCCCACCGTCGGACCAGGCAACGAACTGATAGACGCGATCGTCGACCACCGCAGGCGTCGGTGCGCCAAGCGAACGCCTCACCCCGGCCGCCCCGACCACCGCATGCGGAGCGTCGTAAAGTGCCCCGTCGAGTTGAATCGGAATGCCATCGACGTTCGTATCAAACGTCAGGTTGGCCTGCACAGGGAAGATGTCGCGCGAGGTGCTGCTCACCAAGCCGTCGGAATCGACCACCGATAGATGGATGCGATACCACACGTTGCTCGAAGTTTCGCCAACGGTCGGAATGACAAACGAGCCAGAGCTTTCGCCCGACCGAGGTAAGATGAAGGGATGCGTATGATCGTCGTGATGGAACACGATTTCCCAAGTGAACGCCTCATCGGCAAGCGTCCCATCTTCGGCGTCGGTTGCCGTGCCGGCGTAGTGAATCGTGTCGCCGGCCACGTAGCGCACTCCATCGGCCGGCAAGGTGATCTCAGGCATCGGCCGCTCGCCAGGTGCCACCGTGACGGTCGCCGGATCGCTCGTGACTGTACCGAACGGATTGGTAACCACAGCGCGGAACTGGGCTCCGTTGTCGGCTGCGGCCACACTGGGCAAGGTCAAGCTGCTGTTGGTCGCACCGGGGATATCGACCCCGTCGCGTTGCCACTGATAGGCCAACGGCCCTGAACCGCCGGCGCTGACGTGAAACTCGACCGGTTCGCCAGTGGCCACAAACGCATCGCTTGGTTGCAAGGCAATCGTTGGGGCCGAGTCGCGGGGCATCTCGATTTTAAACAGCCCCCCCTCGGCTCGGCCAAGGTAGTAGAGCGCGCCAAACGAGTCGATTTGGAGTTGGGCCGGAAAGGCCGACAACTCGGTCGCAAACTCGGTTACAACGCCAGTTTCCGGATTGAGCCGATTGATCCAGCCGCCACAGAAATCGACGAAAAAATAGTCTCCGTGCATTTCGGCCGGAAACTGACCATTTTCAGGGTTATAGAACACACCGCCGGTGACCGCGCAACCTTCTTGAGGGCCGGAACCATGGCCATAGGCATAAAACGGATCGTCCAGATCCTCTTCGCCTGACACTCCTTCGGCCGCCGGCCAGCCATAATCGGCTTCGGCCGTTAGTTCGTTGACCTCTTCAAAATTGCTGCCGCCAACATCGTTGACAAAAATGCGATCGTTACCAGCGTCGGCGGCCAAGGTGAACGGGTTGCGGAGGCCGCGGGCGTAGATTGCCCGAAAGTCGCCAGCGAGCGTATCGTAGTATGGATTGTCGGTCGGGATGGTGCCGTCGGGGTTCAGTCGCAAGACCTTGCCCAACAGCGAGTCGAACGAACGTGGAACATCACGATCGCCATTCTCGCCGACCCCGATGTACAGCTTGCCATCGTCGCCGAAGGCCAGCCCACCGCCGTTGTGCAACTGGCTTTCATTGAGTTCATCCATGTCGATCATGATGAGCTCGCTGCCAGGGGTGACCACGTTATTCTCGATCGTAAAGCGGCTCACCCGATTGTGGAGCGTCACGTCATCGGTTGTATAGAAGGCATACAGGTAGCCATTCTCTTGAAAGTTGGGGTCGAGCACGATGCCCACCAGCCCGTGCTCGCCGGAGCTGACGACATCGAGTTCCAGGACATTCTCTTCTTGCAATTGTCCGTTTTGAATCAGGCGAACGTCGCCTAACTTTTCGGCGACGAAGATCCGTCCGTCGGGTGCGATTTCAAAATCGGTCGGCCGGTCGATGCCGGTGGCCACCTGAACTTCAGTAAACCCGACCGGCAATGAGGTGAGGAGCTGTCTGGCTTCGAGCGTCTCACATGCTCGAACACTCGCTGGGCGCGTTCTTCGCCCCCGTTTTTTCCACTTACGCCACATGCTGTCTTCTCCTCAGTTCACCAATCGCTTTAGGCAGCCGCGAAAATCTGCTCTAGTCGACCGCAACCACCAGCGCCGGATTTCTTGTCCATCCGATGCACCTCAACCTCTCTAGAGCAATTTCGGATCATTCGTAGTCGTGTTTCGTCGGAAAATCCCGGCAAAAACTAGGTCGCGTCCGCTATGGTAAAGAGCGACTCGCTCTAGTCTGCATGCTGCCGAGGCTTCTAGCCACCGGCAGCCCCATGAAACGTTGGTGGCAACCTGGTGGCGATCTGGTGGCAGTCGATGGTCTGAGGCCCCGGCGACGCGTCGCGTCTAGGGGACAAACAGAAGCTTGTAACCCCCTTTACTTCAACGCGCGAGCGTGTCAAATTCCGCCGCTTAGCGAACCTCGGCCGTCGAATCAGGCTGCTTGGCCAGAAAATCGCCAGGCTCGCTTCCCCAGACCGAAAGGTCTCGTTGCAACAGACCGGCAAGCTTGTTGACGTCTTGCTGAAAGACGGTGGCGAGCCGGTCAGCAACTTCGTTCGACAATTCAGGATGGCTCAAATTGGCATTGCGAATTCTCTCGCGCCACCCAAACGGCACAACCGTCTTGATCGTTTGCCTTAACCACGGATGACGTTGAATGGTCCGCAAGGCCGTTTGGGCCAGGCGGCTTTTGGGAATGCCCGACCGGTTCACCTGCAACTCGGTCGCCGGCCGAAACGACGGCTCGATGTCGAGAAACCGATACAGCGACTCGACCACCTCGTTTGGCCGTGCGTCCAGATCGTCGAACAACACCACGTGGACGCGCGCAGCGCCAAAGGCTTCTAAAAAACGAACTAGCTGATCGTGATACAGCCCCATTTGGGTATAATGCCAGATGTGATGCCAGTTTCCGGCAACGCGGCGTGGTTCGTCGTCCAAGGCCTGCCTGAAATCAGCACAAGGTTCAAACCCTCGGGCAGTCATGTAGAGGAAACTCGAAAATGCTCGTTGGATCGGATTGCGCAAAATGACGATCAACTTGGCATCCGGGGCATGGCGTTGAATGTTTTTGATCGACCGCTGATGATAATACAGGGTTGAGACCGAGCCTTCGCCAACCCGTCGCGCGTTGCCAGCCTTGGCAAACAGTCTGGCATAGGCCGCTGGTTTGGTAATCGCGACTTGGTTGATCATGCCCTCGTCGCCCGGCCCGGCAAAGCTTGGCCTACTGCCGGCCAGAGCCATGAAATGAGGCTCCTTGGGCGTACTGAAAAAGACCTCGGGGTGCTGAGCCAGCATGTTGGCCAGCGCCGTGGTGCCGCAGCGAGCAGCTCCGATAATCAGAAAATTCGGCATCGTCATGATGGTCGCACCCTCGGACATCGTGTCGTGTGGCCCCACAACCAGCAGAGGATTGGGAGTAACCTACTGTTGAGCAACTGCTTTTTTGTGCTGGCCGATAACCCCGGCAAGCAGTCCCTCGTGGAACCTCGGATGTTCTGCTTGGCAATTCGATTCCACGCGGCCTTCAACCGAGCAATTCTCTGATGGCAAACGACACCCCCGCGACCAACAGCTACGACGAAGTCCCGTATCCGGAAACCGCGACTCCCCAAACCCACCCCGACCGCTTGGCAACGGTCGCCCGAGTGTTTGGCATGCGTCCGGCTCCGTCGACCAAGTGTCGCGTGCTGGAGCTGGGATGTGCGACCGGCGCTAACCTGTTTCCGCTGGCCGAGGCGTTTCCTGGTTCGTCGTTTGTCGGGGTCGACCTTTCGGCCAAGCAAATCGAGCGTGGTCAGCAGACGGTCAGCGAGTTGGGGCTCGCGAATCTCGACCTGCGTCACGCGAGCCTGACGGAAATGGGTTCCGACATCGGGCTGTTCGACTACATTCTTTGTCACGGGGTCTATTCTTGGGTTCCATCGGATGTGCAGGCAAAGATTTTTGAGCTTTGCCGTTTGCATTTGAGTGCCAACGGCGTGGCCTATGTGAGCTACAACACCTATCCTGGCTGGCACCTGCGGGGCATGATTCGCGACATGATGCAGTATCATGCCAGCCGGTTCAACACCCCTCAGCAGCGCGTGTCCCAGGCCAGGGCGTTGCTCCGTTTTCTGGCCAAGTCGGTCCACACGGAAAACAACCCCTACGGCATGCTGCTGGAAAAAGAGTTGCAGCTTTTGGGCCAGCAATCTGGTTCGTATCTGTTTCACGAACACCTGGAATCGGACAACGAGCCGGTCTATTTTCATCAGTTCATCGAACGTGCGCAACAACACCGCTTGAAATTTTTGGGCGAGAGCGACGTCAGCTCGATGGTGACCGACAACTTGCCGCTGGAAGTCACGTCGACGTTGGGCAAGATCGCCAACGGCATTCTGCAAACCGAACAGTACATGGATTTTCTGAAAAACCGAGCCTTTCGCCAAACGCTGCTGTGCCACGACGCCACGACGCTGGACCGCCGCATGCAGCCAGAGATTGTCGAGCAGCTTCATCTGGCCTCGTGTTTGCAACCGGCCGCTGGCGAGGTCGATCTTCAATCTCCGACAGGCGTCGATTTCAATCACCCCAACGGCCGCGGTTTGGTAGCCGAATTCCCGCTGCTCAAGGCGGCCTTGCTCTACCTGCGCTCGTGTTGGCCAAGGTTTGTGCCTTTTAGCGAACTGGCCGCCGTGGCCCAAGAGCGGCTGACCGGGTCGGGTACTGTGTCGGGCAAGGATCGCTCGTTGCTGGCCGCGCATCTGATGCGTTGTTATGCCGCTGGAGTCGTCGATTTGTCGGCCGGCAGCTTTGAATTCGTGACCCAGGCCGGCGATCGTCCTCTGGCTTCGGCCACAGCCCGACGCGAAGCCCGGCGCGGCCCCCAAGCCACCAACCGTTTGCATACGATGGTTCCGCTCAACGACGTCGATCGTTTGGTTTTGGGACATCTGGACGGCTCGCATGATCGCCATGCGTTAACGGAGCTGCTTGGTTCGCTGGTTCGCGATCAAAAATTGGAAGTTCGTGATCAAACTGAACATGAAACCTCTTCGGTGGCGTCTGAGCCGGTCACTGAACTTTCTAAAACGGTCGACGCCAGCCTAGTCCGCTTGGCCAACGACGCGTTCCTTATTGGATAGCAGTAGCAGCGGTCGGTACAGAACGCAGAAAACTCGCGAGCGCGTACTATTGAAAGCTGCGCGGACAATGGTCCCTCGCATCATCGTTTTACGCAGGGCCTACAGGCTTCCGTTCACTCGCCTGAGGGTTCATTCACCGCGCAGCCGTCAATAAGAGCCCAAAACCAATCACTAAAGCAAGTTGCTTTTTACCCTGGCGGACGCGACCTAGTTTTTGCCGAGGTTTTCCGACGAAACATGCCTACGAATTATCCGAAATTGCTCTAAAAACTCTTTTTACTACGCCCCGGCGTGGGTAACCGGTTCATCCGAATAGTACTGTCCCATTTCCCGACCGTCGCCATAGGCATAGCCGCCAAACTCGTCGACGCCACAACGGTAGTAGTAGCCGCCTGGTTCGCCAACGCCATTGACAACAGTCCCTAAAATCGTAACGCCCGAAGTGTTGAGGACTTCTTTGGCGCGAATCGCATGGGCACGACTGTTCTTACGCAGTCGAATCGTCAACACGACGCCATCGACATGCGCGGCAATCGAAACCGGATCGCTGACGGCCAACACCGGCGGAGTATCGAGCAACACAAAATCATACGTTGCCCGTAGACGGTTCAGCATCTGTTCGAACTCAGGCGACTCTAGCAGTTCGGCCGGATTTGATGGAATGGGACCGCTGGGAAGAATCGACAGATTGGTCACTTCCGAAGTTTGCCAGGCTTCGGAAACCTCGGCTTTGCTCATCAGCACGTCGGCCAGGCCGATCGAGTTATCGAGCGAAAAGACCTCGTGAACCCGAGGCCGTCGAAGGTCGCAATCGACCAGCAACACCCGCTTGCCGGCCTGGGCCAGCGAAACGGCCAAGTTGGAAATCAGCGTGGTCTTGCCATCACCGGCAGCCGGGCTGGTCACCTGAAGAACCCGTCGGTCTTGGTTTCGGGTGCTGAAATAGACCGCCGTCCGCAAGCCTCGTATGGCTTCCGCTTCGCGCGACTTGGGTCGGTGATAGGCCAGAATCGTGGGATCGATCGTCGGTTTGACGGTCTCCTTGCGGAACCGGTCCCAGCCGGTCTTTTTTACCTGCAGGTTGCCCATGTGAGTAAGCACCGGCAGATTCATGTCGTGTCGAATCTGTTTGGGGCTGCGGAAACTGCTATCGGCCCGTTCGGCCACGGCGGCCACGGCGGCTCCGAACACGAGTCCTAGACAACCGCCCAACAGCAAACTCAGCAGCAGTTGAGGCGCTACCTGTTCTCCAAAGCGGACAGGCGAAATCACCTCGGTCACATATCCGCCGTAGTCCTTAATCAGATTGATTTCTCCCAGCCGGTCGACCACCGTGTTGTAGAGCTGCTGTCGACGGGCGACTTCGTCTCGGAAGTTGGCGTCTTTCAATTCAAAAGAGATCATCGCCTTGGCCGCCTGGCGTTCTTGCTCCGACGTTTTCACCAGGTCGCGTTCGCGGCGAGCCAGGTCTTTGAGGTCGTGCTGCAACAACCCAGAGTAAGCTTTGACCAACTCGCGGGCATCCAGGCTAGGCTCGTCTTTCACTTCGCCTAGCCGTTCTCGGTTGTTGGCCAAGAACCGGCCCACTTCCTGGATGTTCTGGCGGACCTCGCGCACCTTCGGATGATCTTCGCCAAACGTTTCCAGCAGCGATTTTTCTTCCAGCTTGAGCGCCAGCAGCCGGTCAAACTCGGCACTGGCCGTCTCGATTCGGGCTGGCTGGCTGGCCTGGAATGCTTCGGACGCCGGCGCTCCTTGGTCGACCGTCACGATCAGCGACAGCCGGCTCATGTCGGCCGCGTCGATGAGCGCCAATCGCTCCAGGTCCGAGGAACTGTTCACCTGACCTGCCTGCTGAGCCTGTTCGAGAATCGCCAACCGTGATTCAATCTCGGTGCGTCGCAGACGAATTTTTGAGAGCGCGGTCTCGATTTCCACCAACCGCAGTTGATGGACGTTGAAGCTTTCGTCTCCCTGCCAGAGCAGCGGTGCCTGTTCGCGAAACTGTAGATAGGCGGCTTCCTGGTCTTGAATCTCTTTTTCCAACTCGGCCTTCGCCTGGGAGATCAAAGCCACGGCCTCGGCACCCACGTTTTGAAACGTGTCGCCGAGAAAATCTTGATAGCTTTCGATCACCGCGTCGAGCACGGTGGCGCAATCCTGAGGCGCGTCGTGGCGGAAGCTGACCGTGATCACATGGGCTGTTTTCGCTTCGCCTTCGCCGCCGCGGTCGACCGACAGGTTTTCGATGATGTACTGAACCGGATCGTCCCCACGCGTGATGACTGCCTTGATTGAATCGAGGCTTTTGAGATCACGGTTGGCCACTGCTTTTTGAACAACCCGAGGGCTGAGCAACAATTCCATGTGCGTCGCCAATAGATCCTCGGCCGTGCGGCCCTGAAAATCGCGACGCGACTGCCCGGTCGTCCCGGCGATGTTGTCGTCTTTGCGCATCACCAACACTTGGGCCGACGATGAATAGACCGGTGGCGCCAGAAAGAAATACAAACAGGCCAAAGCCAATCCCAGCACCAGGCCCGTTGCGAGGATGCCCTTGCGGCGGGCTAGAAAAGCCCCTAGGTCGACCGTGGGAAACATGGCGTCTTCGATAGGCAGGGGAGCGGTTTCATATCCACGAGAGGCGTTTTCGCTGGTCATTCAAAGTCTCACTCGTTGCAGCCTTGAAAAAAACGCCGGCAGGCAACACAGCAGCACCACACGCTGGCGGCAAAGGTTGATCGGCGTTCTTTCGATCTTTTTTACCAGGTCGAAATGTGTCAATCTGCGCTCCGTCGAGACGCAGAGAGAAACTTGAAAATCGTTGCCAAGAAGGGGGAACGATTCGACGGCGCTGAATCTTCCGGCATTAACGATCGAGCGGAGTGGTGCGAATCTGCCGGAGAAACTGACGATACTCGAGCATCCGCGGTTTGGCGCGAACACACCAACGCGCTTCCCGTTCTGCCGCTTCTCGCGCTCCATGTTGCCAGAGGAGACGTGCTAACTCGAACCGCCACGGAATCATTTCGGGCCGCAACTGGACAGCCCGGCGATAATTCAAGATTGCCTCGGAAGGACGGTTCCGTGCACTAGCGATCCAACCTTGCAGGTATTGCTGTGTACCTTCCGATAACCGCTCATTCTCTAACAATTTTTCCGCGCGGTCAAGCAATCGGTCTCGATCGCGGGTGCGTTCTTCCGACATAAAATGACGTTGAATCACCGCCACTAGCCGTTCTGACGAGTCGGGCAATAGCTGTTGAATCAATTCCTCGGCGCTGGACCGTGAGGAAGCCAGACGAACAATCTCTTCCTGATGCTGATCGCTCAAGGACAGCGACCGTCGCCAGGCTTGATACGCCTGATCGTAACGGCCAGCCCCAAAATCGAGCTGGCCGATTCGATAGAGCAACGACACATCGCTGGGGGCCATCTGGCGTGCCCGGGCTAGATGCATCGCGTCGGCCCCCGGCGCTCGGTCCAAGAAAGCCAACTCGCCAAGCCGCACATGCACCGAGCCTAGCAACGGACAGTGCCGTCGCGACTCGCGCAACTGGGCCAGCGCAGGCAGCAAACAATCGCGCACGACCTGTTGTTCGCGAAGTTCCACGAGATCAGACTCGCTCGACTGCTTAGCGTGTTCGTGCGCTCGATGGTGCAACACCACGGTCGAGGTCCACGGCCAAAGGTCGTCCAACTTTACCTGAACCTGCTTTTGGGCCAATTCGTCGAGCAGCGCATCGCGGGCAGTCACCCGATAGCGAGCCAACCAAATTTCGGCCAGCGCTTCGCGCCCTTCGGCATCGTCTGGCCTCGCGTAGAGAGCCCCGCGCAGTCGGCTAATCGCGTCATCCAGCGTTTCGGCCGAACAGGTTTTCAGCGCTTCGCGCCAAGGCAGCTTGGCCAGCGTGCTCTCCATCCGTGAGCAACGGCGAATTTCCTGGAAACTAGACACCGCCCCCAACAAGACGAGCGCCGCCACCGGCCAGGAGAACCAACGCGACAACCGGACACCGGCCAATTGTGACCGGGAAACTTGTTGTCCACGGCGGAAGACACTGCCGGCAATCGCCCCACACAGCAGGGCGAATAACATCATGTTCGGAGGCAAATACATGACATAGTCGACCACGGCATGGAGAACATGCGTTACCAGCAAAAACAGCCCTAGCAGCCCAAATCCGTGGGCTGTTCGATTTCGACTCTTGAGCAAGGCCCAGGCTGCTAGCCCCATCAACCCAATGGCCGCGAACAACAAACCAAGGCCCACTACGCCGCCGTCGACGAGGGCCTCTAAATATTGATTGTGGGCATGCTCGAACCAAAGCTGGTTGGCATGATCTTGATATTGGGTATAGACGTAGCGATAGGTTCCTAGCCCGCTGCCGGTGGTCCAAAAATCGGCCACCGCTCCCAAGCTATCACGCCAGTGCGGTAGGCGCGTTTCCCCTTCGAGTGTTTCACTGTGCAGCAAAGACGTGAGCCGCGAGTTCACCTGCTCGCTAACCCCGAGCCACGCCAGTAGACCCAGCACGACGCACAATCCAATTCCCCCGGTAATGATCTGGGAAGACTTTCGCGCGCCGTGGGGCATCACGAGCCAAGCCACTCCGGCTCCAGCAGTCGTTGCCAGAAAAATGCCGCGGGATAACGAGCCGAGAATTCCGGCACAAATCACTCCAATGGCCAGCATCGCCGCCACACGGGCAAGATGCCTCGATTGCCAGCTTCCCCGAGGCTGGCATCGCGAGCGACCGCCAAATCGAACCGGGGCTTGCTCGCTCAAAAACCAGAGCCAACCAAGTGCCCCGGCCAGGCAAATCGCCAAGTACGAGGCTGCCTGATTGTGGTAGACAAACGGTCCAAACGGCGTGGCGCTGCCAGGCAAGGGAAAGCGCCAATAAAGCCGCCCATTCCAAGTAGCCTGTTGGAAAAATCCAAACAGGGTAAGCAATACCCCATTGACTGCGATCGCCTGGCACAGAATACGAAACGAGGCTTGCCGGCTGAACAGGTTGGCCCCCAGTAGGAGCATGACCAGGGCAAATAGCAGCAGGGCAACATCACGCCGAGTCGAAGCGGGGGCCAGCGAATGGGGAGCGATATAGTATGGTTCGGCCGTTGAAGTCTGGGCGGAGTGCGTCTTTGGAACCGGAGCCGTGAGCGCGGCGCGCAGCTTGGTCGTGGGCGTCTCGACGCTGGGCGATGACACCGGGCCCAAGGGGATCAGTTGGACCAATCCTAACAGGACTCCGCCTAGGACCGGCAACCCAACCAACGGCACAATCATCCCACGACGCCCTACCGCTAGCGCGGCGACGCTCCACAAAACGAATGCGACAAGCACCGCGCCGAACAAATAGAGCTGAGTCGTTGCCTCGACTCCACCATGAATCCACGGCGCAATCAACATGGCGCCAAGGACCAAGGCCAGCGCGAAAGGCTCGAAGTGCTTGGTGCCGATGATTAGAACCCTGTACAACAGCAGGCACTAGCCTTCGGCCGGCAGCAACTGGCGTTGATTTGAATGTCGATCGTAACGTTGATCGAAATACTCGCGCCAAGCTGCCCATACGAAGGCGACGGACACCCACAAGCGCCTTGGCTACCCGAGGTTAAGCCAGCGGCACCTGAACCGAGCACCAACTGAGGATTACTCCCTTGCAGTGCGTCTTGGAGGCCAATCACCGACGAGAGCTGGCTTGCCTGAGCCGTGCTGCTCGACAGGATCGCGGCCGCCATGCCGAGGACCATCAGCATGTAGAATTTCTTCATCAAACCTGTTCCCTAAAAAGAAAAGAATCGTTTCCGAAAAAACCGTACGTACGAATCACGCCAATCGTGATTGACAGTGCAAACACGCGGTTTCAAAGATTTCAGCCGGACCTCAGCAGCCATCCTAGGCCTGAGAACACAAAGTCCAACCCAAACGACCCACAGCGCTGGGGAGAATCGAACGCTCGGCAAGAACGCTCATTGCGCCGGAAAAGTAGCCCTCTCGTCTGTTTGCCCAGCCGAACCATCTTCGTCGTTCGGCTCCCAACGAGCAGCTTCCGTTTATTCTAATTGGGCGTTCTGGTAGTTCAAGAAATTTTGCGTAAACGAGGATTTTGTAAAGATTTAAAACAACATCTCCCCCCCCCGCTCGTAGTAAAAAGAAGAGGATTGCAAGGTCGTTTGAAAACGTCTTCCTGAATTTTTGACAGACTGCAAAGCGTGACCTAGGCTTCCTCAGGACTGATCCGATGCCATGTTTTCTGAAGTGTTTCGTTTCCTCCCGTTTTCCTCCCAGGTACGCCGATGGTTGCCAGTAAGCGTCGTCAATTTTTCGTCGATCGGTCCGTACAAGGGATGCTCATCGGCCGAGCGATCTCCTACTGGTGCTTTTGTCTGTTGAGCATCGTGCTGTTGGTGATGTGTTGGAACGCGTTTCACGATCCGCCGCACAGCTCGCGTGAGCTGTTCTACCGTTGCTGGATGCAAACCGGACCGGCTTTGGTGGCCTCGGTGCTTCTGCTGCCGTTAGTGCTGATCGACACCCTGCGTGCCAGTAACCGCTTTGTGGGACCAATCTGCCGGCTACAGCACGCCATGCGCAAACTGGCCGATGGGCATGATGTGGCCAAGCTAGAATTTCGAGAAGGCGATTTCTGGCACGAAAGCGCCGAGCAATTCAATCGCCTGGCGGCCGAACTTCACACAGCCCGTCAGGCGTGCGAGGCAGATCAGCGTCAACTTGAAAAAATAGCAGGCTAAATGAAAATACAAGCACGACGCGCCAGCGAGTGAATACAAGCTTGGCCTCGTTCCCAAGCTCTGCTTGTTTGTCTCGTTCCCAAGCTCTGCTTGGGAATGAGAGAAGTTAGGGGTTGCAAGCCTTTGTTTACCCTCTAGCCGCGACGCGACGCGTCGCCGGGGCCTCTACTTTCCCGGCGACGAAGTCTCGTCGCGGCTAGGGCAATGCTTGTTGGACCATGCTTTCAACCGGCCTGGGTTGAAACCTTGGCCGCCGGTTACACCAAATGCCAGCGTTTGCGCAAGTACCACTCGGTGCTTAACAGCCCGATGAACAGCAAGAGCACCGACCAGTTGTCCCAGTAGGTATGTTTCACCTGGGTCTCGACCTCCAATTTGGGCGGGTGTTCCTGAATTTCTCGCAACAGCGCCGGCAGCTCTTCGGCCACGATCGCTCGACCGCCCAGGTCAGACGTCGCCGTGGCCAGTCCGGCCAACAGGCCAGGGTCGGCGGCCGGATTGTCGAGTTCCAAATCGCGGGCGTCGACGACAAATCGAGCCACGGCAGTCACTGCCGGTTGAGCGCCATGAGAAGCTTCCAAGCGAATCGTGTAGTCGCCAGCGTCCAAGGCGTCGAGCCAAGTGCCTGAAACCTGTTCTCCGGTGCGACGCAGCTCCACCGGCTGGGGCGCGCCTTCTGGCGCTTGCACGGTTGCCTGAAAACGCATCTCGTCCGGCGCATCGTGCAGGTTGGCCCCCACCTGAAACCGGACCGGCTCACCTGGCCGGAACCGTCGTTTGGCCAGTTTGATCCAAGCTTGTTCGTCGCGCGACTCTTCCTTGCGGGCTAGCCATAAGATGGTCTGCCGCCAAAAGCGCTGGTGGGCTTCGCCGTGCCCTTCTTGCACCCAACGGTAGGTGGTGTCTCCGGCAAACGCCAACACGCGACCGGTGCCCCAACTGCCAGCAACCAATAACGGCGCCGGTTCCTGGGCAGCCGTCTGGGCTAGGACCACCGCGCCCCGTTTCATCCCACGAAAGCGATTGGCCCCCTCGAGCGGCGGTAGCTTGCGCCATGACGTTAAGTTTTCCTCACCCGGCCCAATCGCCAGCAACGGATGAATTCCAGCTCCCCGTTGAACCGGTTGCATCCGCAATGGCCCTGGCCAGTGTAAATCTTGGCTCATCGGCTCCCCAAAATTTTGGCGTTCCAAGCGTCCCATGCGAATCGGCAGCACATCGGCCAGCCCAGTGGTTTGAAACCCGCCCGGCCCAAAGCTGTGGGCACCGCCAAGCATCATCAGACCTGCTCCCTGCTCGACGCGGTCGGCCAACGCTTGCCAGTGCCGTGGGGGCAGGGCCTTGCTATCCAAATTGCCGATCAGGTAGACATCGAACTGGCCAGGCACAATCTCTGCCGGCAGGTCCACCGGCCAGCGGTCCCGGCCACGCGCGTCGAGATACCGGCTATCGAGTTCGACGTCTGGCGAAGCGGCCAGCGCGCCGGCCACGTAGCGTTGTTCGAGCGGCAGCCCGCTACCGAGATAAAGCACGTTCAACCCGCCGGCTAGCACCTTGATGAATGTGCTCTGGGCGTTGTTGGTCACCACCAGCTCGTCTGGCTGGGTAACCGCGCGCACGGTCAGTTTATGCTCGCCTGGCGACTCGGGCGTGTACCGGAAGCGGACCGTTTGCTTGCGATCGGCCGTTGCCAGCAATTTGGCAGCCCGCACCACCTCCAGGTTGCCAGGCTTGGTTTCATACAGCAGTTGCACGGTCAATTCGCGGCCATCGTAGCCGGGCGCGCGCAGCGCACAGATCACTTCGAGTTGATTTTTTTCAAACACCGTTGGATTGACCAGCAATTCGTCGATCGCCACATCGCGCGATTGCTGTTGTCCGCGTGCCTGACCAAACACCACGGTATAGAGCGGGTAGCCTAGATCGGCCAATCGGGTGGCAGCGATTTGGGGTGGCAAGTCCAACGGCGCATAAGCCCGTTGCGCGCCGTCGCTCAGTAGAAAGACCCCGACGACTCGTTTGCCTGACTCGCGGCGAATCACTTCGGCCAACGCCGCCCCGATGGCGGTTTGCTCTCCCTGCGGAGAACCTTTTAGCCTCGGCCGACCTTCGACCCTCGGCATCGGCTCAACCGTACGATCGAACGTATAAAGGTTGATCTCCAGATCCTCAGCCAAGGCGTCGAACTGCGGTTGCGCCTCGGCCAGCAGCGAACGGACCGAATCAAATCGCGACCGTCCGCCCAGCGCATCCACTACCTGCATGCTGCGCGAGCGATCGACCAGCAGCACCAGAGTGGCCGATTGCTTGGTCTGAGTCGTCAACAGTCGGGCTGGGCGCAGCAGCGTGAACAACAGCACCAACAGCACGAACCCGCGCAGCGCCGTAAGCAGCAGACGCTGCCGTCGGGTCGTTCGAGATCGGTCTGGCCCAAACCATAACAGGCCGAGCAACCCTAGCATCACGATGGCCACCAAGCCAAAGCTGCCGACCGGATTGAAGGTGATTTCGGACATCGGGATGCGGTGGTGAGACGCGGTGGAGGGTTTAGGGTGGAAGGTGGAGGGAACGCGCTCGCCGCGTACTAACAACCAAAAACCAACAACTAAAAACTTTCTTTGTAAAATCGGTTTGCCAGGAGTTGTTCTGCTGCGAGTACGAGTGCGAATAGGATCATGAGCCATGGGGATAGCTCATGGCCAACACGTCCCACGCCTTGGTTGCGTTCGATTTCGGCGGTGGTGCGCGCCACTTGGTATCGGTCGCTGCCAAGCGTTGCCGAGAGCTGCTCGTCGCTCAGGCGGGTTAAACGGCTAAAACGGTCAGACAGATTGACGCTAAAGCCGGTGTTCAATCCGTCGTCGGCTCCGCCGGCGCGCACTCGAAAATTGCCGGCCGGTTCGGTGGCGGAAACCACCGCTTGCCGCGACCGAGGATCGACATTCTGGCGGATGCGCTGTCCGGTAGGCGTGGTGATGGAAACCAGTTGATAGCGACGGTCAGGCACCGAAATCACGGCCGGTTGGCCCACCAGCAGGTTTGCCTGTTGAGCGTGGCTGCCGACTAGGTGATTCATCATTTCGCCTGCCAGCATGACAAATGGCCACGGTTCGAGGCCTGTCGGCAATGTGTTCCAAGGCACTCGACCCGGTCGATTGGCCGCATCGGAAACCGGTGTGACCATCGTCATCACGAGTCCTTTGCCAAGGGGCTGCTCGAAAATGGCCGGATCGCCATTGGCCATCGGCACTACGACTCGGGCGGTTGGTTGGGGCGGGGCGAGTTGCCAATAGCGGAACACCGGATAGGCTTGCCAGGGCACGGCGTTGGCCAATTGCCCAAACCGATTGAGCATCGGGTGGCCAGCACGATCGGGCGCTAGGAACGTTTCGTGTCGCGATTGCCGCACCAACGCCGCTGGTAGCAGTTGGAGTGCGCTCGGCTTGTTGAATTGGTCGATCGGCTGGGCGCGACGGCCGAGAAACAGCGCCACCGACCCGCCGGCGGTCGCATATCGGACCAAATCTTCCCACACGCGATTGTCGAGCGGCCGGGGATCGAGCAAACAGACTGCCCGATAGTCGGCCAACCGGACCGATTCAAGCTGGTCAAGCGACACCACGTGGCATTTGAACTGGGCGCGACCAGTCCGACGAAACAGCTCTGGCGAAATCGCTTCGGTCCAATAGATCGCATCGTCAGGCTGGGCGGCAGCGACCAGCACCTGCCAGGCATCGCGGACATGGACCGTGAAATAACGCGTGTTATCACACGCCAAGGCGTCGTCGCCGGCCAGACGAATCACGCCCTGATGGGTGCCAGGGGCCAAGCCGCGCAGCGGAAACGCAATCTGCTCAGCACGGCCAGCCTGCCAAGTGACATCCTGAACCGCCTGACGACGCAGCGTTTGCTGTTGGTCTGCGAGCAGCAGTTCCACCGGCCGGCTTTCATCGGAACCTTGGCGCGATACCGGGACCGTTAAGGTTAAGCCGCCTTGCCCGGTCATCACCTCACGTGGTATTTGAATCGAACCGAGCGAAAAGTTTTGTACCTGCTCGACCCCCACGTCAATCACATAAATCCCTACGTCGGTCTGTTCGGCAAGCCGTGTTTGCAAACGGCCTGGGGTCTGTTCGTTCCAGGCATCTTCGGTTCGATCGGTAAACACATAAATTTCGCGTCGCGCCAACGGGCTTTCGGACAACAGGTCGAGGGCTTGTTCGATTTGGCGCGGCAACAAGTTTTCCAGTGGCACTTCTCGCAGCCGCTCGATCCGTTGTTGGGCCGCCCCCAGGTCGATCGAGAAGGCGGCCTGTTCAGCCCGACCGTCGAGCACGGCGACCTGGCTCTGACCAGGCAATCGAGTAAGTATCCAGGCGGCAAACTCCTGGGCCACTACTCGACGCGACCGGTTTTGATGTCGGTATTCCATCCGGGGCGAGGTGTCGAACACCAAGGCCGCGGCCACCGGCGCTTCGCGGCCGCCTAGCACCCCGGTTCCCAGGATGGTCGGCTGGGCCAGTGCCAGAGCCACCAAGGCAATCAGCGCCACTCGAAGTGTGAGCAGCACCCAATGCCGAAGTCGCAAACTGCGTCGGTTGGCGGTCTGTCGAGCGGCAAGAAATTGGAGAGCGGGGAACGGAATCTGGCGAGGTTTTTGCCGCATCACCA
>JANQPJ010000014.1 GCA_028289525.1 Pirellulales bacterium
GCATTGCGTCGCGGCTAGGGGAGCAACCGGGCAAGTCAGTTTTTCAAACTGGGTAGAAACTTTTAATACAAGCCCGCAGCGCTAGCAAGGGAATTTACCGTGTTTTCCCTTGCTAGCGCTGCGGGCTTTGTATTGGTAAACTGGTTCCCAAGCTCTGCTTGGGAACCTTTCAGAAGGAAGCTCTGCTTCCAAGGCTTTTTTGATGGGGGCTCCGATTAGGAACAAGACGTTTCTCGAAGCGTCAAGGAAGCAGAGCTTCAAAAACAGAGCGTTCCCAAGCAGAGCTTGGGAACGAGAGAAATTTTCCTGTTTCGCGTTTCGGCCGCTGGCCGCTGTTCGGGCTTCAAATGCCGACTTTGCAGTTTGCCTATCTGGTCGGTCGAGGCCATCGCCAAGTGGCGCTGCTGGCGTTACAATGGCCGATTTGATTCAGGCCACTTCGAGCCGTGTGATTGTGAGACGAGTAGCATGAGTGAGCGGGTTTACAACTTTTCAGCCGGCCCGGCAGTGTTGCCGGAAGCCGTGTTGGCCGAGGCCCAACGCGATCTGATGGCGCTGCCTGGCGTGGGGGCGTCGGTCCTGGAAATTAGCCATCGGTCGGCCGATTTTAGCGCCATCTTAGCACAAACGACGGCCGATCTGCGGACGCTGCTCAACGTGCCGTCGGGGTATCAGGTGCTCTTTCTGCAAGGCGGTAGCCGGTTGCAGTTTTCGATGGTGCCGATGAACTTGCTCGGCGAGCATGGGCAAACGGCCGACTATGTGTTGACCGGTTCCTGGGGCAAGAAGGCCCTGGAGGAAGCCCGGCGCGAGGGGAAAACTCAGGTGGCGTGGGATGGCGCCGAGACCGGCTATGATCGGTTGCCTAGCGATGAGGCGCTCGCGTTGTCGGACGACGCGGCCTATGTCCACATCACCACGAACGAGACGATCGAAGGCGTGCAGTTTGCGACCGAGCCGGAGGTCGGCGACCGGCCCTTGGTGGCCGACATGTCGTCCGATTTTCTGAGCCGTCCGATTCCGGTCGACCGCTATGGGCTGATTTATGCGTGTGCCCAAAAGAACGCCGGTCCGGCAGGCGTGACGGTGGTGATTGTTCGCGACGACTTGCTCGCACGCGCGCCGGACGGTTTGCCAGGCATGTTGCTGTATCGAAATCATGCCGAGAACAACTCTTGTTACAACACGCCGCCGACTTTTGGGATCTATCTGGTCGGATTGGTGGCCAAGTGGTTGTTGCACGAGCAGGGCGGTCTGGACGGAATCGACCAGCGAAATCGCGATAAGGCAGCCCTGTTGTACCGAGTGATTGACGAGAGCAATGGTTTTTATCGAGGGCATGCTCGACCGGCCGATCGCTCGTTGATGAACGTCACGTTCCGCTTGCCGGATGCCGATTTAGAGGCCCAATTTCTCCGCCAGGCCAAGGAGCATCAATTGCATGCCCTCAAAGGCCATCGCTCGGTGGGCGGAATTCGGGCTTCGATTTACAACGCCATGCCGCCGGAGGGCGTCGACCGGCTGTCCAGCTTCATGCAAGAGTTTGCCGCCCAGCATGGCTCGTAGAGAACGCTGTAAAACTCCCTGTTTCGCGAGCGGTCACCGACCGCTGCTACCCGATCAACTCGAGCAATTTGGAACGTCTGAAACTCCTAGTTTGTTTGGGTTTTCGGAACGACTGAATTTGGAATTTTATTTTTGAAAGTGAACACGATGGCCACCGCGCGCGTGATTGTTCTGGACCCGTTGGCATCCGAGGGACTCGCTCTGCTCGAGCAGGCCGACGGCATCGAATTCGACGTACAGACCGGACTCAAGGGCGACGAGCTGCGAAAAACACTCCAGGAATATGACGGTGCCGTTTGCCGGAGCGGAGTAAAGATCACGGCCGAGGTGTTGGAAAGCAACGCACGGCTCAAAGCCATCGTCCGCGCAGGCGTGGGGACCGACAACATCGACAAGACGGCCGCCACGCGATTGGGCATCGTGGTGATGAACACGCCGACCGGCAACACGCTTAGCACGGCCGAACATGCCTTGGCGATGATGTTGGCCCTGTCGCGCAACATCGCCCCGGCCAACCAAAGCCTGCTCGAGGGACGCTGGGATCGCAAACAATATATGGGCACCCAGCTGGCCGGTAAAACCTTGGGCATCGTCGGCATGGGCCGTATCGGTCAAGCGCTGGCGAGCCGCGCTCGAGCGATGGAGATGCAGATTCTGGCATACGACCCGTTTCTTTCCGAAGAACGGGCTCAAGAGCTTGGCGTCGAGCCGGTGGCCGAAGTGACCGAGCTGTTTCCCCGAGTCGATTATCTGACCGTTCATACCCCATTGACCGATGAAACCAGAGATCTGGTCGACCAAGAAGCAGTCGAGCAAATGCGGCCTGGAGTGCGGCTGATTAACTGTGCCCGGGGGGGAATTTACAACGAGGAAGCCCTTCGCGCAGGGCTGGCCAGCGGCAAGATTGCCGGCGTGGCCTTGGATGTCTACCCGACGGAACCGTGTACCGATAGCCCGCTGTTCGGCATGCCAGGCGTGTTGGCCACGCCCCATCTGGGTGCCAGCACTGAAGAAGCCCAAACCCAAGTGGCCGTGGAAGCGGTCAACTTGTTGGTCGACTATTTACAAACCGGTGCCATCCGCCACGCGGTCAACATGGTGTCGCTCGATCCGGCGGTGCTGGACGGTTTGCGAGGCTATCTCGACGTTGCCTACCGTTTAGGAATTTTAATGGCCCAATGGCATCGGCCCGGCGCTCAAAGTTGCCGGCTCACCTATCGGGGAGAAGTGGCCGACAAAGAGACGAAGCTGTTGACCGCCAGTTTTGCCGCCGGGCTGTTGCAAACGGCCATGGACCAGGAGGTCAACATCGTCAACGCCGAAGTGCTGCTCACCGAGCGGGGAATCGAAGTGGTCGAGGAATTGCGCCACGAAAAAGGCGCTTTTGGAGCGATGATGACGGCC
>JANQPJ010000109.1 GCA_028289525.1 Pirellulales bacterium
TCGTCTTTCTCTCCCTGTCGTTGGGCTCCTATCGGGTCTCCGATCCGCCAGGCAGCCAAGTCTATCCGCCTGGCGAAACGATCCATAACCTGTGTGGCCGCACCGGCGCTCTGCTGGCCACGAGCTTGCTAAACCTATTTGGTTTTGGGGCTTACTACCTGGTAGCTTCGCTGGCCGTGCTTGACTTCTTGCTGCTGGCGCGGCGCGAGGTCGATCAGCCGTTGCTGCGCACCTTGGGCTGGGCCATGACACTCACCGCGATCTGCACGTTCGCGGCAACCGCCATGACTCAGGTTTCTCCCGGCCCGATCGTCGGTCCTGGCGGCTATCTAGGCGCGGCAGGCCACACGCTGCTAACCATGCACTTTGCCACCGCCGGCACTGTGATTCTCACACTCAGCGTCTTTTTAGCCGGTTTGTTGATGAGCACCGATTATCTTGCCTTCCGCGCCACGGCGGCCACGCTGCGATGGTCGGCCGTGGGGCTTACGCATGCGTCGGCCACGGTGGCCACGTTACGTCGCGCGCCTGCCGTTGACGAGGAAGACGAAGGAGAAGAGGAAGAGGACTGGGAAGAAGAAGAGGAGTATGAGGAAGCAGAGGCCGAAGAAGACGAGCCCCTGGAAGACGAGGGCGAAGAGGAGCCTGAGCTGGAAATTCGGATTGGCGGCAAACAAAATGAGCCGGACGACGCCGATGAGGAAGAGGAGACGGAAGAGCCGGTCGTCAAACGTCCCAGCGTGAAAAAGCGGCTAGCCGGCGCGTTGAACATTCGCCGGAAGAAAGCACCGGAGCACGAAGAAGTGCTGGAAACGCTGGACGCCAATCTGATCGAAGACGCGCCAGACTACGAGTTGCCGCCGATCGACTTGCTGCTCGAGGCGGATGAGGTCTCGCATGAAGCGCACGAACGCGAGGTGCGCCGCAAAGCCCGGTTGCTGGAAGAGACGTTTGCCAGCTTTGGCTTCAACGTCAAAGTGGTCGAAATCGACACCGGCCCGGTGATTGCCCAATACGAGGTCGAACTCGAATCGGGCTTACGACTCTCGAAAATCACCGGTTTGGCCGACGACCTGGCGATCGCCTTGCGAGTACCCAGTGTGCGCATCGTGGCCCCTATCCCAGGCAAAAACTCGGTCGGTATCGAAGTTCCTAACGAAAACCGGCAGTTGGTCCGTCTGCGGGAAGTGATGGAGGAGGTCAGCGGCCGGTCGAAACGGCTGAAGATTCCGGTCTACTTGGGCAAAGACGTCTCCGGCGGCCCGATGGTTGTCGACCTGGCTTCGATGCCTCACTTGCTGATTGCCGGTCGCACTGGCACCGGAAAGAGTGTCTGCCTGAACTCGATCATCGTTTCGATGCTGATGACGCGACGCCCCGATGAAGTGCGGATGTTGATGGTCGACCCGAAGATGGTCGAACTAAGCCCGTACAAAACCTTGCCGCATCTGATGCATCCGGTCGTAACCGACATGAAGAAGGCCGAGGCGATCATGGCCTGGGCAGTCGACAAGATGGAAGAGCGTTATGCCTTGTTGGCCCAGGCTGGCGTGCGGCACATTACTTCGTACAATCAGCTCGGCGAGGAAGAGCTGATGGAACGGCTACAACCGGAATCCGAAGAGCAACGGGCAGCCATCCCCACGAATCTGCCCTTTATCGTGGTGGTGGCCGACGAAATCGCCGACTTGATGATGACCGCCGGTAAAGAGGTAGAGCAACATATTATTCGGCTGGCGCAGAAGAGCCGTGCGGTCGGCATTCACTTGATCCTGGCCACGCAAAAGCCGACGGTTGACGTGATCACCGGCTTAATCAAGTCGAACTTGCCTGCTCGCATTGCGTTCCAGGTGTCGAGCCGCACGGACAGCCGCGTGGTGCTCGACGAGATGGGCGCCGACAAGCTGTTGGGCAACGGCGACATGCTCTTCCTCCAGCCTGGCACCAGCACGCTCCTCCGCGGCCAAGGGACGTTCCTCACGGACGAAGAAATCACGTCGGTGGTCAACTTTGTTGGCCACACGGAGCCGCAATTCGTGAACGAACTGGTCGAACTCAAGACCAAGGACGAAGCCGGGTCCGAGCCAGGCCAGCTAAAGAACCGCGATGATTTGTATGAAAGCGCTGTCGATATCGTGGTCCGCGAAGGTCGAGGCAGCGTCTCGCTACTCCAGCGCAACCTGGGCATTGGCTATGGTCGAGCAGCTCGCCTGATCGACTACATGGCCGAAGATGGGATCGTCGGCCCCTATAACGGCTCCCAAGCCCGAGAGGTGCTGATGACGCTTGCCGACTGGCAAGCAATGACCGGGGAAGAACCCACTCCGCCCGCTCCTAAGCCCAAACGTCCGAACAAAATTCGTCCTTCCGCCTCGGAAGAAGGCAACCGCTGGGAGGACGCTGAAGAGCCTGAAGACGAATCTGCGACAGTAGCCACGACGACTGCGGAACCTTCGGTCGCGACCGAGTCGGCTGAACTGGAAGAGGAGGAAGTTGTCTTCGAGGCAGCAGAGGAAGATCTTGAGCCAGAGGCTGAAGAGGAAGAGTATGACGAAGAATATGAAGACGAAGAAGCCGAAGAACCAGCCGATGAGCTAGAGGACGACGAAGAATACGAGGACGAATACGAATACGAGGACGAAGAGGAAGAAGACCCGGACGCGGAATACGAAGAGGAAGAAGAGGATTACGAAGAAGAGTATGAAGACGACGAAGTCGAGGATCAGGACGAACCGCCGCCGACTCGTCGTGCTCGCAGTGCCTGACTATTTAACTGGAATAGTCACGACTTAATCTGACGCGCTTTGATTTCGAAGTTTTACGACGAAACAACGCTGCACTTACGCTCGCATCTGCTCTAACGCTCGATGGCCTGAAGAGGCACTTTGGCGCGCCCCGGCGACGCGTCGCGTCGCGGCTATTTTCAATCGAATGACGAGCTGCTAGCGGAGTTCCTTTTGTCAAAAGTTCCTAGCCGCGACGCGTCACCGGGGCGCTGCAATTAACTTAGTCTCGTTCCCAAGCAGAAAAATGTCATCGCATACTAGGCTTTAAAGCTGGTTTTAAGAACTGCTGCGGCGTGAATTGAGCATCAGATGAACGAGTTCGACATCGTTTTCAACGCCTAATTTTTGCAATACCTTGGCCCGATGCTTCGAGCATGTTTGGATGCTGATTTCCAGCTCGCTGGCAATCTTCTTCATCGTCTTGCCATCGACGAGCAATCCCATCACCTCATGTTCTCGCGGGGTTAGCTGCTCGATTTTCGCGGCAATCTCAGGACGTTCAGCACATGCTTGACGCCGCTGCGCATCGGCCCTGATCGCACGATGAATGTGATCTAACAACACCTGATGGTCGATCGGCTTTTCAACAAACGCAAACGCCCCGCCTTCAAACGCTCGAACACAGAGCGGGACATCACCATGCCCGGTAATCATAATCACGGGCAACTTGCTTTGCCGAGCAAGCAGCTGTTCTTGTAGTTCCAAACCACTGGTGCCAGGCATGCGAATGTCTAACACCAAACAGCCTGGTCGACTCGGATCGTAGGCCGCCAGAAATTCATCGGCCGAAGTAAATGTCTCGACCGCCAAGGCGACCGACTCGACCAAAAACTGGATCGCTTCCCGTACGCCGGGGTCATCGTCGACCAAGAAAACCGTTGGTTGAGCCTTTACTTCATTCTTGATCATCCACAGCTCCGCCTGCTAGCTCGGGTCGAACTGAACTGTAGCGTCTCTCGCGCTTTGATTTCCAAAGTTTTACAACGAAACCACGCTACACTTACGCTAGCTCTGCTCTAGTGGCAACGTAAAATGAAACGCTGCACCAGATCCCTTACCTGGTGTCACCCAAATTTTTCCACCGTTCGACTCGACTAACGAACGACTGATTGCCAACCCCATCCCTAGCCCTTCTGACTTGGAAGAGAAAAAGGCCTCAAACACCTGATCTTCCTCGCCTTCTGCAATTCCATGTCCTTGGTCTCGAACCACAACCTCAACCATGTCGGGTTCCCAAGGCACGGTGGCTACGGAGAGTCGACGTTGGTCAACTGGCACCTCCATCATGGCGTCCATCCCGTTGCGAATCAAGTTCAGCAAGACTTGTTGCACCTCGATCGCATCTCCCTTGGCCAACGGCAGGCCAGGAGTTAACTGAAGTTCAATCGCGACTTCCTGATGAGCCGCATCAGAAGCCACAAACTGGATCACGTCGCGCACCAGGTGATTGACATCGATTCGTGTCCGCTGAGGTTCGCGTTTGCGAATAAACCTCCGCAAACGGCGGATAATTTCGCCTGCCCGATGCACATCGTCGCTGATGCGCGTCACGACTCCGCCCAACGAGTTCAGGTCGGCCGTCCCGTTACGAATTCGCATTGCGGCCCCTTCGGCAAACGCCGCAATCGCAGCCAACGGCTGGTTGATTTCGTGGGCCAGTCCGGCGGCCATTTCCCCCATCGTGCTAAATCGCGCAACGTGCGCCAGTTCGGCTTGCTGCTGACGAATTTTTTCTTCAGCCTGCTTCCGATCGGTGATGTCGAGCCACACCGAGCGCAGATGAACAACCTTCCCCTGCTCGTCTCTCACGGCCGAAACATTCAGACTCACATCGAGCCGTTCTTGATCCTTTCTCAACAAAGAGAATTCAGCATCTCGCAGTTCCCCACGCGTGAGCAGCAAATCAAAGGCCTGGCGAGCATCTTCCAAACAATCTGGATGAAACAAGTCAAACACCGAACGCCCAAAGATTTCTTCCCGATCAAAGCCAGTCGAGGCCAAGAACGTCGCATTGCACTCGACAATTCGCTCGGTGGTCACATCGATCGTCGCGAACATGTCGGGTGCGTTATCGTAAAGATCCTGATAACGGTGTTGTGATTGACGCAACTCGTAGGTTCGCTGCTCCACGCGTTTTTCTAATTCCTGATGGGCTTGTAGCAACGCTTCATCCGCTCGCTTGCGTTCGAGCACCTCGTTTTCCAATTCCCGATTAGCCTGTGTCAACTGCTCAGTTCGTTCAACAACCAAGGCTTCAATTTCGGCCGCTCGACCACTGCCAATCAGCAAAAAGGCCCCCAGCAAGCCTGTAAACAGCATCCCTCCGGCCAACACGACCAACGGTTGCAAGCTACGTGCGGCAATCAGGTAAGCCGGCGACGGCATCACGTCAAACCGCCAAGTACGGTCCATCACCTGAACCGTATCGGTCCATAACGGGTACCAACGGTTGGCCTGAGCGCCAGCAGCGATGAAAGAACGCTCATGTTTGACTTTTCCCCCTTGGCCCAGGTACATCGGAAAAGGATTTCGAGGCTGAGTCACATCGGTGACTTGAATTTCAATTTCGTCCCAACGTCGCGAAGCGAGCGCCGTCTCCACAATCGTATCCACACGCAACACTCCCAGCACATAGCCCAGCAACTGGTCGCGCCGCTCGGCAACCGTCTGCAATTGTTTACCTTGGCCCCAAAAAGGCTCAAACACTAAGACCCCTGGCAACTCGTCCGTGTCTTGCACCAGTTGAAGCGGTGGGGTAAGCACCGTGGTTGCCGTATCGCAGGCTTGTTCCAAAGCGCGTCGGCGGAGCGGGTCGGAAGCCAAGTCAAACCCGAGCGCCGCTTCATTCGTATTGCTTGGCTCCAGGAAGTAAACCGGGAAGTAGGCATCGCGCTCGCCAGCCGGCGCCAAACGACCATCGGCCGCACGCTCGGTAATGCGGTAGTTGGGCCACCCCTGCTCGCGGGCCATGGCTTCCATCGTTTCTCGTCGATCCGCTTGAACTCGGGGAATCCACTCGAGCGCTCGAATTCCCTCATGTCGGGCAAGCAAGGGGCTGGTGAACTGGTGAAACTCATCCCTCGTTACTTCGCGTGAACTGGCATACAAACTTTTTGTCGAGTGAACGACCTCGATGTGGCGATTTACCGTCTCCTCGATGCGATGAGCCAACATCGACGCTCGCCCGGAAAATTGATCGTACACATGTTGCTGCTCATATTGACGAGCGAATGAATAGGCCGCCAGCGCCACGATAAATCCGATGACAATCGGCACGCCAACCGACAACCAACGGCCTCGCCAAAGCGGCCGAGGGTGACCAGCCACGATCAGCATCAACGGGGCAACGATCAGCACTCCCAACGCATCGCCTAGATACCACGTACACCACTCGAGAATCCACTCTCGACGATCGACAAGTTCAAAGAGATGGAGACTGGTCACGCCCAGAGTCGCCCCGACCAAACAGCCCACCGGGCCTGCCAGCAACAAAAAGCGAATGATGTCGTCCTGCTGAGTGAGGGGATTCGGAAATCCGACGTAGCGTCGCACCAGTTTCGCACCGATACCTGCTTGCAACGTTGCGATGGCTCCGTGCCAAATCGCCAACATGGCAACTTCCTGAACATGAAGTTCTCCTCCCCGCATGGCCAGATGGGTGCTGGTCAAACAGGCCCCCAGAAAAACCCCAGGCCAGAACCGCCAACCAAAAATCAACATGGCCGCCACCGCCACTCCAGCAGGCGGCCAGATTCCGGTCGTGTAACCACGCGGCACAGCTAGCATGACCCCCAGCCAACCTGCGCCATAGTAGGCGACCGCCAGCAGCAATACCTTCCAGGTGAATTGGATCATCGAATCGGCCAAGCGATCTTGTAAGTCAGACGATAATTTTCGGATGAGAAGAGCGCCTATTTCATACCGAAGAGGTGATTTCCCCCTAAAGCCTGAAGCGAGGGGCGAAGGAATTCCTGCCAAACGATTCCTTCGCCCCTCGCTTCAGGCTTCAAATCCCCTGGCATCGAATGCATTTTAAAACAAAGCCTAGCAGCAGAGAACCTTCAACCGATGATTATACCGCTGCAGCGATTGGCCTGAAAACGGCTTAATCTCCTTAACAGGACGGCTACAAAGTTAAAAGCAGCAGCCGGCGGCCAAAGCGCGAAACGGCCAAATTCTCCTGTTTCGCGCTTCGACCACCGATCGCTGTTACTCTCTACTCAGGGCTTTGCAACCGTCCTGAGACCCTTAATGCCTTGACGCTTTGGTCCATTACACCAAGACTGACATTGGAGAAACCAGGCGCCCTAGGTATAGTCTTCCCCATCGACCGTAGCTCTGCCGAAGCTGGTGATGAGGATTCTTGCCGGTTGATCAACGTGCCCTGTGAGACGCTATCGTGAATCTACTGTTTCGCGTTCTGTTTGCCCAACACTGCCGTAACACGCACCACAAGATGGCACTCGATGCGTTGCGGTATTTACGTGGCCCGAACCCTTCGGCCTGGCAAAATGTGTTTCTTAAATACCACGGCTCGTATTTGAGCGGATCGAAAGCGCCGGATACCCAATTCAAGGATTTCCGCAACCATGTGATCCACGTTCGTGATAACTATTGGGGCGGCGCCCCCAAAGCGGCCCAGCGTTGGTATGACCAAACGGTTCAGTTTCTAGTGCAACGCGATTGGACCAATGCTTGCTATGCGGCTGGCGTGCTTAGCCATTACTACATGGACCCAATCCAGCCTTTTCACACCGGTCAATCCGAAGCAGAAACGAAGATTCACCGTGCGGCGGAATGGAGTATCAACAAATCGTACGACGACTTGCAAGAGATTGCCCTAGCCAGGGCGCTTTATCCCGAAATCGAGTTCGAAGACACCAGCAACTGGCTTGAACAGGCAATTCTTGCCGGAGCAGAGCGAGCCAACCAGCACTATGAGACGGTGGTTGAACACTACGATCTACGTCAAGGCGCGAGTGATCCGCCAGCCGGCCTCGATTCAACGAGCCGCGTGATTTTGGCCGAGTTGATTGCCTATGCAACCGTGGGATTCGCTCGCATTCTTGAACGGGCTCTCGTCGATTCAGGCGTCAGACCGCCGCATGTAACACTTTCGCTCCACACCTACCTGGCTACGCTACAGGTACCCATTCAATGGATTGAGCGTAAAATCAGCGACGCGCATGAGCGGGAACAGATTCGTGCGATCTATCACGAAGTGCAGCGGACCGGAAAGCTCGTAGTTCACCTGCCAGAGGAGAGCCGTGTGGTTCGACAACAACGAGCCCAAGACGCTTCGAGCGACCCCGACTCGCTTCACCGCACTCGAGCGCCACGTAATCCACCACGTCCGGTGTTGAAATCTCGGCTGCCGATGGAGTCTCACGCTGTTGTGGAATCTCAAACGCTCCCGCCATCAGAGCCGGGAATTCTGGAGCCTGACGTTACTCATTCTAGAATCATCAATACGGTTGCTCCTCAACAAGCCTCCCCTGTGGTTGACGAGCCCGCAAAAACCTCTGGCCAACCCGTCCCCTCTTCGACACTACGGTTCTACCTGGAGACCGAGGCCCCGGTTGAAGAAGCCCCGTCGATTGGCAAGAAGACAGCCCGGCGTTTGAAAAACGTAGGCATCCAAACCGTGGCCGACCTGCTGGCCGCGTTGCCAGAGCAACTGACACCGAGCCTGAATACCCGTTGGATCACGGTCGACGTGATCCGCGACTGGCAAGATCAGGCACAACTAGCCTGTCAGATTCCTCAAATCCGCGGTCATGATGCTCAGTTTTTGGTCGCGGCAGGCTATCGAGATGTCTCGACCATTGCGAGTGGTACGGCAAGCACGATTCTGGATCGCATCGTGGAATTACTGGAAACGACCGCTGGCCAGCAGATTCTGCGAGGTGGAACTCCTCCAGACTTGGCAGAAGTCACGAACTGGATCGACTGGGCAAGCCAAGCACGCCCCTTACAGGCGGCCTAAAGCAAGTTGCTTTTTACCATGGCGGGCGCGACAAGCGTTTTCGCTGAGGTTTTCCGACAAAACACCGGTGTGCATTTTGGTAATTTGCTCTAGGATTTTCAGCAAGGAATCCCGTCTCAGAACGTGTTTTGAAATTCGCTTTCTAGCCGAATCGCGAGCGAATTCTTCCCCTCGCAAGGCGTGCGAAGCAGGCGAATCGACTAGATTCGTCGATACAGCACAACGCAGCAGGGGGAGAATTTCAGCCGCGCTCGCGGCGAAATGGAATTTTAAAACACGTTCTCAGGCCGTGCTGGCGAATCACGATAGCCAGTGTCCGCTAGCATCGCTATAATTTGACGAATCGTGAGCGGCGTTTCAGGGCGATCTTCTCTGCTTCCTGCAAACGCAACGCCTCCACAGGATGGGTGGCCGAGTGGACTAAGGCGGCAGTCTTGAAAACTGCTGACGTGGCAACGCGTCCGGGGGTTCGAATCCCTCCCCATCCGCTTTTCTCGTTTGCACCATTTGGCTCGGTGTTGCAGGATGTCGCAAAACCTGCTGTTTTCCAAGGGTTTTTCGCCCTTTCTGCGAACCAGTGCAATTTTGTGCGTGCGTCTGCTGTGCTGCTTTTCGGCCAAGAAGCAACGGGTGCGGATTTCTTCACCGGTCCTGTGAATCGCCCGGTCTCAACGCCGTAATACGCGGCAGCTTGTTCCACGGCCACTTGCGGAACCAACTCATCGACGTTGATGAATTTGCGCTCGGTCATGCCAATCTTGCTTGGTAGTCAGGTAAAAGGAAGGGATGCTAGACTGTCGTACCGATCGATGGCAAGCAACTATTGCACCACAGCGACCGTGGCTGCCAGTACACGAGCGATGCGTACCAACAGACGCTGTGGACTTGGGCATTACCTGCTCGATGAGCCGCACCGGCGACTGCTATGACAACGCGGTGATGGAGCGGTTCTTCTGGTCGTTGAAGCATGAGTGGTCCAAGCATGCCGAGTACGCTGGTTTGGAAGATGCCCACTTGAGTGTGTTCAAGTACATCGAAACCTTTTACAATCCGGTGAGGATTCACCAAACGTTGGGCTATCTTTCACCGGACGAATAGGAAGCCGAAAATGCCCCGCCCGGAATCCGTCAATCTTGGGCCACCGCAACTTGGTTCGCTGCATTATACCCGGTTTGCGTGGTATCACCTTGTGTGTCGGTGCACGAAATGTCTCGGTTTCGAGCGTCGAACGTGCAATCCTGACCGACATTATTGGGGTCGCGGATTGTTAGCCGGTTGCCGCCCGCGTCGTAAGTCGCGCTGGTGATTTGGTTTTCAGCGTCGACGCTCTCGATCACCCGACCGGCTCCGTCGGTGCGGACCTTGGTGACGATGGTCACCGCGTTGGCATCGGTATGCAGTGCGGTACGGCGAATCGTTTGGGTTTCGACCACGTCGCCAAACCCGGCCACGTTGACCACGTTGTCGTGCAGCGTCACGGTCCAGGTAATCGGCGTGCCGGCCGACGCCTCACCAGACAGCGCGCCAAGCAGCACCAACAGAGAAGCGAGCATCAAACCGCCACGAGCCATTGCGTTGACCAGTCTCATCGGATGATCCTTGATGGTTGGAGGAATCTTGTTTAGGCAATCTTGTTTTGAGCCACGGATTGATACGGATTTGCACGGATGGTTTGCAACTCATGCGAGCGTTTAATCCGTGTTCATCCGTGTTCATCTGTGGCTTCACTATGCATTACTGTGCGATCACGCCAGAAGCCACCGTACGGCCAGTACCATCGGTGATCGTCACCTGAATCTCTTCCTCAGGGTTGATCGCCACCGTAGCGCTGAAGTCGCTGCCAACTGCTGGGCTGATCCCATCATGGGCCAGTTCGGCCAGCAGGTCGCTGATGTCGACCGTAAACGTGCCGCTGCCGTCAAGCTTCGTGACACTCTGCCCGCCGTCCAGACCGACGCCATCGGTAAGGTTTTCATCGTACAGGTAGCGCGTCGTCAGACCATTGGCGGCCGACACCCCATCCAATCCAGCGATCGGCGGCGCGTTTGGGTCGACATATCCTGGCGACGTGAGCCACCGCGTGGTCGCCACTGGCCGATGCCGAGCATCGAATCGCGTGGTCGTTTCGTTCAGCGTTCGGCTGTCGTCCGGGTTGTGGGCCGACGCGATCACCCGAAGGCCCTTGGCATTGGTCGACACGTCGCCGGCCAGATTCTCAACCACGACCGTATGGGTTACGTTGTTATAAAAATCGTTGTTGCGAATCGTGCCGTGGGTGGCCGGATCGATCGACCCTTGGTTCCGCCCACAACACTGGTGCCAGAGCGTCTCCCACACGTTCCCACGAAAATCGGTCCGCTCGCGCAGCCGACGGTCGAGGTAATACGTAAACGATTCGGTCACGCTCACCGCCGCCGGGTCATAGGCCACGAACGTCGGTGCCCCGGCCGCCGCCGTGTGGCTGGCCTTCAAGTTCCGCCGCGTGTAGGTGAACGTGTCGTTACACTTGTTGTGCCCATC
This sequence comes from Pirellulales bacterium, assembly GCA_028289525.1. Taxonomy (GTDB): domain Bacteria; phylum Planctomycetota; class Planctomycetia; order Pirellulales; family JAGQOS01; genus JANQPJ01. The sequence goes on from JANQPJ010000109.1 coordinate 11,293, forward strand.
GTTATCGTTGCTGTCGAAGTAGCACGGATGGCGCACCTCCACCACGTTGCTCTGAGCGTCATAGAGCGTTTCAGTTTTGCAATCTGGCCAATCGCTATCTGCCTAATCCTCCAATTCGGTACTTGACACCTTTTCTCGTTCGTATGTCCAAGGTCGGTGGATTAACTCACCACAAGTTGATGTCTTGTTGTTTCTTGATGATCTTGCGGTCCTTGACCAACACCTGAATAGTTCCGCGGTAGCCTGACTCGAAGTAACAGTTTGCGTCTAAACGCACGCTCTTCCCGTCTTGATCAACGAACTCTATTTCCAGGCTAGATTCACCCGTAGGGCGTACGCGAGTAATGGCCTCCGCACCGGAATGAATGTCGCCTAAGCTGGTGGAGCTACCCGTAACGTGTAGAGCTACCGATCGAATTGTCGATGATCCCGCGTTGTGGAGGGTTACACGAATACCAGGGCGAAATTGAAAAGCCAGGATGCCTACCGACACAAGAAGGACTGCTAGTATAGTCCCCACCCAGAAGAAATTTTTTGAAGCCATAGCAGTGCTTATAGGCCAACTAACTAGATTAAAATCCGTCGATCATGCCACCGCGAACAGCCGAATTCAGTGGATAGACGGCGTTTATTCCATCAAGAAAAACGAGTCATGGATATATCGGGCCTGGTAGAGGCGCACTACCAGGTACGGGAGCATTCATGGTAATTCCCGCATCAACTGCGGCCAAGCAATCTGCTTCACAATCTCCACCCGCCGCTCCCAGCATCCTTCCTATAGCATTATTTACTAAATCCATAGCTATTTCAGCCGGTGGCCCACCTTCACACTCTTCATGGATATCGGCAACCTCCTTGGCTTGTTCAGCGCCCAAGTGCTGTGTCATCCTACAATTCCAATAGGGAAGGAACGGGGACAGGTCCAGTTTACGTTCTCCTCGGCCTACCTGGGCGGCGCAGTGTTGACTCCAGCCCAAGTTGCTCTGCCGTTTTCTTGACCCATTTGGCTGAGCCGTAGGGTGAACCTCGTTGGCAGCTTCGACGAATGGCGTTAAGCTCTGAATTGCTGACCGGCTCATTCACGTATTGGACCCATTTGCGAGGATGCCGAACAGGCCAATCCGACAGTATCGAACGGTGCTCGGGTGATCCGAATTCGCGAATCCACAAACTGCCCCACTGCCACTGCTCGGCGTGCGACACCAGGTTGGCTCGCAACGCATTCCGTTCGGTGTAACGCATGACTTGACAGAAATAGTCATCGGTCTCGACCGGAAACGATTTGAACCGGCCTTGGTACATATGGCCGTAGCCGACCATGTTGTAGTTCTTTTGCCAGCGCGTGACATGTGTGATCGTCAGCCGCTGCATGAAACGCCCCAGATCGACGTCCGCTTCCGGCCACAGAACAAAGTGCCAGTGGTTCGGCATCAGGCAGTAGCCCAAGATGCGCATGTTGCGTTTCTCAAGCGTCTCGACAATGACTTGCTCAAAGGCCAGGTAGTCATCGTCGCAGTAGAACAACTGCTGCCGCCCCACGCCACGATTGAGCACGTGATAGATCAATCCGCCAGGAGCTTTGCGAGCAGTTCTGGGCATTCGCAGAATCTATCACAGCCTGCCCGGATCGTCAATAACTGGACCTGTCCCCGTTTCTGTCCC
>JANQPJ010000032.1 GCA_028289525.1 Pirellulales bacterium
TCGAAATCCGAAACAAATTCAAAATCCGAAATCCAAAGGTTCAAAACACTAAATGACGAGTTGTAAGCGAGATGTGCTCGTGATCCCTAGCCGCGACGAGACTTCGTCGCCGGGGCGCTGGGGCGAGTAAACTCAATGACGACAAATTTTGCTCCAGCGCCCCGGCGACGCGTCGCGTCGCGGCTAGGGGACAAAAGCACATCGTTTACAACACGCGACTCACTTTCTGTTTTGTTTTGCAATTTGTGATGGTTCGTACGCGCGAGCGCGTCTCCCTCCACCCTCAACCCTCAACCCTCGACCGCGTCTTGCGACGCGAGACCAAGCCGAACAACCCCAAGCCCAACAGCAATCCGGTCGACGGCTCAGGAACGACTTGCGTCAAGAGAACATTGTTAATCCGGTCGCTGAAGTTTCTCAGCTGAAACGCCAGGCCTGCAAAGTTGGTGGACAGTTCAAACTGAGGAGCCAAGTCCAGGTCAACGTCGCTCAAGAGGGTGTCGAAACCATCTCCAAAACGATCGACCTCCAGAGTGCCCGTCGCGTCGGCATCGCCATTGAAGTTGACCGTAAAGCGAAGGTTGAACCACTGGTGAGAGGCACCACCGCCAACCACCAAAAAGTTTTCGTTGCCAGGCGCGAAGTTGCTTTCGAAGATGGGGGTTCCGGCGGGATCGGCGATCACAAAACCAGTAGTGCCGCCAAAGCCTGCGCCAAAGCCAATAATGCGGTTGCCTGCGGCGTCTGTGAGGAAGACACGATTACCTTGCCCACTTCGAAGACGTTGTCTGGTAGTGATGGTGAACGATCTGGCGCCAGCGGTGCTAAACAAGGGGGCGTTGAACGCATCGCCCTGGGCAATGCCACTGGTTCCAGCCAAGACATGATCGGTGCCGCCGGTGTCACCGACTACGACTTGGGGATTGCCGACCGTGGCGGTCCAGCCGTTTTGCCCGTTTAGATTGCCGAGGGCGAGACCGTCGAAGTCATCCTGGAAAAGGGTGCCTGCGTCAGCAGACAGGGCCAGCGAAAAGTTCAAAGCAACGGCGGCAACAAGAGTGGTGATACGCATGACAAATCTCCTGAGTAAAATGGGTCTAAAAATTTCAATGGGTTTGTGATTCAAACAAGACGGGTTACGTGACTGAAGGTTTCGAGGCGGCCGCCTCCTCGTCCGGCGGCGGTTGAGTCTGTGGTTGATGCGGCCCAACGACGTAGCCGACTTTCACATGGTCGAGCCAGTCGGACGAACTTCCGAGCCAGATGACCAAGCCAGTCCACTGAGCAGGGCTGTGAAACCGGCTCGGCAGGTTCAAGGCGATCTGATCGGCCACGGTCGAAAACCGAGGCTGATTGAGCTTGCGAACTTCCAACCGGCCGCGTGGCTCGCCGGTGGTGAAGCGAACGGTGAGTCGCACGTCGTACCAGTGATGTCGGGATGCGGACAGGGCGTTGACGTCCGTCAGGTTGCCGGTTGCGACGTCCCGCAGGTCGTAATCTCGAACGCGAAAGCCGACCTGATGGGCATGACTGCCAAAGGTGAACAATCGGTTGCCCTCGGCGTCGGTCGGGCCAATCTGGTGGCTATACCGCCCCCGCATTCGCATTCGGGCTTCAAACACCACGGCCGTCGCCTCGGCCGGAATCGTGTAGAGCGACGCGTTGTGGGTACGGCCTTGGCCGGGCCCCAACAGATAGCGGTCAAGGCCGTCGGAGACCTGGTGTTCGGCATTCTGCCAACCGGCGTGTTCGGCATTCTGCCAACCGGCCTGTCCGGCCAGCTTGCCAGGTGTGAGACTGTCAAAATCTCCCTGATAGACCAGCGTCCGCTCGGCCCAAGCAGGCAGATGACGCACGAACCGAGCCGTCTCACGCGGTGGTTCCGCATGAATCGCTCCCCTGGCACTGAGTGTCAGCGATTGGCCTGCCTGAAGGTCGCGTGCCAGGGTGTCGGCAAAACGATCGACGGCGGCCGGCTCCACTCGCACCAAGCCCTCGAATACCTGAACTCGCACGTTTCCAAGCGAATCAATGGCCATACCAAACTCGGTGCCCAGGTCGACAATCTTGCCGGCCGTGGTGTGAATCGTAAAACCGGCGGCCGGCGGTGGAACACGAGTCACCAGCTTGCCAAGCACCAACTCACCGGCATTGTCGCCCTCGAGGCGCAGCTCGCCTGGCCCTTCCAAAATGGCGGTCGCTCCGGAATTGAAGCCGATTTTCACTAAGCCCCTGGTCAAGTGGACCGTTTGGCCAAGCCGCAAATGGGCTCCCACAAAGCAAGGCGCACTGCCTGGGGCCTCTCGGGCTTCGACACTGCCGACCACCTTGGCCACCAGCAACGGCCGCTGAGATTGGAATTTAGGCGGCTCAGCGATGCGTGGTTCGACATCGCGTCGCGGATAGATCCAAACGGCCAGCGTCGACAGAAAGACCAACGTGAGCACCGAAACAGCAGTCCAAAACCGCACCGGATGGCGGTCGCGACGAATCGTGCGGTCGATCGCGCCAGTGGTGCGACGCAGCAGGGTTGCTAGGCTGTTGGCTGGTGGTGCCTGTGGGGCCGAAGGTCGATGAACGGGGATCGAGCCGGTGTAAATCTGTTCGAAATCGACTAACGGGGCCGCCGGATGGCTGTCGGCGTACAGGGCCACACCGGCCAATTCGGTCAGGTTGGCCTCGAGGGCCATCGCTTCCAGAAACAGCCGGCGTACCTGAGGGTCGCAGGCAAGCTGCTCATCGAGCCAGCGGAGTTCTTCGCTGCTAGCCTGATCGTCGCACGCTCGCGAGACGAGCCGGATGAGTTCGTGTTCGTTGCGGGGAAGTTCAGACATCATCAGATCTCCCCCTCGGCTAGCGACGTGTTGACACATTTCTGTAACTGCAAACGGATGCGTTGCAACTGGCGATAGAGTTTGTGGTCGGAGACGCCTCGCTCGACGGCCACGTCACGCAAATTGGCCTTTTCCCAATAACGTTGCTGGACCAACTCGTAGTCTTCCTCGCAAAGTTTTTCCAGGCATTCGATCAACGCCTGAAAGCGATCGTCGAGCACGCCGCAATGTTTTTCATACTCGGCGACCAACGCTTCGATCGCCGAGTCGCCCAACTGCAACAACCGCCAACTGTCGCGGCGTGCCCGTTTGCGATAGGCCAGCACCTGACGATGGGCAAACTGGCGAGCCCAAACGTCGAACGGCCGCGAAGGATCGTACTCGTCGAACTTGGCCCACAGCGCGGCGGCCGTCTCCTGCATCACATCGAGCGCGTCGGTGCGATTCCAGACCAACGTCGTCACATACTGCAGCAGGTCGCGCTGACAGTCGGTGAAGAGCTGTTCAAAATCGTGTTTTCGCTTGGAATCGCTCATTGTGAAGCAGTTGTTGGTTGTTCGTGATTGGTTTTTGGTGATTGGTATCTCAAGTTGATTCAGCTTGCTCGTAACCCCTAGCCGCGATGCAACGCATCGCCGGACAATCGCCAGCAAAATCGAACGTCATCGAGCACTAAGCAGCCACCGAACGACGCCGTGCTCGGCGTCCCGACTTCGACTGCGGCACGTTGCCACGCCGGCGACCATGACGTCGATTGCTGCAATAACGCTCTTGCGAACGTTCTTGGCGATGCGGGGCCGTACGACGTCGGGCGATCGGCTCGACGGCCACACTACCCAGGCAATAGTCCGTTTCCGTCACTTCAGCATCAAAATTCAAGGCAACCATGAACGCATCTCCTATATGCCATTAAATAACTTGTATTTAAATCGACTTTCTCTTCGCTTTACGTTGCCCTGACCTTTCAGGGCTTGTTTCACCGGACCATTTGACCGGTGGCTTTGCCCGAGAAATTCTCCCGGAAACACTAACCGAGAAATTTTCTCGGAAACGCTAGCCGGAAAATTTTCCCGGCACCGCTGAGCGTTCTTTTTAATTTGCTTTCCGGCCGCCTGATCGATCGCTTTTTGGCTTGGATCGCATCAGGGCCGAGGCGCAACAAAAAGACGCCCATCGCCGTTTGCCCTGTGCTTGGCTTTCTCGCTGCTGAAAGCCACAGGCAAACGGCGGTAGGCGCCTACCGCTTGAAGAACCCTCGATTTTTGCTGCGAGTCATTGACTTATCTCCTTGATTGACGTTTCAGGATCGGTTTCTCTACAAGACTGGCCCTTTGGAAAGGAGCCGTCTACCTAGATATTAGCCATACTGCGCCGGTTCTACGCAGAAAAATAAAAAATTGGCGGATTCTCGCCTTTGCGGCAGTTTTTCGAGGGGCGTGAAAAGTGCGGCGTTTTGTACGATTTCGCAGCATTTCCCCGCAAAAACGGGCTAAAAGCGGATAGAGTGGCGCGGGCGTGATTCTAGCGCCCCGGCGACGCGTTGCGGTCGCGGCTAGGGTCGAATCGATCGCGTACATTTCTCTAGAAAAGTTTTGCGATCGTGTTTTCTCTCGTTCCCAAGCTCTGCTTGGGGACGCTCTGCTTTTGAAGCTCTGCTTCAAAACACTTTGAGAAGCGATATGTGTCTCTTATCGGAGAATATGTAAAAAGATGCCTGGGAAGCAGAGCTTCCTGCGAAAGCGTTCCCAAGCAGAGCTTGGGAACGAGCAAACGGCTAAATTCTCCCGTTTCGCGCTTCGGCCACCGGCCGCTGTTTTCTCTCGTTCCCAAGCTCTACTTGGGAACGGCGAATGGACGCGAATCCGAGTAAGATATTCGCGTCCATTCGCGCTTATTCGCGGGCAACCTTTCTTCCGCTTTCCGCGCTGGAGACTTCGTCGCCGGAGCACTACTCTGACGCGCTCCACATCGTTTCAGGCGGCCTGACTCTACACATCGCCCGGCTCGATGGGTGCCTGGCCAGAGCCCCTGACCCGAAGAATACGGACTTCGTCTTCCACGATCGTGAAGATGATTCGGTAGATACGTCCACGCCTGGTCTTGAAGAGAGCTTGCTTCACGTCGAGATCAAAACGGTCGTTTTCATCGGCTTCAGAGTAGCCGTCGGCGTTTTCCGCCAGTCTTGATTTGGCGTTTTCAAATGCTTCAACCCAGGCAGCCGCTCCCTGCGGCGACCGCTGGTAAATATAATCAACAATGCTGAGAAAATCGGCGTTCGCTCGCCGCAGCATGCGGATGCGAAAGATCATTCAGGCGTAGGAAAGTGGTAGGTGTTTCGTACTTTGGCAATGATCTCATCGGCATCTCGTCCCGCGTCACCAGCATGCATGTCGTCGATTGCGCCTTGGATGGCGGCGACATTCTCTTGATGCTCATCGGGACTCTGATGCTCGAATCGCCATTGGTCATACAATTCGTCGACCGTTTTCTCTTTACCAGCGTTTTTAAGCTGCTCAGTCGCGAAACGATAAAAACTGTCGATTTGTTCTTGTGTGGCCACGGCGAAATTTTCCTGGGGGGTACAGGGAGTATTCATAGGATACCACAAGCGATTTCGCTAAGTCAAAATTGAGATTCAAGGAGCCAGGGAAGGCGCAGCAGAGAAAGACGCGAATGGCGCGTACTAATTACTAAAAACCAATCACTAGAGCAAATTACCAAAATGCGTACCGGTGTTTCGTCGGAAAACCTCGGCGAAAACTAGGTCACGTCCGCTACGGTAAAAAGCAACTTGCTTTAATAACCAACTTCACCACACCTACGCGTCCCCAGCATCCCGATTCGGCAAGTCGAACGAGATGGTCTCGCGCGGATCGGCTGGATCGTCCGCTGGTGTTTCATCAGGCGGGCTGGCCGGCAACTCGAGCGTAAAACAACTCCCCTTGCCTGGCTCGCTTTCGACCAAAATGCGGCCGCCGTGCTCGTTGAGAATTTTTTGGCTCACTGGCAGCCCTAGCCCGGTGCCACGGCCGCCCTTCTTCGAGACGAAGAGCGTAAACATCTGTTCTAGGTCTTCTTCGGCAATGCCGGTGCCGTTGTCTCGCACGACGACACGCAGCATTTGATCGTCCGGCGAGTAACTGGTTTGAACCGTGACCAGGGCGTTTTTCGCCAAGTCGCAAGCGTCGATCGCGTTGGTCACGACGTTGAGCGCCGCTCGGTGCATGCCGTCGGGGTCGAACATCAGAATCGGAATGTCGTGCTGCGGTTCCCAGCGCAGGGTGACGTCGAGATCGACTGCCCGACGGTGCATCAGTTCGATGACCTCGCCAACAATCTGATTGACGTCCGAGGGGGCCGGTTCCGGGTCGCGTTCCTTGCTAAAAGTAAGCATGTCGAGCACCAGGGTCGAGATTTTTTCCTGGTTTTTGTCCACAATGTCCCAGCCTTTGCGAACCATGCCGGCGGCTTTGGCCAGCTTTTCGACGTCTGGCTGGGCTGCGGCGGCCTCTTCGGTGTGGTCGCTCAGGCCGAGTTCAATCAAGTAGCTGCCGCCGCGAATGCCTTGCAGCACGTTCTTTACGTGGTGCGACAAGGTAGCCACCGTTTGGCCGACGGCCGCTAGCCGCTCAGCCTGGACCATGGCCTTGTAATACCCGGTATCTTCAACCGCCAGGGCCGCTTGATGGGCAATGGCGACCATCAATTTCAAGTGTTCTTCGGTAAATTTGTTGCTGGTTCCGCCCATGCGGATCATCTGCTGAGGGGTAATCGACGTGTCGATATAGATTACGCCCACCACATCGTAACGGCCTTGCATCGGGACGCAGATCGCCTCGCGAATGCCCATTTGCAGGATGCTTTGACCGGTGTCCCAGCGGTCGTCTTCTCGGGCATTGCTGGTCAGCACCCCTTCGTTGCGGTCGATTACATAGTCGAGAATCGTGCGGCTGATCGAGATCTGGTCGCCGGCGGCCGACTCTTCGCGGTGCCGGCGAACCTTGGGTTGAAGTTTTTTGGTCTCCGGCTCATAGAGCATGATGCAGCCCCGATCGGCTTCGACCCATTCGAAGATCATGTTCATGATTCGGGCCAGCAGCTCGTCGATATCGAGCGTGTGGCTCACCGCCAGGGCCGTGCGATACATGATCTGTAGGTTGCTGCGGGCTCGGGCAAGCCAAGGGCTGCGCGATTCCTCCGGCTGGGGCTCGAAAATTTGGCTTCCTTCTTGCTGAGGAATGGAGTGCAGAATGCGCGACCCATCGCCGGCCTCGCCACGGCCAACAATGTTGATCTGTTGGGCCAAATCTTCGGCCGAATGGTCGGCCACGCCGGTATAAAGCAACAACGAACGGCCAAACTGCACCTGATCGCCGCTGGTCAGCGTGTGTTGGGTAATCTGCTGGCCATTGACAAAGGTGCCGTTCGAGCTGTCCAGGTCGGTCAACACATAGGTATTGCCCACCTTGCTCAGTTCGGCATGCCGTCTGGAGGTTTCGGTGTCTTGGAGCTGGATTTCTTGACACGCCTCGCGACCGATCGTCAGCAGATCTTCGGTCAACTCGAACCGCGTTCCCTGGTCGCGTCCGCGAATGACGAATAACGATGGCACCGATCGATTCTCCGAATAAACGCTGGTCATGGACTAGGTGGACAAGTGAGTGCATTCTATGCGTTCGACAGGCCAGGGCTCAACGCGAAACTCGTGTCCACGGCACCTGGGATTACCCACCGTCGGGGGACAGGCCACGGAATTCCGCTTGACCAAACCGCTCGGTGGCCAAAGAATCTGGAGAAGTCGGGCGGTTTTCGACACCAATGGCGCGTTCGAAGGGCATTTCCCCCTAACACCCAAAAGACTCAAAGGACGATACATCTGATGGAACGCATCGTGGCAATGGGAAGCAGGCTGATTGTAGTTTTCGTAGGATTGGCCAGTTGGTCGCCATCGCTCGTGGCGGCGGAAAACGCGACCGCCGTCGAGGAACGGCTGGGCACGTTGACCGAACGACTGGCGTCGGACGCCTTCGAGGGCCGTGGTGTCGGCACCCAGGGGCTCGAACGGGCTGCCGAAGAGGTGGCCCTGCACTTTCGCCAATCTGGCCTCCAGACCGATCTGTTCGATGGCCAGCCCTATCAACGGTTTACGACCACTACCGGCGCCAAGCTTGGCGTTGGGAATGCATTGGCCTTCGTGGGCCCAGGATCCGACGATCGGATTGCCTTGAAGGTTGGCCAGCAGTTTAACCCTTTGGCGATTGGTAGTTCTGGCCCGTTGCGCATGCCGTTGGTCTTTGCCGGCTATGGCATCACTTCGCGCACGCACGGCTATGACGACTATGCAGAAGTCGACGTGAAGGGCAAAGCAGTGATTTTGCTGCGTCACGAACCCCAGCAGAACAATCCGCACAGCGTGTTCGATGGCACGAAAACCACGAAGGAAGCAACGTTTCGCAGCAAAGTGAGCAATGCCTATCGGCATGGCGCGGCGGCCGTAATTTTTGTTACCGGTCGAGTCGAAATCGAGCGTCGGACGGCGGCCATCGAGCGACGTTGGGCCGCCGCGGCCAATCAATTGGCAGCCGATCAAGCCAAGTTTGCCCAACTCAAAACCGCCTCGCCTGAAGCACGCCAGGCACATCGGCATCAAATCGCGCGTCTAGCCCAACAACTGCTCGAATTTGGCCAACAGGTTGATCGGGAAAGCGACCCACTGTTGGCTCTCAAACGGGCTGGGCAAGACCATGCAGGGCGAGAGATGCCGGTGGTTTCGTGTCGTAGGGCGGAAATCGACCAGTTGCTGGCGACGGCCGAAACTAGTCTCGACCAACTGGAAAACGAGATTGATCAGGATCTCAAGCCACGTAGTTTTGAGCTTTCCGGTTGGCGCGTCGAGGGGCGAGTCGCCATTGATCGCGAGCAGGTTGAAATCAAAAACGTCGTGGCCGTGTTGCCTGGCGAAGGGCCGTTGGCTGCGGAGACCGTGATTGTCGGGGCGCATTATGACCATCTCGGTTTCGGAGGGCCTGGCTCGGCGGCAATCGGCGAAACGGCCATTCACAACGGCGCCGACGACAATGCTTCGGGAACGGCGGTGTTGGTCGAGGTGGCTCAACGGTTGGCCGAGCAATCTCGTTCCCAAAAGCTTGCCCGTCGGGTGGTGTTTGTGGCCTTTACCGGCGAGGAGCGGGGGCTGTTGGGCAGTGCTTTTTACGCCAAACATCCACTCTTTCCGCTCGAGTCGACCGTGGCCATGATCAACATGGATATGGTGGGCCGTTTGAAAGACAACAAATTGATTGTCCATGGCTCTGGCACCGCGAGCCAGTTTGAAGATTGGATCAACCAGCTCAATCAGGCAAAGCCAGAGCTAAACTTTAAGTTAATCTTCAAGCCAAGTGGGTTTGGTCCGAGCGACCACAACACTTTTTACGCCAAGCAGATTCCGGTACTGCATTTCTTCACGGGAGTTCATGACGACTATCACAAGCCGAGCGACGATTTCGAAAAATTAAATCTCACCGGCATGCGGCGCGTAAGCGAACTAGTCACCGATCTGGTGCTACGGATCGTCCAGACCGACGAGCGGCCGACCTACCAAAAAACCAGTAGCGGGTTGACCTTTCGAGGAGGCTCGCGGCCTTATTTCGGCAGCATCCCCGATTTTGGCACCGCGACGCCAGGCTATGCCTTGTCGGGGGTTTCGCCGAATAGCCCTGCCGCCCGGGCGGGACTCAAAGCCGGTGATGTGATCGTGCAATTTGCCAAGGATCGGATAGGCGGCTTGGACGATTTCGACGCGGCTTTGCGCAATTTTAAGTCGGGCGATCGGGTGCCGGTGACCGTCGAGCGCGATGGCAAACGAGTGACGGTCCAGGTGGTGCTCGATCCACCGCGTTGAGAGAGTTCTGATTTGGGATTTGACGCGCTCACGCGTACGAACAACTAAAAACGAAGAAACCGAAAAAGAATCACGTGTTGTAAACGATGTCCCTTTGTGCCCTAGCCGCGATGTAACACATCGCTGGACTCGCGTGAATCAAGTAAAACCACAGAGTTCACAGAGAAATTCGCTGTTTTAGTTTTTTGTTGTTCGTTGTCCATGCGCGCCAGCATGCCTCTCTGATGCGTTACTCGATCCAGCGATGTGTTACATCGCGGCTAGAATCGTCTAGCACAGCGTTCATACACTTGGCATTCGTCGTTTCAGACATTGAGATTTCGGATTTTGAATTTGTTTCGAATTTCGGATTTTTCTCCCGCACTTGGCAAAAGTGCTACAAAACACCAAAAAACCCCCGGATTCTGGTATTTACCCAAAACGCGATTCTCGGCAAAATACCCCCCTACAAGTCGACCCGTTGTGGCATCTGATTGGAGTTGTTTCCGCCATTGGACTTCCGATGCCTCGCCTCACTCAAGGTCATGGATGACCCCCTAACAGCAAGGAGAGCTGGCCGTGAGAATTTCTGTGATTGCCGTCGCCCTGATGGTCTGTTTGTCGAGTGCCTATGTGGCTCAAGGACAAGCGCCTGCTGGCGCGAGTGCCAACGCATCGCGTTATGGGATTGGTGTAGTTGATATCAGCTACATCTTTAAGAACCACCTTCGCTTCAAGGCGATGATGGATCAGATGAAGGGCGATGTGAAAAAGATTGAAGATAAGCTTCGAGATGAGCGTCGCCAAATCGCCAAACGCGAAGAGATGCTCAAGAGCTACAAGCCAGGCTCGGCGAACTACAAAAATTTGGAAGAGCAACTGGCCGAGGAGAAGGCCAAGTTCAACTTGCGAGCTGCTAAAGAGCGCAAGGAATTGCTCGAACGCGAAGCCAAGATCTACTACCAGACTTATCTCGAAGTCAACGATGCCGTGAAGTACTATGCCCAACGGAGCAAGCTGGGGTTGGTGCTGCGATTCAACGGTGATCCGATCGACCCCAATCGCCGGGAAGATGTCCTGCGGGCGATCAATAAGCCGGTCGTCTATCAGGGCAGCGTTGATATTACGCCCGATATTCTTCAGGCGGTGAATCGCGGCGCTGCGCGGCCTGCGGCTGCTCAGGCAAATCGCCGTCCTGCCATTCCAGGTCGACGGCAATAGCAAAGACGCTCCCCGCGCAGCTTCGTCTCAGCGGGCCGAAGCTGCGCGTTTCGCGTGTACGACCAGTTGTTGTCGCTCGCGTGAGGGTTGTGGTCTGATGTTGTTTAGCCGACAGTGCATGGTCGCTCGGTGAGGAAAGGGTGGTACTTGATGCAATCGCTTCGCAGGCAACGCACGCTTCGCGCGCCAGTCCAAGTCCAAGGGTTTGGTTACTGGAGTGGACGTGATGTGTGTGTAAAATTCCATCCAGCCGCGGCTGGATCCGGGGTTGTATTTGTACGCGACGATTTGGCCAACGCAAAGGCGATCCCGGCGTTGGTCGACTTTCGCCAGGATGTCCCACGGCGTACAAATCTGGTCTCTGGCAAAACTCACGCCTCGATGGTCGAGCACGTTCTGGCCGCACTGGCCGGTTTACAGATCGACAACTGCGCGGTTCACGTCGACAGTGAAGAGATGCCAGGGATGGATGGTTCTTCGTTGGCATTCACCGAAGCCCTGTTGGCCGCAGGTATCGAAGAGCAAGACCAAGCACGTCTGCAGTTGGTGATCGACCAGCCGTGCCGCGTGGAACAGGGAGATGCTTGGATCGAAGCGAGACCGTCACTGGCAGGTGAATTCCGCTTGGAATACCAGCTTGATTACGGAGCGGAGAGCCCGATTCCGCAGCAGTCGCTCTCCTTGACCGTTGACCCCGAGGTGTTTCGTACCGAGTTGGCCGCGACCCGTACGTTTCTGCTCAAGAGCGAAGCCACCCGAATGCTGGCCCGAGGGCTGGGAACGCGTGTTTCGCATCGCGACCTGCTGGTCTTCGATGTCGCTGGAGTGGTTGATAACGAACTACGATTTGAAGACGAGTGTGTGCGGCACAAGATGCTCGATATGGTGGGCGACTTGGCCTTGGCCGGCTGTGACCTGGTGGGCGAGTTTGTTGCCTGTCGCAGTGGGCATAGCCTGAACGCCCAATTAGTCAAACGCCTGGTGGCTCATGCCGAGATGGGCCAGCAGCTCCGGCAATCCGCTTAGAACGCTTTCCAAAACCGATCGAAGTAACACAGGATCGCGCGGAATTTCGCGATCAAATCTAGGTTTTAAAACTGGCTCTAAAAACAAAGTCGAGGTTGGCCAGCCCCACAAGGGGCAGGGCCTTTGCGAGAAAGAGCTTCGAGATGTCAATTGAGATCGCTGCCAACGCCCATGTGGATCACCGCGCCGAGATCGACGAAGATGTCGAGATTGGACCCTTTTCGGTGATTGGTCCCGAGGTGTGTATCGGTCGGGGAACGCGGATTGCCAACAACGTCACAATTACCGGACGCGTTACGATTGGCGAAGAGAACCATATTCATCCCAACGTGGTGATCGGTGGAGAACCTCAAGACCTTAGCTATCGAGGCAGCGATACTCGAGTTGAAATTGGGCACTTCAATACGATTCGAGAAGGGGTGACCATCAATCGGGCCACCGAAAAAGAGCATGGGGTAACTCGAGTCGGCGACCACAACTATCTGATGGCCGGTTCGCACGTTGCGCACGACTGTGAGTTGAGCGATCACATTGTCATTGCCAACGGCACAATGCTCGGGGGTCATGTTCACATTCACGACCATGCCTCGATCTCTGGAAGCGTCGGCGTCCATCACTTTGCCACGATTGGCAGTTACAGCTTTGTCTCTGGGCTAGCCCGAGTCTTGCACGATGTGCCGCCGTTCATGTTGGTCGAAGGCTCCCCAGCCCGACCGCGCTGCATCAATATCGTGGCGCTCAAACGAAACAGTTTTTTCCCCGATGTAATCAACTGCTTGGCCGAAGCGCACCGCTTGATTTATCGCGCCAAAGTCGGTCTGGAACCGGCCCGAGAGATTTTGCGCGGCAATGATCAGTTGGTGCCCCAGGTTCAACAACTGTTGGAATTTGTCCAAGGACAACAAGAAGGCAAGCATGGCCGCAGCCGTGAGCTACGGCGTGCCGCCTAGCTCGCTAGCGGGTCGTGGTTTCCTGGCGAAACAGCAGTGATTTGCCTTTTTTGAAGGGAGAGTGGGGCGATGAAGCCCGTGAAACTAGCCGTCGTCGGTACCGGTCATTTGGGGCGGATTCATGCTCGTCTAGCAGCTCAGCAGCCCGACGCTGAACTGGTGGCCGTGGTCGATCCGGACGAAACCGCTTGCACCACGACTGCCGAACAGTGCGGCGCCGAACCTCTCTCCGGCATCGAAGCACTAGCCGGCAAGGTCGATGCGGCGATTGTAGCGACCCCAACGAGTACCCATCATGCCGTCGGCATGCAGTTGCTAGACCAGGGCTTGCACGTGCTGATGGAAAAGCCGATGGCGGCCGATTTATCCGAAGCTCAGGAGCTGGACGCCAAGGCCCAGGCTTGCGAAAAAATTCTCCAAGTCGGCCATGTCGAACGATTCAACCCAGCCTTGGGCCGCGTGCTCGACGAGCTAGACGACCCGAAATACATCGACGCGGTGCGCGTCAGTGGCTATCCGTTCCGTTCAACCGATGTTGGTGTCGTACTCGATTTGATGATCCACGACCTGGATGTTGTGCTGGCGCTAACCAAGTCGCCGGTCGTTGCGGTCCAGGCACTAGGACTCTCGGTGCTTGGAAAACACGAGGATGTGGTCAATGCCCGCCTGACGTTCGAGTCGGGCTGTGTTGCCAATTTGACGGCGTCTCGGGTAAGTTACCAAGCCAATCGCAGCATGCAGGTATGGACGCCGGAACTGTTTGCCGCGGTCGACTTCGGAATGCGGACCACCACGGTGCTTACGCCCAGCGATTTGGTGCGCCAGCGTCAATTGGACGTCGACGCCTTGTCGCCGGAAGAAGCGAATCATTTGAGAAACCATTTCTTTGAAGAGGTGCTGGTTCAGGAAACCGTCGAGGGAGCTGAAGGCAACGCCTTGGCTGACGAACAGCTCGATTTTCTAACCGCCATTCGCCAAGGTGCCGCGCCACGCGTAACCGGCCAACAAGGGTGTGACGTGTTGGCCGTGGCCGAACGGATCCTAGAGTCGGTAGAAACTCATCGTTGGGACGGCGGGGCTGATGGCCGTGTGGGGCCGTTGGCTGGGCTGATGCCTTCCCCCATTCTCCGCGGTCCTCACTGGAATCTGGCCCGCGAACATGCCCGAGGCCACCGCGAAGCAGGCTAACTGGACAGCGCCACTTTGTTGTAAACTTCTCATCAATCCAAGCACGAAGCGAGGGGCGAGTGATTTTGAGCGTAAAGTGTTCACTCGCCCCTCGCTTCGTGCTTGGATTCCATGTCAAAGTGGCGCTGTCCAGCTAGTATTATTGCATCCTGGTCGCCAAGCTCTGCCCGAGAGTAAGACCACGAATAAAAATTAGTAACGCTTCAGCCGAGTGGAGTGAAAGATTTTGGCCGAAGGCCAGACATGAGTCCGCACATGACTTCAGACCGCTGAACTGTTGCAAAAATTAAAAATTCGTGCGATTTGCGTGATTCGTGGTCTGATTCTACTTTAAGGCAACGATGCGAAAAGCATGCTCGGACGCAATGCTGGTGCCACCGTCGAGGGGCTGCCATCGGTCCTGTCAACGAGGTTCCCTCACTTGGACTTGCCGTGCTACAATTGAACGATGCAGACGAAAGACCCTAACAAATGGGATGTCGACTATTCAGGCATCGTGTTGTTGCTGATTGTTACCGTGGTGGTACTGGCAGGCGTGATGTTTGGGTGGACGTTGTAGCTGGCTTGGGTGATTGGTGTGTCGAACAGATCGGCGAAGCACCATCAACGAAGTAGGCTGCCCTTGCCTGCACGGCCGGCTTCTCTGCGATTTGCCGAATGTCTGTGGGTCTTGCATTGGTTTCACGCCTTCCTCTGACATTTCACGATTCATGCCTGGCTTCCATGCTTCGTCGGATGCGAACTTTCGCCACTCGTCCTGGCTGCTGCGACTCCGGTCGCTCGGCAACCGGCTAGTGTTGCTCGTCGTCGTTGCCGCCATGGCTTGGACAGCCCGAGCGGCTTGGCAGGCATCGGTTCAGCGGGAAGCGGTTGCCGCGATTCAGCGTTTGGGAGGCGAAGTGGGAATGAACAATTTTTTTCGCGATCGGCTTGCCTGGCAGCCGCGTGGCGCTGGTTGGCTGAGTACGACTTTTCCAAATTGGACCAGTCGTGTGGAGACGGTTTCGTTACGTGGACAGCAGATTGGCGAGCAGCAGCTACGGCTGTTGGCCAAGTTTCCTTTGCTGACGCGGATCGACCTGAGCCATAGCCGGATGCCGGAGGATGGTCTCGAACGGCTTGCTCGTTTTTCTCGGCTGGAACAGTTGATCTTGCAGGATTCCGACGTGTCAGACCATGCTGTTGCTCGGTTACGACGCTTGCGGCCGACACTCGACATCGACACAAAGCCTGTGGGGGATTAAAACAATCAACTAAAAACAGGGTTTGAAAAACAGATTATTCTCTGGGAATCGGTAAAATGACCGGTATCGCGAGCGGTCACCGACCGCTGCTACTGACCACGTACCAAAGTTTGAAACGATTGAAATTGAATTTGAATTTGTCTTTTGCGACGTAGAGTTGAAAATGCATGGCTTCAGGAATAGACAGATTGTTGGCTGCTCACTGATCGGGTGGATTTTGCTACTGGGGTGTACCGATGGAACAGCCCAGTATCCAACCACGCTCTTGGTGGGCAAGGTCACCGTGAAGGGGCTGCCTTTGAAAGAGGGGGTGATCGTCTTCACACCGCTCGAGCAAGAACAGGCGGCCGAGGTTTGGACGGCAGTTGTCGACGGACGTTATCGCGCCCCAGGCGTGCCCGTCGGGCCAGTATTGGTCAGCTTCTCGGCGATTATCCAGGGCGAACAATTGCCTGATCAAGGCGACGGAATGGTTCGCTATCGCAAGGAGAACTTGATTCCCGAAGAGTATCGCAAAGGGGTCAAGATTCAAATCAAGCCAGGCGAGACGACTCGAGACTTTGTGTTGGGCAAGTTCGAGTTTGACGACGAGTAGTCGACGTTTGGCAAACCGTGCTTTTCTGTTCAGCACCTCCCCCTCTTTCCGACGCATCCGTCGCCTCTTCGGGACCGATCCGTTATAATACGGTTGATCACGGGGCAAGCGCAGAGAGAGTTCTGCAGACGGACGGAAAAAACATGCTAGTGATTCCAAAACCGCTTTGTGCTTCCTGGCGGAATGCTGCAAGGAATATTGTCGTTGCTGCTGCTGTTGCTCAGACTTGCGGTCGTTTGACGCGTTGGTGGTTGGTCGGCCTGGTTGCCATGGGGTGGATGCCAGGCAACGCTCGCGCCGATGTGGTGGTGATTACCAATCCGACGGCTCAAGGCATCCAGTTTCGGGTCGAGTATCCGAAGGCCGTTACCAGTGACGCCGCTCGTGAAGTAACCGTCCCGGCAGGCACTCTCCACGCGCTTCCAGCGATTGGGGCAGCACGCATCGTGATTGCCCGACCGGCCAAGTCGACCACGCAAGTGCTGGATGCCAATTCCGTGTATCAGGTGGTTGGCCAAGGGAATGCTTGGCAGCTACGCAAGCGTCCCTTGGGCGGCGGTTCTGAAACCATCACCGGCACCGGTATTGCCCGTGGAGCCGATTTACTGCGTGTCCGCACCATCCCGGTTCGCGTGTTGGTCGATGATGAACAGAATGCGGCGCTAGCAATCTGGAAAAAACGTCTTCGCAAACGAGTCTTGGCCGCTTCGAAAGTGATCGAGCGACATTGTCGCATTGGTTTTGCAGTGGTTGATTTTGGTGAGTGGGATTCTCACGACAAGACCGATGACTTTGCCAAGTCGTTAAGCGAGTTTGAACGCGAAGTGAAGCCGCTTTCAGGCGGAGTGGTGATCGGATTTACGAGCCAGTACAGAATCGCCGAAGGGGTCAACCGCTTGGGAGGGACGCGGGGACCATTACATACTCATATTTTGGTTTCCGAGCAATCTCGCGTCATCAGTGAAGCAGAACGTCTAGAGGTTTTGATCCACGAGCTAGGGCATTATCTAGGGGCCGTGCATAGCGTCGAAGCCACCTCGGTCATGCGGCCGCTGCTAGGAGATCGGCAGGCGCGATCGGTCGCGTTTCAAATTAGATTCGATCCGGCCAACACCGTGGTGATGAATCTGGTGGGCGAAGAGATGCGGTTTCGTCATGTGAACCGCAGAGAGGCGTTTTTGCCGGCTACCAGACTTCGAATGGCACAAGTCCAGCGAGTGCTGAACCACGCCATGACGCAGAAACGCTTGCGCGAGATGGCTGCCAAACAGAAGAAGAAAGCGAGGCAAGTCGCCAAGCAGGAAAAACCGACCCCGAAGCCCACCAGGGCCAAGACAACGCGTGAAGCGAAGCCGGCTAAGGTTGAGCGACCAGAAGCGCCAGATCTGCTGGCCGTGGCGGCTCGACGTAACCTGGGCGATCCGGAACTGGCTCGCCAGACCCAAACCGTGTTAAAGTCCATTTTACAGGCGGCCCAAACCAATGCGAAGTTGCCGGTGTTAAAAACATCCCAGACGTTGGAAGGCATTTTGTTTGGCACGGCCGCGCCAAACTCGCCAGCTAACAGCGAACGCCCGACTCAGTATCGCCGTGAAGGCGATGAATTGACCAGCTACTATGTACGCTCTGCGGCGGCTGCCGCCGACAAATTGTCGGATGAGTACGCCGCTAGCTCGTTGCTGCTGGCTTTGGGAATCGCCTTGGACAGTTCCGACATTCTGCTCAAAGTCCCCCACACAGGCGATTTTTGCCGGACTGCCGAAACCTCCACGATGCGTCGACAACGACTTGCCGCGCTGGGCCAGCCCACGATGCGAGGGCGTCGTGATTTGGCGCAACACTACGTGGTGTCAGCCCATCTAACGATCGCCCTCGGCCGTGCTAGTGCCGAAGCGGCCGGTCTGGCCAAGGAGATTATTGACTCCCAGCGAGGGTCTGGTTTCAGTTTTGCCGATTTGGCGGCCAACAAAGCTGGCATTCGGCTGGCAATGGAACTGACTGGTCAACGTTTGTCACTCGAACACCTGGCCGAGACATTTCAGGTGCAGGATTACATGCCAGTAGTCGAAGGCTTGCCTGAGGGACTGAGTAGTGAGGATTTCAGCAAACGGTTTGGTAGCCATCAAGAAGATCAATTTGCCGCAATTCTGGAAGAGATCAACGGGCGGATTAGTCGCTTGGCCGCCTATCGGCCAGCAGCTCACAAGGCATCGTTGAGCAAACCTCGCAAGCGAAATTAACGCATTTTTGAAAACGTGATGAGAGAGAAAACCGGTTGTTTTCTGAAAATCTGTAAAATTATCTGTTTCGCGCTTTGACCGCTGGTCGCCGCTATCCTCCTAACAACGACTTTGTAGTCGTCCTGGGAGAGCACAGGGGTGTGCGGCAAATATTTCTGGTGTTTTGAAAACCACTCAAATACAAGCCCGACGCGCAAGCGAGGGAACTTGAGTGGAACCTCTTCCCTCGCTTGC